>JAIKYQ010000031.1 GCA_024683035.1 Eubacterium sp.
CCGGCCAGCCGGTCCAGGGCATCCCGGTTATCCGTCAGCAGCCGCTTTGCTTCTTCATACGAGTCGTGCAGCATCTTCATGACCTCATGGTCTATTTCTGTTGCCGTCTCGTCTCCGCAGTTCAGATAGGCTTTTCCGCCGAGGTACTGATTTTCCTGTTCTGCCAGCCCCATCAGACCGAACTTTTCAGACATGCCGTACTGTGTCACCATGGCACGGCAGATCTTGGTGGCCCGCTCGATATCGTTCGAAGCACCGGTCGTTACATCCCCGAATACGATCTCTTCCGCTGCGCGCCCAGCCAGCATACCGGTGATCATAGCCTTCAGCTCATTCCTGCTGTTCAGGTACTTCTCTTCTTCGGGAACCTGCATCACATAACCCAGAGCCCCCATGGTACGCGGGACGATCGTGATCTTCTGCACGGGCTCCGCATCCTTCTGCAGGGCGCTGACCAGGGCGTGGCCGGTTTCGTGATAGGCCACGATCTTCCGCTCTTCCTTGCTCAGGACCCGCTCTTTCTTTTCCTTGCCGACCAGGACAACTTCCACGGCTTCCAGCAGATCGGACTGCGATACGGCTTTCCGGCCGTATTTGACCGCCAGGATCGCCGCTTCGTTCACCATATTGGCCAGATCGGAACCGACGGCACCGGAAGTGGCCAGCGCGATCTCTTCAAAATCGACCGTATCGTCCAGCAGCACCTTTTTCGCATGTACCTTGAGGATGTTGATCCGGCCTTTCAGGTCCGGACGGTCGACAATGATCCGGCGGTCAAAGCGGCCCGGCCGCAGCAAAGCCGGATCCAGCACTTCCGGACGGTTGGTAGCCCCCAGGATCAGCAGTCCTTTGGAACTGTCGAAGCCGTCCATCTCCGCCAGCAGCTGATTCAGGGTCTGTTCCCGTTCGTCATTGCCGCCAAAATGCGTGTCTCTGGTTTTTCCGATCGCGTCGATCTCATCGATAAAGATGATGCACGGCGCCGATTTTTTCGCTTCCTCAAACAGATCCCTTACACGGGAAGCGCCGACACCGACAAACATTTCCACAAATTCAGAACCGGACAGTGAGAAAAACGGCACTTTTGCTTCGCCGGCAACAGCTTTGGCCAGCAGCGTCTTACCGGTTCCGGGAGGTCCGACGAGCAGGGCGCCCTTCGGCAGTTTGGCTCCGATCTGGATATACCGGGTAGGATCGTGCAGAAACTCCACGACCTCCTGCAGGGACTCTTTGGCTTCTTCTTCCCCCGCCACATCGGCAAAGGTTACGCCCGTGTCTTTCTGCACATAGGATTTGGCCCGGCTTTTGCCGAAGCCCATGACGCCGCCGCTTTTGTTCATGTATCCCATCACAAACCGCAGGCCCAGCAGCATGATGATCAGCGGGATCGCAATGCTGGCAATGGCAGAAGCGATCTCTGCCCCGACATTCGGCGCTTTCTTGGAATACTCGATATCCGTATCTGCAAGCAATTCGTTCAGGCCGTTTTCATCGCCTACGAGTACTACGTTATAGGTCAGCTCCACGCCGTCCAGCGGCTGGTCCTTCGGCGTGACGATCAGCTCATTGCCGTCTTCCAGTGAAACCTTTTTTACTTCCTTTTCGTGCACCATTTCCACGAAACGGTCATACGTGATTTCTCTGGAACGGGCTCCGCCGAGCGAATCGCCGAAAAAGGCAAACATGGCAACGCTGATCAGCAGACAGAGCATGATCATCCATAAAGTCTGCCGGTTGTTGCCGCCGGGGCCGCCCGGATTGTTGTTCTGATTGTTATTCTGTGGCATAGTGTTCCCTTCTACTGCAATTTAAATATCTGCGGTCAGGATTCCGTTCTTCTTCCGGGTATCCTTCCGAGAAGCAGGTTCCTTTCTTTGCGGTGCACATCGCAGAACGCATCGGTCAGCGCTCTGCTGAAAACCGCCATCTCTTCCTTCATGCCGACTTCTTCCGGCAGCTCATAGGCGACCCGGTAGATATCAGCGGCAATCTTTTCGATCAGTTTGGCGGGTTTCATACGGCCGAGTCCAAGAAGGATCGCTCCGTATGTCTTGTCTTCATCGCACAGTTTCATATAGAGACAGGCCGCGTTGTAATATTCGCCGTACATGATCTCTTCACCCAGTTTTCCATATTTCTGGATCACGTCCAGCGCCAGATCGGCACGGATCTTCTTTTTTTCCTTTTCGACCCGGCTCTTTCCGAACAGGCTTTTAGACTCATTTGCCAGGTAGGCCATGGACATCCATCCCCTGATCAGATGATCGACCATCAGCTTGCTTTTGGGATTGAACTCGTAACGGTCCTCAAAAAACTGCCGGCGCAGTGCATTCTCTTCGGTGAGTCCTTCTTCGGCGATAGCCTCTTCCAGGATCTTTTCGCGGTCCTCTTTTTCTATTTCTTTTATGAATTGCTCTACCCAAAGCTTCTCTGCCATGCTTCCTCCCGACCCGTCTTTTTTTCATACGGCAACCGTGCAGTGTGCGTTTACAGCTTTTCATTATAACACAGATAGACTCTTCACGCTTGTTTTTTTCCTGTATTCCCTTTACAATACAGGAATACCGTTTTACTATACCGGAAGTACCGCCTATAATACCCTTAATTTGTGAAGAATCTGTGAGGAATTCATGATGCGTACAGAAAAAAAAGATGAAAAAAAAGCTCCCTGGACAGCCCGCCGGATCGTGGCTCTCGTCGGGATCCTCCTGCTGGTGGGATTGTATGCTTCCACACTGGTCTTCGCCCTGCTGAACCGTCCGTATGCCAAAGGACTTCTGATGGGCGCTGTATTCTGTACGATCGCCGTTCCCGTCCTGTTATATGCCATGACCATGGTTGCCGGGCACCTGAAAGGAAAGGGTGCTCCGGACCGGACACCGGACGAGGCAGCAGAAGAAGCATCCGAAGATGCTTCTGTAAAAGACCGTTCTTAAGTTTCTTTTCCGGACGTTTCTTTTTTCTTTTTGAAAACCAGTACTTTGCTCAGCACATAGTTTCCAACGATCACGACGATATTGGCGATCACTTTCATGGCCACATCGGGCCATGCCAGACGGTCGACCGTCACATACATAAACACCCAGTCAAAGATGCCGGTTGCCAGCCTGGCGGCAAAAAACCGGACAATTTCTTTCAGGATCTCCGTCCGTCCGGTGGCCTCACTGTGAAACACCCATTTCCGATTCGTCAGATAGGCAAACAGAACGGCTGCGATCCAGGCCAGGACGGTGGCCGGCACCGTGGGCATGGACAGCACATGTGCCGCCAGCGCATACACGGCGATATTGATCACCGTGGTCAGTACGCCGAACACCAGATAAGCGATGATATCTTTATATTTTTCCAGCAGTTTCCTGATCAAAATTTCCCCCTGTATGTACGCAGAAATCCGTGCTCTGTACACGAAACCCCGTACCCTGTGCGCTGATCCTTTCAGGAACGCATATCCTTCCGGAATCTCCTGAAATCTTTCAGTGCCTGTCTGCCGATCCCGAGGATCCGCCGGATATTGATGGAGTTCGTCCCGCCCTGCCGCGGCCGGAACGTGATCTCCCGGAACGTGATCCGTTCTTTTTCATGTGCAAACCAGGCTGTCAGCATGATATTGGGCAGAGCGTAATCCGACGGCAGCTTTCCGATATATCTGGCCAGTACGGCGGTGCGTATCAGCCGGAACGGCGCATTGGCATCCGGCACACGAACCCCAAAATACAGCCGCAGCATGAAACAGACCACGCGCTCGACCAGAGCACGGCTTTTTCCGTCTCCGCGGACTGTGCGGCAGCCAAAGATCCCGTCATACTGCTCCCGCAAATCCCAGAATGCCGCAAATTCTTCTGCTGCGGTCTGCCCGTCGGAATCTGTCTGAAACACAAAATCGGCCTGTTTTTCCATCGCATACCGGTACAGGGCCAGCACCTTAGGCCCGTGCTGCCTGTCTGTATCCCCGAGTATTTCCAGTTTGGGCATGTCCTTCTGCAGACTCCGGATAATGCTGTCCGTCCGGTCGGCACTCCCGC
>JAIKYQ010000041.1 GCA_024683035.1 Eubacterium sp.
TAAGGAGGATATTATGGCAAGACGTAAAATCATTGCGGGCAACTGGAAAATGAACATGACACCGACAGAGGCAGTCGCCCTTGTCGAGACGCTGAAGCCGCTGGTGGCGGGCGCAGACGCGGATATCGTCTATGGTGTTCCGGCGATCGATATCGTTCCGGTCGTGAAGGCTGTGGAAGGCACGAACGTAGCCGTTGCCGCTGAGAATATGTACTTCGAGGAAAAGGGTGCCTACACCGGCGAGATCGCTCCGGCCATGCTGGTAGACGCAGGCGTGAAATATGTCATCCTCGGACATTCCGAAAGAAGAGAGTATTTCTGCGAGACATCCGAAGATGTCAACAAGAAAGTCCTGAAAGCTTTTGAACACGGCCTGACCCCGATCATGTGCTGCGGCGAAACGCTGGAACAGCGCGAGCAGGGCATCACCATGGACTGGATCCGCATGCAGGTCAAGGTCGGCTTCCAGAACGTGACCAAAGAGCAGGCTATGAAAGCGGTCATCGCCTATGAGCCGATCTGGGCGATCGGAACCGGCAAGACAGCCACGAACGAGCAGGCGCAGGAAGTCTGTGGTGAGATCCGCAAATTGATCGCGGAGATCTATGACGAAGAGACAGCCGAAGCGATCCGTATCCAGTACGGCGGCTCTGTCAATGCCGGCAATGCGGCAGAACTGTTTGCCATGCCGGATATCGACGGCGGTCTGGTAGGCGGCGCATCCCTGAAGGCAGACTTCGGTGTGATTGCGAACGCATAAGCATTGTTTTAAAGGCAATATCTGTTAAAAACAGGTATTGCCTTTCTTGAATGAGAGAAGACGATACGATATAATTTATTCGAATCGTCACAGCAGAATTATGATTAGGAGGGTATAACAAGTATGGCAAACAAGTGGGTATATCTGTTTACCGAAGGAAATGCCAACATGCGTGAGCTGCTCGGCGGCAAAGGCGCGAACCTGGCTGAGATGACCAACATCGGCCTGCCGGTCCCGCAGGGCTTCACGATCACAACAGAAGCTTGCACACAGTATTATGAAGACGGCCGCGAGATCAACGCCGAGATCCAGGGACAGATCGAAGAGTACATCGGCAAGATGGAAGAGATCACCGGAAAGAAATTCGGCGACAAAGAGAATCCGCTGCTGGTTTCCGTACGTTCCGGTGCCCGCGCTTCCATGCCGGGTATGATGGATACGATCCTGAATCTTGGTCTGAACGAAGAAGTCGTCAATGTCATCGCCGAGAAATCCGGCAATCCGCGCTGGGCATGGGACTGCTATCGCCGTTTCATCCAGATGTATTCCGACGTTGTCATGGAGGTCGGCAAGAAGTATTTCGAAGAGCTGATCGACAAGATGAAAGAAGAAAAGGGCGTGAAGCAGGATGTCGAGCTGGATGCCGACGATCTGAAGAAACTGGCCGGCCAGTTCAAAGAGGAATACAAAGGCAAGATCGGCGCAGACTTCCCGGATGATCCGAGAGAGCAGCTGATGGGCGCGGTCAAAGCCGTGTTCCGTTCCTGGGACAACCCGCGTGCAAACGTCTACCGCCGCGACAACGACATCCCGTACAGCTGGGGCACAGCCGTCAACGTACAGGCCATGGCCTTCGGCAACATGGGCGACGACTGCGGTACCGGTGTGGCGTTCACACGTGATCCGGCCACCGGCGACTCCGGTCTGTTCGGCGAATTTCTGACCAATGCACAGGGCGAAGACGTCGTTGCCGGTGTCCGTACCCCGATGCACATCTCCCAGATGGAAGAGAAATTCCCGGAAGCCTTCAAGCAGTTCAACGACGTCTGCAAGACGCTGGAAAAACACTACAGAGATATGCAGGATATGGAGTTTACCGTCGAGCACGGCAAGCTGTACATGCTGCAGACCCGTAACGGCAAGAGGACCGCACAGGCTGCTCTGAAGATCGCATGTAATCTGGTCGATGAAGGCATGCGCACAGAAGAAGAAGCGGTCGCCATGATCGATCCGCGCAATCTGGATACGCTGCTTCATCCGCAGTTCGATGCGGCCGCTCTGAAGGCAGCCACACCGATCGGAAAAGGCCTGGGTGCTTCTCCTGGCGCTGCCTGCGGTAAGATCGTCTTCTCCGCGGAAGATTCCGTGGAATGGGCGAATCGCGGCGAGAAAGTCATTCTGGTCCGTCTGGAGACCTCTCCGGAAGACATCACCGGCATGAAGTCCGCACAGGGTATCCTGACCGTACGCGGCGGTATGACCAGCCATGCGGCCGTCGTGGCCCGCGGCATGGGCGAGTGCTGCGTATCCGGCTGCGGCGACATCATCATGGACGAAGCCAACAAGAAATTCACGCTGGCCGGCAAAGAGTTCCATGAAGGAGATTTCATCTCTCTGGATGGCTCCACCGGCAACATCTATGACGGTGTGATCGAAACCGTCGATGCCACCATCGCCGGCGAGTTCGGACGCATCATGGGCTGGGCGGACAAATATCGCACCATGAAGGTCCGTACCAATGCCGATACACCGACCGATGCGGCCAAAGCCCGTGAGCTTGGCGCTGAAGGTATCGGCCTGTGCCGTACCGAGCATATGTTCTTCGAGGAAGACCGTATTGCGGCATTCCGCGAGATGATCTGCTCCGATACAGTCGAAGAGAGAAAGACCGCTCTGGACAAGATCCTGCCGCTGCAGCAGGGCGACTTCGAGGCTCTGTTCGAAGCCATGGAAGGCGATCCGGTCACC
>JAIKYQ010000047.1 GCA_024683035.1 Eubacterium sp.
GATGCGATCCAAGACAGCCGCGTAAGATATCAAAAACGCTATCTTATGGGGTAGGGGGAATTATACTCTTTTTTAACTGGAATAGTCGTGTTTTCTTGAAAGTAAAAAGGACGCATGAAAAAACTTTCGTTTTTTCACACGCCCCTTTTGTTTTCTCTTCTTATCCCAGGCGAGCCAGTTTCTGCAATGCGTCGTCTGCAAGCAGGACCTGCCGGTGTTCGGCCGTCCAGGCTTCTTTTACCGGTGTGGAGTTCTCACTGATCCCATATTCGGAAAGCATGTTGCAGACCCGGTTGAAGACTTCCGGCGTGCAGTCTGACTGATGCAGGATCAGCAGATAGCTTTTGGAGGGCTTTTCTTCAATATACACGGTGTTGCTGCCGCTGTACACGGTCTGCAGATTCTGTGCCGCACGAATCAGGTCGTCCAGGGAAGAGAAGCGGAAGGACTGCACCAGGTTTACCGGAGTTGTCTCCTTAGATGCCTCTTTTTTGCTGCCGGCCGTTTCTTTTGCCGACTCCTGCTTTTTGGCCGGTGCGGCGTTTCCGGTATCTTTATTCTTGCTTCCCACGGCTTCCCGGATCTTATGGAAAAGATCCAGAATATCATCGGCGCCGATGAAAGAGGGCGGCTCTGCCGGCGTGTCAGTCTCATCGGATTTCGTGAATCGGGCAAAACGCGTATCCAGCTCTTCCGGATCTTCCACTTTGGTAATGATCAGCACGATGCTGTCCAGTGAGGTCGGAATGGCTTCGATCATCAGCGGCGAGTTGTCCGAGGTGAAACCGAATTCGTACTCGGCTTCCTGCATCATATCCTGAAAGAGGCGCCGTGCTTTTTCGGAACCGTAGGCCAGCTCGCTGAGCTTCATCTGCCGGCTGCTGAGATCCGCGCTTGTCAGCGTGCAGCGTATTTGGTTTTCGCTGATTTTTTCTATCTTCATTGCCTGTTTTCCTGTTGTTGTATGAAATGATTATATGTCGTAAAGTCACTCCCCTGCCGGAATGCAAGCATTCCGCAGTGTCAGACTTTCGGCACTTTAATCAGTATATAGCATATATGCGGGGAAAAAGCAATTGGCAAAAGTGCTTGTCAGGAGGGGGAAATCTGGTATACTGATAGTGTCATGGCAGAGCTGTCCGGACCGCGGAAAGGCGGTGATTTCCAAAAGAGACAGTATGAATGACAGACGGCGGCTGTGTTTCCGCCGCGCAGACGGGATGTTTTCTATTTCAACTTAACAGTATTCTGATTTCGTTTTTTTCTTACGCAGCGTTCGCTGCAGCATTCCTCGGGATTTTTAAATAACGGTACCGGCCGGAATCTGTCCTGACAACGGTTTTATGCAAAAAACAGAAAGAAGTCCGCAGTTTTTACAACAGATCCTGAAGGAGGGGAAAGGCGCCTGGCGCAACGGTTTGCGCAGTGTCCCCTGCAGTGTATCTCTGTGCGTCAGCGCCGCCCCGGATCTTCGTACGGCAGTGCTTCCCGCATCTTGCCTTTGCTTTATGAACATGCTAAAATATAGTTTGGATTTTTCTGAGGAGGAGTATTTATGGGGAAGGCCGGTACTAAGGGGAAGAAGCGGTCTCCGCTGCCGATCCTTTTTTCGATCGTTGCGGTTATCGCCATCATATATGCGGCCGTTGTATTATTTGAACGCGCATCCACCAGCAACCGGGTGATGGATCTGAATCTCTATTACGGGATCTCGTCTGATGAGCAGGCGGCTCTGGTGGTCAACGATACGATCCTGGATGTAAAAGGGCTGGTGCAGAACGGGACGATCTATATCGATTATCCGACAGTCTGGAACAGTCTGAACAACAGTTTTTACTGGGAACCGCAGGATATGACGATGCTGCTGACGCTTCCGTCCGGCACGCTTGCCTGGACACCGGATGACGGCAGCAACGTGCTGCTCCTGAAGGATGGCGTACCGTATCTCTCGGCAGACTGCATCCGGGAGAATTCGGATATCGATATGGAAATCCTGGCGGAGCCGTATCGTGTCGTGGCACGTACGGACTGGGCCAATGTCACGGCAGAACGCATCACACAGGATGCGGCTGTGCGGAACCGGCCGGATAAGAAAGGCGAGGTGCTGGCCCAGCTGCAGCCGGGAGATATTGTCGTTCTGGTGGAGAATGCGAATTCCTGGTGCCGGGTCGCTACCAATGACGGCCTGATCGGATATCTGCAGAAGGAGTCGTTTGAACCGGCTCCGGAAGGAACGATCAGTCATACAACCGATGAGAAGTTTGTATTTCCGCATCTCTTATCGGATAAGAAGATTATTCTCGGCTGGCAGTATATGCAGTCGAAGGACGATAAAGCTATGCCGGAGCTGGTGGCGCGGGCAGCCGGCATCAATACGATCTCCCCGACGTGGTTTGCCTTTAAAGGCTATACGGGAGACATCGAGTCGCTGGCCACCAAGGAATATGTCGATACGGCCCATGAAAAAGGACTGCAGGTATGGGGCTGTCTGCAGGATGTATACGGCAGCGAATACAGTGCCGGCGAGGTCCTGGTCACCCGGGAAAACCGGACGCATGTGATCGACCAGCTGCTGGCGGTTGCTGCGGAAACCGGTATGGACGGCATCAACATCGATATTGAAACGATCGAACAGTCGACCGCGCCGCAGTATCTGCAGTTCCTGCGGGAGCTGAGTGTGGCAGCCCACGAAAAAGGGATCGTGATCTCCACAGATACTTATATGCCGGTGTACACACAGTACTATAACCGTAAAGAACAGGCCAGGACCGTGGACTATATCGTGCTGATGGGATACGACGAGCATACAGCGGGATCGGAAACGGCCGGATCGGTGGCCTCGCTTCCTTTTGTGGAGCAGGGGATCACGGATGCGCTGAAAGAGGTGCCGGCGAACCAGCTGATCAACGGTATTCCTTTCTACACACGCGGATGGACGACGGTATACGGAGAGGAGCGGCCGCAGAGCGAGGCGATGGGCATGAATGAGGGAGATGCCTGGGCCGATGCCCATGGGATTTCGCTTCACTGGGATTCCGAAGCAGGCCAGAATGTCGGTTCTTCGGAAGACGAGAATGCCCGGTACAGTATCTGGGCGGAAGATGAAAAATCCGTGGAAGAAAAGATGAAGGTCATTACCCGCTATGACCTGGCCGGGGTAGCCTGCTGGCGTCTGGGACTGGAACGCAAGTCGATCTGGGAGATCATTAAAAAATACTATGAATGAATGGCTGTAACCGGCAGAAGTTGATTACGCGCTGTATAAGGGGTGAAAAACATGGGGGATGAAGAACGCTTTAAAACTACGAAGTTCGGCGGTTACGACAAGGAAGAGGTACTGGCGGAACTCCAGAAAATGAAGGAAAACGCGCATGCGGAAAAGGCGCAGATCCTGCGGGAGCTGGAAAACACCAAGCGTGCGGCGGCAGGCATTCAGAAGGAGATCACCGTCCGGGATGCGAAGATTGCGGAGCTGCAGGAAACGATCGCTTCCAAAGAGCGGGAAATTGCAGAGCTGAACCGCACGATCCGGGAAAAATACCAGTCCTATGTCGATAATTACGATACGATCGGCAGCCTGATCTACGAGTCCAAGATCCGGGCCAAGCAGATCATTCGGGAAACCGAAGAGGAGCAGAAACGGATCCTGGAGGAAGCACAGGAAGAGGCACAGCGTATCCGGGAAGAAGCGGAAAGTGCTGCACAGAGACGGCTGGATAATGTACAGATCGAGATCGATGACCGAAATACGGCGGGACGCATGCAGCTGGAGTCGGTGCAGGAAGAACTGAACAGTGCACTGGATATATTCAACAAGCTGCAGCGTCAGTTTATGAGTTCGTATAAGAGCATCCAGCAGATCGTTCGGGATCGTCCGGAAGGTCCGGATACCGACGAGGATGTGCCGACCCCGCAGCAGGAGGACGGCAGCCAGGAATGAGCCGGGCAGAGATCGTTTCCATGACAGAAGACTGTCCGGATCTTCAGGCAATCCATAAAGCGGGAAGTATCCTGCAAAGCGGCGGCCTGGTGGCATTCCCGACCGAAACGGTATATGGTCTGGGCGGTAATGCACTGGATCCGGAAGCGGCAAAAAAAATATATCTGGCCAAGGGACGTCCCTCGGACAACCCGTTAATTGTACATATAGCGGACAGAGAAGATCTGGATCTCCTGGTGAGCGGGATCCCGGAAGAAGCCGAACGGCTGATCAGCCGCTGCTGGCCGGGCCCTCTGACGATCATCCTGCAAAAGAGCGGGATCGTACCGAAAGAAACGACGGGGGGACTGGAAACCGTAGCCGTGCGTTTTCCCGACAACCGGATCGCGCAGGCATTTATCCGTGCATCCGGCGGCTATGTGGCTGCGCCGAGTGCCAATCTGTCCGGCAGGCCGAGTCCGACATCGGCGGAACATGTGGCGGAGGATCTGGGAGACCGGATCGATATGATCCTGGACGGCGGCCCGGCAAAGATCGGGCTAGAGTCTACGATCGTAGATTTTACGGAAGACATTCCCGTGATCCTGCGGCCGGGTTATCTCGGGCCTGAAAAACTGCGGGAGATCCTGGGGGAAGTGAAGATGGATCCCGGGCTGCTTTCGGAAGCAGACGCAAATACGCCGCCGAAGGCGCCGGGCATGCGCTACCGGCATTATGCGCCGGCGGGAGACCTGAAGATCATCGAAGGAGAGCCGGCAGCGGTTTATGCGGAAATAAGGAATCGGATCCATGCGCACCTGCAGGCGGGAGAAACAGCCGGCGTGATCTGCACGGAGGAAAGCCGCGGGGAGTATCCGGAAGGGAACGTGCAGTGTATCGGCAGCAGGGCTGAAGAAGAGACGATCGCAAAGCATCTGTATGAGATCCTGCGCGGATTTGACGAGGCAGGAACAGCTTATATCTATTCGGAGTCGTTCTATACACCGCTGATGGGACAGGCGATCATGAACCGTCTGATCAAGGCGGCGGGGCATCAGGTGATTACTGCAGAGCAGAAAGGAGACAGCAATGGGTAATGTTACGATCATGGATCATCCGCTGATCCAGCACAAAATCGGTATCATCCGTGAAATCGGAACGGGAACAAAAGAGTTCCGGGAAATGGTTTCGGAAATCGCCATGCTGGAGTGCTATGAATCCACTCGTGATCTGAGTCTTAAGGAAGTCGAGATTGAGACTCCGATGGCAAAAACAACAGCCAAGCGGCTTTCCGGAAAGAAAATGGCGATCGTGCCGATCCTGCGTGCAGGTCTTGGAATGGTTCCCGGCATGCAGACCCTGATCCCGGCGGCCAAGGTCGGGCATATCGGTATGTACCGGGATCATGATACCCTGGAGCCGGTCGAATACTACTGCAAGCTCCCGGCTGACATTGAAGAACGGGATGTGTTCGTTGTAGATCCTATGCTGGCAACCGGTGGTTCTGCCTGCGACGCGATCCGCCAGCTGAAAAAACACGGGTGCAAGAAGATCCGCTTCCTCTGCATCATAGCGGCTCCCGAAGGACTGGCAAAACTGGAAAAAGAGCATCCGGACGTGGATATCATTGTCGGGGCGCTGGACGATCATCTGAATGAGATCGGCTATATCGTGCCGGGTCTCGGCGATGCCGGAGACCGTATCTTCGGAACGAAGTAAACGGTGCGGGATTTCCGCTCCTGCAGCGCATCCGCGCGGCCGAGACGCGTGCAACGAAGTCGAGGCGCATCGTTTGAGCAGACAAGGAGTACATACTATGAGCGACAAACGCAAAGACTATATTTCCTGGGACGAGTATTTTATGGCGGTTGCCAAACTGGCCGGCATGCGTTCCAAGGATCCGAACTCCCAGGTGGGATGCTGTATTGTCAGTGCCGACAACAAGATCCTTTCCATTGGCTACAACGGTTTTCCGCGCGGCTGTTCGGATGATGCGTTTCCCTGGTCCCGGGATGACGAGGACCCGCTCAAGACAAAATACATTTACGTCACACACAGCGAACTGAATGCCATTCTCAATTACCGCGGGGGGAGCCTGGAAGGCGCGAAGCTGTATGTTTCGCTGTTTCCCTGTAATGAATGCGCCAAGGCGATCATTCAGGCAGGAATCCGGACGGTGATCTATGACTGCGACAAGTATGATAAGACACCGGCTGTCATCGCTTCCAAAATGATGTTCCAGGCAGCGGGCGTGGCATTCCAGAAATATGAAGCAACAGGCAGGAAGATTCAGATCGAGGTCTGAAGCAGAAACACAGAGTTACTCGGGGAAGTAAACGGAATCGGTAAGGGAAGAGAGTGATTCCGACGCATCGGAAGGTAAGTTGGCATGAAGAATAACAAAACAAATCGTATCAGAAAACACTGGCATATGGCGGCGGTCCTGCTGATCGCTGGTTCGCTGATCTGCGCGCAGCCGCTGACTGTTCTGGCTGAAGAGACGCCTGTCGTGACAGAGACACCGACACCGTCTCCGGTACCTGAAACGCCAACGCCGGCGCCTGAAACACCGACGCCGACGCCGACGGAGACAAGTACTTCGACAGAAACAGGTACTTCGACAGAGACAGGTACTTCTGAGACAGGTACTTCGACAGAAACGGGTACTTCCGAGACAGGTGCTTCCGGGACGGGTACTTCCGAAACGGGTACATCTGAGACAGGTACATCTGAGACAGGTACATCTGAGACGGGTACATCTGAGACAGGTACATCTGAGACGGATCCTTCTGAGACAGGCTCTTCCTCTGAGTCAGGCGCAGATGAAAATGCGTCAGGCGATGACGCAGAGGGTGCAGACGCGGAAGGCGAAAAACCGGAAGGAGAAGAAGAAAAAGACGGCGAAGAGGAAGACGAAGAAGAAAAAGAAGACGAAGAAGAAAAAGAAGACGAAGAGGAAGAAGAGGAAGAGGAAGAAGAGGAAGAAGAAAAACTCTTTGCGTGTCAGGTGACCTTTGCCGGCGAGGGAAAAGGTTCAGTGGTGCTGACCTATGCCGATCAAGAAGGCAATAAGATCGAAGTTCCGTTTTCACCGGAAAGCAATCCGGCTGTCAAGATCAAAAAAGACACGGTTGTACACCTGATCCATAAAGAAGATAAGGAAAGTACGTTTGAAGGCTGGAAGGTTACAAAAGGCGGAGTAGGTATCAAGGATGAAGCCTTTACCATGCCGGAAGGCGATGTGGTGATCGAAGCCACCTTTAAGCCCATCGAAGATGAAGGAGCTTCAAAGGAAGCGCAGGCTGAAAATGCCAAACGTCCGCGGAGAACCAACGCTGAGCTGATCGCCATGCAGCATATTCAGGCACTGCCTGTCCCGGCCCGTGATTTCCGCTTCTGGACGGTTGCCGCGAATACGCAGGTTGTGAAGACTGCCATGCCGATGCATGAGGATATTTCGGATGGTTCCCGTGTGATCGCCAATCTTCCGGCAAACGGTGTTGTCAATGTTCTGGAGGAGGTAGACCATGACTGGCTGTATGTAGAGTCTGGCCGGGCCCGTGGCTTCATCAGGAAAGACAGCTTTGTTCCGGAAGGAGAGAAAAACGCGATCCTGGCTTCCTTCGGGCAGACGTCCGAAAAGCAGGTACAGTCGGGCAGCCAGGGGGCAGCTGTAGAGAGTGCGTATCCGCTGGCAACCCTGACGGTTCCCGAGGCTGAGAATGAGGCGTTCCTGTACAGAAAGTGTACGGCGGAACAGACCGTTATAGACAAACTGGCTGTTACCCCGGCCGGAAAAGATATCAGCATTCTGGAAGAAATGGACAAGGAGGCCAGAGCCTGCGGAACGCTGGGAGAAGGCACAATCGCCTATCTGATCACAGAGGTCAATGACGACTGGGTGTATGTCGAGTCCGGCAATGTACGCGGATTTGTGCAGCGGAAGAAATTGCATGTGGGTTCGGCTGCGCTGGCCGATATCCGGAAGGCAGGCGGCGAAGAAGCCTGCGAAACCTGTGCGCAGCTGGTTGCACCTGAGGAAAACAAGGCGACGTATTATACACTTACGTCCATCAAGGCCGGTACGCCAACCAATCCGGTGCGGGAGGCGATCATCAAGTCGGCCGAGCAGTGCCTTGGACATCCGTATGTCTGGGGAGGCACTGATCTGCTGAACGGCTGTGACTGCTCCAGCTTTGTCCAGGGACTGTACAGCATCTACGGCATTACGATCCCGCGTGTTGCAGAGAATCAGGCCGAATTCGGCCGGTAGATCCCGGTTGACAATGCCATCCCGGGCGATCTGATCTTCTTTGCCAAAGACGGATATGTCTATCATGTGGCTCTGTATGTCGGTAATGATCAGACAATCGAAGCCTATAGTGCGGGCCTGGGGATCATCCGGAATATGGTCGACCATGCCAATGCTGTCTGGGCGACCCGCGTGATCGAAGACTGACGGCATACAGGACAGGTACGCGATGCGGCGCTGCGTGACGGGGGATTACGGCGCCGGCTGAAAATAATGGTGTTACAGAAAACCGGAGGAGAGAGTTATGGCAAATGAAGAAATCCGTTTTTCGGATAATATCAAGAAAGTCTTACTGGCCGGGCTGGGCGTGCTGAGTCTGGGTGCCGATAAGTCAAAAGATCTGGCCGGAAAATCGCAGGAGATCCTGGAGAGCCTGGTCAAACGCGGAGAGCTGACAGCAGATCAGGCCAGGTTACTGGGTAAGGATCTGTCGGAGCAGGGCAAGAGTTTCCGCGATGAACTGGTAGAAAAGGTCACATCTGCGTCTACCCGGACAAGGGACAAGGCAGCTGAAGCGCTGAAGGGGCGGAAGGTCACGGTGCGCGGCAAAGAGATCGACCTGTCCGAGGTGATCGGCGGACTGAATAAAGAGCAGTTTGAGGCCTTGAAAGAAAGCCTCGGCCTGAAGAAAAAGGAAGAGGAAAAAGATACAGAAGCCAATGCGCCAGAAGAGCCGGCAGCGGCTGAGAACGCAGAAGCGGCGGAGCCGGTAAAAGAGGAGACCACAGAGAAGAAAACAGCCGCGAAGAAGTCTGCTGCAAAGAAACCGGCCGCCAAAAAGACCACAACCGCGAAGAAAACGACTGCCGCCAAGAAGTCGGCTGCCAAAAAGACAGCGGAAGTGAAAGCAGACGGTGAAGAAAAACCGGCTGCTAAAAAAACAGCAGCCGCGAAGAAGACGACGGCAGCGAAGAAGCCGGCCGCCAAAAAGACAGCGGAAGTAAAAGCGGCTGACGGTGAAGAGAAGCCGGCGGCAAAGAAAGAGACTGCGGCGAAAAAGACCACGGCAGCAAAAAAAACCACCACCAAAAAGACCACGGCTGCCAAGAAGACCACCACGGCTAAAAAGGCGGAAGAAGGAGTCAAAAAACCGGCCGCGAAGAAAACGACTGCAGCCAAAAAGACTGCGGCAGAGAGCAAGGCCGCGGAGGAAAAGCCGGAAGCAGAAGGAAAGACGGCGGAAGAAAAACCGGCAGCAGCGGAAGAACAGAAATAATCATTCAAATGATAGAGTAACATAGCAATCAGAGGAAAAGGGGGCCGGATCCCCCTTTTCATCATGGAAGGGGAACCAGCATGTTTTGTTATCAATGTCAGGAAACAATGGGCGGCAAGGGCTGCGAGCGCAGCGGCGTCTGCGGCAAGAAGCAGGATCTGGCGGTGCTGATGGACCTGCTGCTCTGGGTCACAAAAGGCCTGGGCGCTGTTACCACGCAGCTGCGGAAAGAGAAGAAAGCTGTTCTGGAAGAGGTCAACCGGCAGGTGCGGAAAAACCTGTGCATGACGCAGACCAATACCAATTTCGATAAAACAGCCATAGAACAGGCAGTCA
>JAIKYQ010000074.1 GCA_024683035.1 Eubacterium sp.
TCAAAGATGTGGTCATCACTGTCATAGTGATAAACACTGTCGGAGAGGAAATCCGCTTCGCTGACTTCAGTGGCGTTCACACCCCGGACCATACTTTCCAGCTGGTCCCTTTCAAAGGATCCGTCATCACGGATGAAAAGGACCTCATGGACAGAGGAAGGCAGGACGAAGTAGTCACCGCCAAGCCTGTCCGCAGCCTCCTGAAGGAAATCCGGGAGCTGGGTCACGGAAGCACCGTTCACGCCGCCTTCAACCGTCGCCACCCACATGGGCGATTCCGGCATATCAAACATGCCGCCGGACATCTCAGCCATCATCTCGGACATGTTCTTAAGGACCGGAGGATGATTGGCCAGCTGTGCGGCAACCGCGTCAGCATGGAGCTGATCGGGAGTGACACCGTACTGATCCAGCAGCTGGTTCGTCACCAGAGTCGTTGCGGAACTGTCTTCGGGATGGGGAAGCTCCACGCGATACACGACCGCAATATCCTCAACGGTCTTATGCGGGATGTTTTCGAGCATCTCCTTGTTGGGCTCCACAGGCACGACCTGCATCACAAGATGGTTCTTCGCGCTTTCATAGTCTGTGATGCTGTTGACTTCAAAGACCGGGATGGCGGCAGACACTTGCTTCGCATCAGCGGCGATCTTATCGAGGATGGCACCCTCCTGGGACGGATCCGCCTGGTAACGCTCAAAGGCAGGGCCGATATTGAAAGTGGCAGCCGCAGCAGCACCTTCCGGCTGGACGGCGATCCCGACATAGGATTCACCCTGCAGCTTGTTGACCTGCTGGATCTTCACCTGCGTATCGGGGAGCTTCTCCTTGACACGGGTTCTGGTGGCTTCCAGGAATTCATCATAGTTCATCATGTTGGGCACCTCCTTAATCCAGGCAGAAAGCAGGGATGACCCTGCCGCTCTTTGTGGTGATTTGAGAAAGATGTTTGTCCAGGAACTTTGCAGCCCTGTACAAATCCATCGCATCCGGACTGATGAATTCACCTGCCTCCTCATCGACCTTGACAACCATTACCGGAGAAGCAACATAGGTCTTCGCCTTAAGAGTCATCCTGCTCTGAGAAGGAACTGTGTAATAAACATCCGGGATATTGGGAACAGGAATCAGCTCTTTCGAGGAATCTCCTCTGGGGAAGAGCTCAGGATACATCTCTATGGCTTCATCCTCTGTTAAAACGGCATACTCTTCACCCGGTTCGGCGATCATCACCATGAAAGAAAGATCATCGTCATCGAAATCTTCCTCATCCTCATCACCCTCCCAGTCGTTTTCTTCATAGTGCTGAACGAGATCCCCTGTCTCCTTGATAATTTCAGCACCCTCGTACAGCAGGTCTGCCATGTCGTGGATAATGCCGTAAATGGTGACCGGATCCTGAGTATCGGCACTTTCGTCTTCGCTGCCGATCATGATCTCCCGTAACTGCCTTTCAGTTTCCATCAGGCGCTTCAGTGTTTTGATATCATTCTCATTAAGCTTCATTTTTGTAATTCTCCTTTGTCATTGTGGTTTTGTGATTCTGAGTAAAAAGAAAACGCCTCTGGAGAATCGTCTCAGAAGCGTTATCAGGGTTCTGGTATTTAGTTGTCTTGAAATTTGACAGACACTGTCACGCATTTTCACAGTTCCTGTCCTCGTTGGCGTTTCTTATGCCATTGTTCCAGGAGCTTGATGATGGTGTCCTGCATCTGTCTGGGAGTATAGGACTTCGGGAAATACTTCCGAAGCTGTTCACTTTTGAATGCTACGCGTTCCAGGTCTCCCTTCTTGACTTCACCGAGG
This sequence comes from Eubacterium sp., assembly GCA_024683035.1. Lineage (GTDB taxonomy): Bacteria > Bacillota > Clostridia > Lachnospirales > Lachnospiraceae > Bilifractor. Next base: position 1,807 of record JAIKYQ010000074.1, read on the forward strand.
ATATCATACATGTCCTCCAGTGTGCAGCCGCCTTCCTGACTGAGCTTCTTAAGCCGCATGGCCTGTGACAGGGAGGGAGAAGCCTGGGTATAGTCCATGGCTTCGATCACGTGCTGCTGTTCTTCTGGTGTGAGATAAGAGAGCTCCACAGCCGGGTTGAAGGAGATCTTCTGCTGATCGACCATATCCAGAAGTTCGGGAATCAGGTTTGTCAGACGGATATAACGGCGAATGGTGTCTTTACTTACACCAACATCGTCGCCTATTCGCTCAACTGACAACTTCTGCGCAACTTGCGTAGAAGTTCCATCGTTCTGCAAATCCGTCCTTTCACCCTGATGCTTCATGGCCTCCAGCTTCATCTTGTAGGCAAAAGCACGTTCGCTCGGAAGACTATTCTCTCTTTGCAGGTTCGAATCCACCATCAGCACTACCGCCTCATCATCAGTCATATCCCGGATGATCACCGGGACTTCCGAAAGGCCTGCAGCTTCTGCGGCATGGACTCTTCTGTGGCCGGAGATGATCTGAAGTGATCCATCATCCAAAGACCTGACAAGAAGCGGCGTAAGCACGCCAAACTGCGCAATGCTTTCGGTTGTCCTAAGCATAGCTTCATCATCCACGACTTTGAAAGGATGGCCCTCAAAGGGCTTCAATTCGCTGATAGGGATATGCTGAACCTTATCAGCCTCTGCATCGTATTTTTCGATGTTATTCGACATTTTCTTCACCTCCTTAAAAGCTGTCACTGCCGGTGTAGGAATAGTCTTCATAAGCACTCCTGCGGTTTCCTTTGTAAGGCCCTGAACTTCCGCCGCCATACATATCGTGATTTACCTTGTTCTGATAATACGGGCTGATCGTAACCGGGGCATTAAAGAGCGTCGTCAGCAGGTACTGCTTGATGTTCTTAACTTCGGAAGTGTTCTCTTGCAGACAGTCCAAAACATACTGGATGTGCAAAGAATCCAGCTTCATGAGGCGGCCTTTTACGACTTCCTTTGGCTTGTCATCTCCGGCGATACGGATCATCTTCCTGTTAGTACTGCAGGTCTCGGCCAGTATATCGAGGATCCCGTCCAGCGTTTCCTTTTCTGTTGGATGATCAATAGCGAGGATATCAAGCTCCAGTTCCGTTCGGAACCATTCTTTATAACGCTCATATTCACTCATCCCATCCGTATCCCATCCCGGATAGATAGGATTCTCTGTATAAATAGAATCAGTATTATTATGATCTTTATTACTTGGTCGTGATTTTGACGAGTCCTGAATCGTGATTTCCGCGACTCCAGAATCGTGATTTTCACGAGTCTTGAATCGTGATTCCACAGACTTATCCACAGGCAGAAAGTTCTTTACATAGATCAGGCTGGGTTTGCCAAGCCCCTGGCGCTTTCGTTCGATCAGGCCACACTTGTCTTCGAGCTCATTCATCAGTTTAGTAGCTTTGTTGTCAGCGCAGTTTAATGTCTCCATGATCTCCGAGAGAGTACAGATGATATACACCCGGCCTTTATCATCGATCCAGCCGTTCTTTGCTGACAG
>JAIKYQ010000107.1 GCA_024683035.1 Eubacterium sp.
CAGCATTTCCCCGACGGTCTTCCCGCCGCTTCCGTACTCACGGTTGATGGCTATGACGTATTTCATGGCAATTTCCTTTCTTAAATCAGCTCATTAATCTTCACGCCGCTGCGTGCTCCGCACTCCCGCGCCGTTCAGCCATCTGCACAGGGGCTTATTCGCCCAGGTATGCTTTTCTGATGGAATCATCGTTCCGCAGCTGTTCCGCAGGGCCGCTCATGGCGATGCTGCCGGTCTCCAGGACGTAGGCCCTGTCCGCGATGTTCAGCGCCTTCTGCGCGTTCTGCTCCACCAGCAGAACCGTCGTTCCCTGGGAAGAAACGCGCTCGATGATGCTGAAGATCTCGGCAACGAGGATCGGCGACAGTCCCATGGACGGTTCGTCCATCAACAGCAGTTTCGGTTTGGACATCAGCGCACGCCCCATGGCCAGCATCTGCTGTTCGCCGCCGGACAATGTACCGGCCAGCTGTTTCGCCCGCTCTCCCAGTCTCGGGAAATGCTCATATACATTTTCCAGAGATGCCTGTTTTTCCGCCGCGTCTTTTCTGGTGAAGGCACCGAGCATCAGGTTCTGGTATACGGTCATGTCCGGGAACACACGGCGGCCTTCCGGAACATGCGCCATGCCCATTGCCACGATCTTGTCCGCAGGCGTTTTGGTAATATCCTTTCCGTCAAACATGATCGTGCCGCCGGCCGGTTCGATCAGCCCGGTCACCGTATGCAGCGTCGTCGTCTTGCCGGCGCCGTTCGCACCGATCAGGGCGATTACCTCGCCCTCTTCCACTTCAAAGGAGATCCCCTTCAATGCCGGGATCACGCCGTAATTCACATATAGATCTTTTACTTCCAGTAATGCCATCTGTTACTCCTCTCCCAGGTAGGCTTTTATGACTTCCTTATCGGAAAGGACTGCCTGTGTCTCGCCCTGTGTCAGGGTACGGCCGAAGTTCAGGACCGACAGCCGCTCGCAGATGCCGCTGACAAGTTTCATATCGTGCTCGATCAGCAGGATCGTCATATCAAAGTTGTCACGGATGTAGCGGATATCGCGCATCAGCTCCTGTGTCTCATTCGGATTCATACCGGCGGCGGGTTCATCCAGAAGCAGCAGCTTCGGATTGGTAGCCATGGCGCGCGCGATCTCCAGTTTCCTCTGTTTGCCGTACGGCAGGTTGGAGGAAAGCGTCATCGCGTCGCCGTCCAGTCCCAGCACTTCCAGCAGTTCCATCGCGCGGGCGTTCATCTTTTTTTCTGTGGAAAAATGGCCCGGCAGACGCAGGATAGACGCCGCGGTGGAATGCGTATACTGGTTGTGCAGACCGATCTTGACATTGTCCAGAACGGTCAGTTTCTTGAACAGACGGATATTCTGGAACGTCCGGGCGATCCCGGCCTTGCAGACTTCGATCGTCGGCTTGCCGGTGATGTCTTTTCCGTCCAGTTTTACGATCCCTTCATTCGGCTTGTATTCTCCGGTCAGCAGATTGAAGACCGTCGTCTTGCCGGCGCCGTTCGGACCGATCAGACCATAGAGTTCACCTTTTTCGATCTGAACGCTGAAATCATCTACGGCTCTCAGGCCGCCAAAAGAAATAGAAAGATGCTGTACGTCGAGGAGTGCCATTTATGCGCCCTCCTTTTCTTCTTTTTTCCGCCTGGGCAGCAGCAGCTGACCCAGTTTATGTTTTTCCATCCAGGCACGTGATCTCGGACTCCAGCTCACGAGCATGATCACGATCAGGACGATCGAATAGATCAGCATACGATAGTTGGACATGAAACGCAGGAGTTCCGGAAGCAGTGTCAGCACGATCGCCGCAATGATGGAACCGCGCATGCTTCCGATGCCGCCGAGCACAACGAAGACCAGGAACATGATCGACATGTTGTATCCGAATCGTGCCGAGGTCGCCTGAAGTGTAGACAGGTTATGCGCATACAATGCGCCTGCTGCACCGGCGATTGCTGCCGAGACCACAAATGCGGTCAGTTTATACTTTGTGATGTTGATCCCTACCGAACGGGCTGCTATGTGGTTGTCACGAATCGACATAATCGCCCGGCCGTCACGGGAATTGACCAGATTCAATACAATGACCAGCGACACCAGCAGTATCACGAAGCCAATTTCAAAAGTAGAGTTAAACGGAGTACCGGTAATACCCTGCGGCCCGTTGATGATGACCTTTCCGGTCTCCTTATCCAATCCCATGTTGGCAGCATTATTCAGGGATATATGAAAACCGTTTGCATCCTGTCCAATGTACATGGCATTGATAATGTTTTTTACGATCTCTCCGAAAGCCAGTGTTACGATCGCAAGGTAATCGCCGTTCAGACGCAGTGCCGGGATTCCGATCAGAAATCCAAATACAGCTGCAACAACAGCGCCGATTATGATTGCGATAAGAAAACGCGGGAAAGTACCCATGGACTCTAACGTACATTTAGAAAAAAACGCACTGGCAAATGCTCCCACGCACATGAAGCCGGCATGTCCCAACGACAATTCTCCGAGAATACCTACGACCAGATTCAAAGATACAGCCATGGTACAGTAAACACAGATAGGAACGAGCAGGCCCTGCATCTGACTGTTGAGAAGACCGGTATGCATCATGATCTCCACTGCAGCAAACAGGATCACGACCATAGTATATGTGCCAAAATCATTACGGGCTGTTTTCCCGGAAAGCGCGATTTTTGTCTTCATCTCTGCCACCTCCTCAAACCTTTTCCTGGATCTTCTTGCCCATAAGCCCGGTTGGTTTGACAAGCAGAACAACGATCAGCACACCGAATACGATAGCATCCGCCAGCTGTGATGATATGTAGGTACGGCTGAGGATCTCGATCACTCCGAGCAGCAGCCCGCCGATCATGGCGCCCGGGATCGAACCGATCCCGCCAAAAACAGCTGCTACAAAAGCCTTTATGCCTGGCATGGCACCCGTATAAGGGCTCAGAGACGGATAGGCGGAGCACAGCAGTACACCCGCTATCCCCGCCATGGCGGAACCGATAGCAAATGTAAGCGTGATCGTCTTGTTGATGCTGATGCCCATCAGTGCAGCCGCGTCGCGGTCCTGTGCACAGGCCAGCATTGCCTGCCCCTGTTTTGTCCGGTTGATGAACAGCTGGAGCAGGGAAACAAGCACAATACTGGAAGCGATGCTGACCAGTGTCGTACCAGGGATCCGGAACGGCCCTATATCCACTGCGTTAAAAGGAACCACAGATGTGTAGATCATCGGGTTGGAACCGAAGACCAGCAGTGCAAAGTTCTGTAGAAAATAGCTGACGCCGATTGCTGTGATCAGAATGGCCAGCGGTGAAGCAGCCTTGCGAAGAGGCCGGTAGGCAATGCGTTCTACAGCCATGCCCAGCAGCATACAGCCGACAACAGCTGCGATGATGCCGAGCGGAATGCCCAGCTTCCAGTTTGTAATGACCATAAACGACAAGTACCCGCCGATCATAATGACGTCACCGTGGGCAAAATTCAGCATTTTTGCGATACCATATACCATCGTATAACCGATGGCAATAATTGCGTAAATACTGCCCAGACTGAGTCCGTTGATCAGGTTCGTAATGAAATTCACCATACGTTCCACCCCTCAGACATGCAGAATAATTAAAATTCAGTATACCACTTTATAAAAAAATCGTAAAGAAAAAGACAGCAAAGGCTGTCTTTTTCTAAGGTTTTCTATTCCGTTATTCAGGCAAAAACGTAAGTGCCATCCTGAATAATAACGACCATCGGAGCTTTGGTCGGCTCACCGGAAGCGTCCCAGGTGATCTCTTCGGAAGTCAGACCTGCGAACGTAATGTTCGTGATACCGGTCTTCATGGCTTCGCAGATGTCGGAGACAGACATATCCGGTGTGACATTCTGATCTTCCAGAGCTGCCTTGATCGCATAAATCGCATCATAAGAGTCAGCAGCGAACTGGTTCGGGATCTCACCGTAAGCTTCCTGATAGTTCTTAACAAAATTGACTGTAAGGTCGTCGGTCGCATCTGCCGCAAAAGGAGTCAGGAACATGATGCCTTCTGCCAGGCTGGCATCGAAGTTTTCCATCGTCAGGATACCGTCCAGACCGTCGCAGCCGAAGAATGTCGGGGCAAAACCCATTTTGTCGGCCTGGGTCAGAATGATCGAAGCTTCAGTATAATAGATCGGCAGGAACACTACGTCGCATCCTGCGTTGCTGATGTTCTGCAGCTGAGCGGAGAAATCAGTCTTGGAGTCAGCGGTAAAAGCCTGCGGTTCATAGATGTCCAATCCTTTGGCGTCCGCTTCTTCTACGAATGCTGCCTCGATACCGGAAGAATACACATCAGAACTGTCATAGATAATACCGATTTTGGTACCGATCTCATTATCTGCGATATAATCTGCAGAAACAACACCCTGCCCGGGATCAGAGAAGCAGACACGGAATACATTCTCATGTGCAACACAGTCAACAGCGGAGCCGGACGGTGTGATCTGGAACATATTGTCGGCAAATGTCTTTTCCGCAACGGCAATACAGGGAACGGATGTCGTAGGACCGTCCAGGATCTGCATGCCCCAGTCTTTCAGGGCATTATACGCATTGACAGATTTTTCGGAGTCATGCTCATCATCCTGTTTCTGATACTCGACCTGGTAGCCATTGATGCCGCCGTTCTCGTTGATCTCCTTGACGGCCAGCTCTGCCGCATTGACAACAGCAAGACCGTACTGGGCTGCGCCGCCGGTCATCGGACCGATCGCACCGATCTTGAATGTGGCATCTTCTTCGGCTGAAACAACTGTTGCAAGAGCAGAGACAGCCAGAACGGAGGTCAGCAAAATACTAACGAGTTTCATTTTTTTCATAGTCTTCTCACCTTCCTTAATGAATTTTAAACAAAAACTATGCTGTATAGTTTACTTCCTATTACTTTTCTCTGTCAAGAGCAAGCTGTGCTCCTGCCGGCACCAGACGGACGTCCGGTATCTTCCCGGACACTCCGTATGTACCGGATTCTTTATTTGCGTTTTATACAAAAGAACGGGATGACATCAGAACCCTTACCAGCCGTTTTTTTCTTCTCCATATACCTGCGGCAGGATCCTGGCAAGATGACTGAATTCTTTCGTGCTGTGATACAGAAGCAGCTTCGGAAAGATTTCCGGGATCTCCATACCGTCCGGAATACACTTGACCGGGCGGTCGTCGATGATCTGATATCCGATCCAGAAATAGACCTGATAATGCATCACGCCCTGTATCTCTTTCGCCGTTTCGAGCATGACAGAAGGAATTTTTCCGTCATTCAGCGCATTTGCGGCAACAATGAACCGGCATCCTTTTG
>JAIKYQ010000118.1 GCA_024683035.1 Eubacterium sp.
AGCGTGGGGCCGCTGCTGCTGTATCTGGTCGGCGGTATTCTGATGATCCGGCGCGGAGCCGATCTGACGGTCGGTGATATTACGGTCCTGGTGGCCCTTCTTTCCCGCATGTATATGCCGGTCAACTCCCTTTTGAACATACAGGTGGACTGGATCCGGTCGATGGCACTGTTTTCCCGGATCTTTGCCTATTTCGATATGCCGGTCGACATCAAGAACGCACCGGATGCGCTGGTGCCGGAGCATGCAGAGGGCCGTGTGGAGTTCCGGCATGTCGGTTTTTCCTATGACGGGGAAAAGCAGATCCTGAAGGATGTCAGCTTTACGCTGGAAAGCGGGCGGTCGGTGGCGATCGTCGGCCCGTCCGGTTCAGGGAAAAGCACGATCGTCAACCTGATCCCCCGGCTGTATGATGTGGATACAGGGGAAGTCCTGTTTGACGGTGTGGATGTGCGGAAACTGGATCTGGCCTTCCTGCGCGGCAGCATCGGCGTGGTGACGCAGGAGACATATCTTTTCAACGGGACCATCCGCGACAACCTGCTGTATGTACGGCCGGATGCGACGGAAGAGGAGCTCCGGGAAGCCTGCGGCAAGGCCAATATTCTGGACTTTATCGATGCACAGGAAAAAGGACTGGATACCGTGGTCGGGAACCGGGGCCTGAAGCTTTCCGGCGGAGAAAAGCAGCGGATCTCGATCGCCCGGGTGCTGCTGCGGCAGCCGGCCCTGCTGATCTTTGACGAAGCAACGGCGTCCCTGGATTCAATCTCAGAAGCGAAAATACAGGAAGCCATCGATCCGCTGGTCACTTCCTGCACCAGCATTCTGATCGCGCACAGGCTCTCCACGATCCTGGCGGCAGATGAGATCATCGTGGTCAAAAACGGTGAGATCGTGGAGCGCGGCACACATAAAGAACTGGTCGGCGCCGGCGGTGTCTATACGGAGCTGTATGAAACCCAGTTCAAGACGGCCGGACAGATCGAGGATATACAGGAGGATGCCGAAAAAACCGGGCCGTATCCGGACGGGCCGATCGGGGCGGATGTCTGGACCGAACCGCACCCGGACGACCGGGAGATGGAGAGGCGGCGGCGTGCCGATGAAGAACGGCAGAGGATCCTGGAAGAGATGATGTTCTGGCGTTGGTGGGAAAGCTGAAAAGAGAGGATGCTCCGGCGATGGCGGGAAAGTTGAAGAAAGCCGGAAGCGTGCTTTGACGTTGCCCTCTGCCTGTGGTACTATACAGCGTAAGTAATAACGTTTGGGAGGAGATACAAAATGGAGCTGCTGGATCTATTCAGAAAGAAAATCGACATCGGTGCGGGCCTGCGGGAATTCCGGGCGCAGCGCCGGGCCATGCTGGTGGATGTACGGGAGAAACCCGAATATGCCAAGGGGCATCTGGCCGGAAGCCGGAACATCCCGTTTTCCCAGATCAGCAAGACACCTTCCGCCATCCATGACAAGGATATGCCGATCTATGTATACTGCCAGAATGGCAGCGCCAGCCGGAAAGCGGAGGCGGAGCTGAAGAAAATGGGTTATACAAATGTGAAAAACATCGGCGCTCTGAATGACTATACAGGCAAGCTGGTGAAATGACGGAGCCGGTCCTGCGGGTGCCGGAGCGCGGGGTTCTGTGCAGGACATATCGTGCGGTATACTTTGTGCAGGACGTATATAATGTTGTAATAAAAAGGGATAAGAGATGGATACGACGAAATATGTTGCCTATGTGGGGACTTATACCCATGGAACCAGTATAGGGATCCATATTTATGACGTGAATGTGGAGGAAGGGACACTTTCTGAGCGAAAAAGTGTGGCGGTCAAAAATTCTTCGTATGTGCGCCGCTCGAACAACGGGAAGTTCCTGTATTCGATCACGGATGACGGCGTAGCTGTTTTCCGGATCATGGATGACGGCGATCTGGAGCTGATCAACAAGATCAAGATCGACGGGATGCGGGGCTGCTATATCACGGTCGACGAGACAGGCAAGTACCTGGTCGTGGCCGGCTATCACGACGGAAAAGTCACGCTGATCCGTACGTTCGGAGACGGCCGGCTGGGCGCGATCCTGGATGGCGTGTACCATCAGGGCCTCGGGTCTGTGGCGGACCGGAATTACCGGCCGCGTGTCAGCTGCGTCAAGTTTACACCGGATAACAAATACCTCTGTGCCGTCGACAACGGGATCGATCAGATCAAGATCTACCAGATCACGGATTCGGACAAGCTGCGGCTGATCGATATCGTGCGGCTGAAACGGGAGTCGGGTCCCTGGCGGCTGCGGTTTTCCAATGACGGACGCTTCGCCTATGTAATCTATCAGCTGGACAATTGTGTTGATGTGTTCCGGTATGAGGATACGAAAGATGGCCCGATGTTCGAAAAGATCCAGACGGTCATGACACCGTCCAACGATGTGGATGAGCTGCATGACGTCTCTTCCGGCATTTCGATGACAAGGGACGGCCGGTATCTGTTTACTTCCACGGCCGGGGACGACACGGTGAGCATGTTTTCCGTCGATACGGAAACGGGTATGCTGACAAAAGAGTTTTCGCTGCCGGTCAGCGGCGAGTATCCGAAGGATATCGCGCTGTTTCCGGACGGGAAGCATATCGCCTCCGTGAACCACGATTCGGATACGATCACCGTCTTCAAGGTGCATTATGACAAAAAGATCATGACCATGAAGGGGAAACCCATGAAACTGGATGCGCCGAACTGTATCCTGATCACGGCGCTTCAGGCATCTGCAGCTGACAAGTAAACTCCGGAGCAGCCGCTGCCGGCAGCGAATTGGTAGTACCAATTGTTTTCGATTTAATACAGCCGTAACTGGTGACAGTTGCGGCTTTTTATGGTATTGTATACAGGATGACTTAAATTAGTAGAAACATCGCAACAACAAGTACTTTCCTAAGGCGAAAAACCTTGGGGATCGAAATCAAAACCGTAAACAAAAACAGCAGCAAGAAAAACAGTAGGAGGAAATGTAAGATGGCGAGAAAAATGAAAACCATGGATGGTAATACCGCTGCGGCTCATGCCTCGTATGCTTTTACAGAAGTAGCGGCGATCTATCCTATCACACCGTCTTCTCCGATGGCGGAGCACACCGATGAGTGGGCCACGCAGGGGAGGAAGAATCTGTTCGGACAGACCGTTCAGATCACGGAGATGCAGTCTGAAGCCGGTGCAGCCGGTGCTGTACACGGTGCTCTGTCTGCAGGTGCGATGACAACGACGTATACGGCTTCCCAGGGTCTTCTTCTGATGATCCCGAATATCTATAAGGTGGCCGGCGAACAGCTTCCCGGTGTTTTCAACGTTTCCGCCCGCTGCGTGGCAACACATGCGCTGAACATTTTCGGCGATCATTCGGATGTGTATGCCTGCCGTCAGACCGGCGCGGCTCTGCTTTGCGAATCTTCCGTACAGGAAGTCATGGACCTTACTCCTGTCGCTCATGCGGCAGCTCTGAAGGGCAAAGTCCCGTTCATCAACTTCTTCGACGGTTTCCGTACTTCTCACGAGCTGCAGAAGATTGAAACATGGGATTACGAAGATCTCCGCGATATGCTGGATATGGATGCCCTGAAGGCTTTCCGCCGCAACGCGCTGAATCCGGAGCATCCGGTGGAACGCGGTTCTGCTCAGAACCCGGATATCTTCTTCCAGACCCGTGAAGCCTGCAACAAGTTCTATGATGAGCTTCCGGCCATCGTGCAGGAATACATGGACAAAGTCAACAGCAAGATCGGCACCGATTACAAGCTGTTCAACTACTATGGTGCACCGGATGCCGAGCACGTCATCATCGCCATGGGTTCTGTCTGCGAGACGATCGAAGAGACCATCGATTACCTGGCAGCACAGGGCAAGAAAGTCGGCCTGATCAAGGTCCGTCTGTATCGTCCGTTTGCTACCGACGCCCTGCTGGCAACGATCCCGGAGACTGTCAAACAGATTTCCGTTCTGGATCGTACCAAAGAGCCCGGCTCCACCGGCGAGCCGCTGTATCTGGACGTTGTGGATGCGCTGCGCGGTTCCAAATTCGACCAGGTCCCGGTCTTCGGCGGCCGCTATGGTCTGGGTTCCAAGGATACCGAGCCGAACCAGATCGTCGCTGTGTACGAGAACACCGAGAAGAAACATTTCACCATCGATATCGTCGATGATGTCACCAACCTGTCCCTGCCGGTCGGCGAGCGTATCGTTACCACACCGGAAGGCACGATCAACTGCAAGTTCTGGGGTCTGGGCGCAGACGGTACCGTCGGTGCGAACAAGAACTCCATCAAGATCATCGGCGACAACACCGACATGTACGCACAGGCTTACTTCGATTATGACTCCAAGAAGTCCGGCGGCGTGACGATGTCCCACCTGCGCTTCGGCAAGAAGCCGATCAAGTCCACATACCTGATCCATAAGGCCAACTTCGTTGCCTGCCATAATCCGTCTTACATCCGTAAGTACAACATGGTACAGGAGCTGGTGGACGGCGGTACATTCCTGCTGAACTGCGCCTGGGGTCCGGAAGAGCTGGAAGAGCATCTGCCGGGTCAGGTCAAGGCGTTTATAGCCAACCATAACATTCAGTTCTATACCATCGACGGCGTGAAGATCGGTATCGAGACCGGCATGGGCCCGACCCGTATCAACACGATCCTGCAGTCCGCGTTCTTCAAACTGGCGAAGATCATTCCGGAAGCAGAGGCCATCGAGCATATGAAGGCTGCTGCGAAGGCTACCTACGGGCGCAAGGGCGATGACGTTGTCCAGAAGAACTGGGCCGCGATCGATGCCGGCGCAGACAAGGCTGTGAAAGTCGAAGTACCGGAAAGCTGGAAAGACGCCAAGGACGAAGGTCTGGATATCGCGCATGTCACCGAAGGCCGTGAAGACGCCGTGGCATTCGTCAATACCGTCCAGGCTGCCGTCAATGCTCAGGAAGGCAACAACCTGCCGGTTTCCGCGGTCCTGCCGTATGTCGACGGTACCACACCGTCCGGCACCTCCGCCTTCGAGAAACGCGGTATTGCCGTCAACGTTCCGGTCTGGAATACAGAGAACTGTATCCAGTGCAACCGCTGCTCGTTCGTATGTCCGCATGCGGCGATCCGCGCTTTCGCCATGACTCCGGAAGAGGTCGAGGCAGCTCCGGAAGGCTTCAAGTCTCTGGATATGACCGGCATGCCGGGATACAAATTCGGTATTGAAATTTCGTCTCTGGACTGCACAGGCTGCGGTTCCTGCGCGAACGTCTGCCCGGGCAAGAAGGGTGCGAAGGCTCTGGAAATGAAGCCGATGCCGGAAACACTGGATCAGCAGAAAGATTTCGATTATGCGGTTACCCTGCCGGTCAAGAACGAAGTCGTCGACAAGTTCAAAGTCACGACAGTCAAGGGCAGCCAGTTCAAACAGCCGCTGCTTGAGTTCTCCGGCGCCTGCGCAGGCTGCGGCGAGACACCGTATGTCAAACTGATCACCCAGCTCTGCGGCGATCGTATGTACATCGGCAACGCCACAGGATGTACCTCCATCTGGGGCAACAGCTCACCGTCCACACCGTACACGGTGGATCAGAACGGCAGAGGCCCGGCATGGTCCAACTCCCTGTTCGAAGATGCAGCGGAATATGGCTACGGCATGATGCTGGCCCAGAAGGCACAGCGCACCGAGCTGCTGGCTAAGGTAGAAGAAGTCATGGCGGATGCGAACGACGATCTGAAGGCGCTCTGCCAGAAGTGGATCGACACCATGACCGACGGTGCCGAGAACCGCGTAGCCACCGATCTGCTGGTTGCTGCTCTGGCCAATGAGAAATCCGAAGCGGCGCAGTACATCGTGGAGAATCAGGACTTCATGGCGAAGAAATCCCACTGGGCCTTCGGCGGCGACGGCTGGGGCTATGATATCGGTTTCGGCGGTCTGGATCATGTCCTGGCCAGCGGACAGGATATCAACATCCTCGTCGTGGATACCGAGGTTTACTCCAATACCGGCGGCCAGTCCTCCAAGGCTACACCGACCGGCGCCGTGGCACAGTTCGCTGCGGGCGGCAAGGAAGTGAAGAAGAAAGACCTGGCTTCCATCGCCATGAGCTATGGTTATGTCTATGTGGCACAGATCGCGATCGGCGCTGATTACAACCAGGCTGTCAAAGCGATCGCCGAAGCGGAAGCTTACAATGGTCCGTCTCTGATCATTGCGTACGCACCGTGCATCAACCATGGTATCAAGAAGGGCATGGGCAAATCCATCGAAGAAGAAGCTCTGGCAGTCAAAGCCGGTTACTGGCACCTGTTCCGTTACAACCCGGCCAACAAGGGCACGGATCAGAAGGTCTTCTCTCTGGATTCCAAGGCTCCGACAGACTCCTATCTGGAGTTCCTGGACGGCGAAGTCCGGTACAATTCTCTGAAGAGATCCAATCCGGACAAGGCAGCATTCCTGCAGGCCAAGTCCGAACAGGAAGCCAAGGAGCGTTACGATTATCTGACCAGACTGGTCAATCTGTACGCACCGGCCGAATAAACCAATTGGTGTATGTTACGGGGAGCTGCCTGCACGGCAGCTCCCTTTTTGCTTCCTTGCACAGTGGATAGCGGGTATGCTATACTGTAATGCGTTAAAAAAGGAGCAGATTTCATGTCTATCGATAACAGCTTTATTAAAAAACGGATCACTAAAATGGATCACCTGTTCGTCCTGTTCTCGCCGGTGACGCATCTCCCGTTTGTGGAGTGTGATGAGGAGACATTTGACGACCAGGTTTATGTCTTTACAACAGAAGAGATGACGCAGACATTTGCACGTGCGTACACCGGCAGGAAGATCCCGCTACAGGCGGTGCGGATCAATACACCGATGTTCCAGCCGCTTTTCAGCAGCTTATATCTGTATGGCGTTACGGCAGTCATGCTGCAGGAGGAAGGCGCACCGGTGCGGATCCCCCTGACGGATCTGGCCGAGCCGCCGGCACTGGATGCGGAGATGGCCAAAAAACTGCCGGTTTCCAATCCGTCGCTGCAGCTGACGGCGTTGTACTTTATGCAGGAACTGCGGCGTCAGGTCACGGAGCGGGATGCGGATGAAAAGAAACATCTGCAGGAGCTGGAAGAAGAAATGGCGCATAATATGCTGCGTTCCGATTATATCGTTACGTTTGACACTTCACAGGTGAAGGGAGAATGGAATCCCAAGGATAAGACCGCCCGGGTCGGGGTGCCGATGATCAAAACCAAGACCGGGAAAGCGTTTCAGCCGGTCTTTACCGAGGTGGGCGAGTTCCGGAAGTTCATGGCCAAGAATAAAGACAAGAGAAAAATGCGTCTTGTCAAAGTGCCGTTTGACTCGCTGCCCCGGTTCCTGACAAAAGACGCTGAAGGATTTATCCTTAATCCGGCCGGGTTTAATCTGATCCTGCCCAAAGGACAGGTGGAACGCATTCAAAAACTATATGGAGAAAAGTAAAAAGATGACAGCAGCATATGAGATGATAAAAGAAGAGTATCTGGAAGATGTCCGGGCAAAGGGGACACTTCTGATCCATAAAAAGAGCGGCGCAAGAGTCGCTCTTTTGTCCAATGATGATGAAAACAAGGTGTTTTCCATTGCCTTCCGGACTCCGCCGCAGGATTCCACCGGTGTGGCGCATATCATTGAGCATACCGTACTCTGCGGGTCGCGCAAATTCCCGCTGAAAGATCCCTTTGTGGAGCTGGCCAAGGGATCTCTGAATACGTTTCTGAATGCCATGACGTATCCGGATAAGACCATGTATCCGATCGGCAGCTGCAATGACGTGGATTTCCGCAACCTGATGGATGTGTATCTGGACGCGGTGTTCTATCCGAATATTTATAAAGAAGAAAAAATCTTCCGGCAGGAAGGCTGGCATTACCATCTGGAGGAAGCAGACGCGTCGCTTTCCTACAATGGCGTGGTCTACAATGAGATGAAGGGTGTGTTTTCTTCGCCGGATGAGATGCTGCAGCGAGCCGTTTTCAACACGCTGTTCCCGGATACGCCGTACGGGGTGGAGTCCGGTGGCGATCCCGAGGTGATCCCGGAGCTGACATACGAAGATTTCCTGGATTTCCACCGGCGCTATTATCATCCCTCGAACAGCTATATCTACCTCTATGGCAACGTGGATATGGAAGAGAGGCTGGCCTGGCTGGATGAGCACTATCTGTCTCATTTTGACAGGATCACGGTGGACTCGGCCATCCCGCTGCAGAAA
Source organism: Eubacterium sp. (assembly GCA_024683035.1). Taxonomy (GTDB): domain Bacteria; phylum Bacillota; class Clostridia; order Lachnospirales; family Lachnospiraceae; genus Bilifractor. The sequence continues at coordinate 8,270 of JAIKYQ010000118.1, forward strand.
CCGTTTGCCGAACCGGTCTATATTGAGCAGACGTACCCGATCCTGGATGAGGAATCCGAGGAGAGCAAAACGTATCTGACCTGGAATACCGTGGTCGGCCGCGCGGCAGACGTAGAGCAGAATGTCGCATTTGCCATTCTGAAATATGTGCTGCTGGATGCGCCGGGCGCACCGGTCAAGCAGGCGCTGCTGGATGCACAGATCGGCAAGGATATCGGCGGCTCGTTCGAAGACGGGATCCTGCAGCCGTTTTTTTCGGTGGAAGCCCGGAATGCGGAGGTTTCCGACCGGGACCGCTTCCTTTCCGTGATCCATGATACGCTGGCTTCGCTGGCAGAAAACGGGCTGAACCGGCGCGCACTGGCGTCCGGGATCAACTATCTGGAATTCCGGTTCCGGGAAGCGGATTATGCTTCGTATCCCAAGGGGCTGATCTATGGCATCGACATGATGGACAACTGGCTGTACGACGAGACAGATCCGTTTGCCTATCTGAAAGAACTGGCGGTGTTTGATTCCCTGAAGAAAAAAGCGGGCCAGGGCTATTTTGAAGAACTGATCCGTACGAAACTGCTGGACAACCCGCACCAGTCGGTAGTGGTGCTGAAGCCGCAGAAAAAACTGGCAGCGGAGCGGGAAGAAAAAACAGCAGCCGCTCTGGCCGCCTATAAGGCGACGCTTTCCAAAGAGGAAATCGAAGCCATTGCAGAGGAAACAAAGGCCCTGCAGGTCTATCAGGAGGAGGATGATACCCCGGAAGTCAAGCAGACGATCCCGCAGCTTTCCCGGGAGGATATCGCACCGGAGATGCCGGTCCGGATCTCGGCGGAGAAAACCGTCACGGACGGCACCGTCTATCTGAAGCATCATTATGCCACGAACGGGATCGGCTATCTGACCCTGCTCTTTGATACCGCGCAGGTGCCGGATGAGATGATCCCCTGGCTGGGACTGCTGAACAGTGTCCTCGGCCGGGTCAGTACGGAACACTATACCTACGGGGATCTGTTCCATGAGATCAATGCGAATTCCGGCGGTATTTCGTTCGGATTGTCGGTCTATCCGTGCCATAAGGGTGAAGACGGAGATACCGGCAGCCGGATGCTCGGCGTCAAGGCGAAATACCTGTATCCACAGCGGGATTTTGTGTTCCGGATGATCCGGGAAATCCTTGCCACATCGGATCTTACAGACAGCAAGCGGCTGAAGGAGATCATGGACAGCACCGTTTCCGGCATGCAGAATTTCCTTGCTGCCGCGGGCCATGCTTCGGCCGCCGGCCGTGCACTGGCTGCGCAGAGTCCGCTTTCGGCCTGGACTGACCGGACGGCAGGCATTTCCTTCTATCGGTTTATGGAAGATCTGGGCAAGAATTTTGACAGTGTCAAAGAGGAGATCACGCAGAAACTGACGCTGCTGGCGCACATGCTGTTCCGTCCCGAGAATCTGACCGTCAGTCTGACGGCGGACGAGGAAGGCTTTGCCGGCATGGAAGAGCAGACAGCGCTGCTGAAGAAGTCCCTGTATACAGATGAGGTGCCGCGCGGTGCCTTTGCCTGGGAGCCGTGTGTACGCCGGGAGGCATTCAAGACTTCGGGACAGGTACAGTATGTGGCCCTGGCCGGAAACTACCGTAAAGCCGGCCTTCCCTATACCGGCCATCTGCGTGTGCTGAAAACGATCCTGAGTTTTGAATATTTGTGGATGAACATCCGCGTGCTAGGCGGGGCCTATGGCTGTATGACGGCCATGAAACGCTCCGGCGACAGCTATCTGGTTTCCTACCGCGATCCGCATCTGAAAGAGACGCTGGATGTCTACCGGGCGCTGCCGGCATGGCTGCAGGAACTGGATCTGGATGAGCGGACGATGACGAAGTATATCATCGGGACGATCAGCGAGATGGATACGCCGATGAATCCGTCGGCCAAAGGGGCGTTTGCCCTTCTGGCGTATTTCGCCGGCCTGACAGATGAGGATCTGCAGAAGGAGCGGACGGAGGTGCTGACGGCGCAGCCGGAGCAGATCCGGGCGCTGGCCGCCTACATGCAGGCGGTGATCGACGAAGGAAACATCTGTGTGATCGGCAGTGAAAGCGCGGTCGAGAACACGGCGGACCTGTTTGACGTGATCGAACCGCTAGTGAAGCTGTAAAGGCGTTTTCCGGCAGACGGATGGACCTGCCGGAGAGCAGGGGGATAAGGAGACCGGCGGAAGCTATGAGCAGAGACCCGGAATACACAGAAGAAAACAAAAGCCAGGAAGAAGGCGCAAAGCTGCGGAGCGGTTTTGTGGCGCTGATCGGCAGGCCGAACGTGGGCAAGTCCACGCTGATGAATCACCTGATCGGCCAGAAGATCGCCATCACGTCCCGCAAGCCGCAGACGACGCGCGGCCGCATCCAGACAGTGTACAACAGCGAGCGGGGCCAGATCGTGTTTCTGGACACGCCCGGTATCCACAAGGCCAAAAACCGTCTGGGCGAATACATGGTCTATGCGGCGGAGAGTACGCTGCATGAGGTGGATGCCGTGCTCTGGCTGGTGGAGCCGGAGGAAACGATCGGCGCCGGAGACCGGCGCATCGCGTCCATGCTGGAGAAGGCAGGCCTGCCGACGATCCTGGTGATCAACAAAATAGACAAAGTGAAAAAAGACGTGGTGCAGAAGGCGCTGGAAGCGCATAGGCATCTGTGCCGTTTTGAAGACGTGCTGGCGGTTTCCGCCCTGCACGGCCGAAACCTGGACCAGCTGACGGACAGCCTGTTCCGGGTGCTTCCGTACGGCCCGCGCTATTTCGACGAGGATACCATCACTGATCAGCCGATCCGGCAGATCGCGGCAGAAATGATCCGGGAAAAGGCGCTGCGCTCGCTGGGAGAAGAAATCCCGCACGGGATCGCGGTCCTGATCGACCGCATGCAGGAGAGGCCGGGCGGCGGGCTGACGGATATCGAGGCTACGATCGTATGTGAAAAAGAATCCCATAAAGGGATCATCATCGGCAGGCAGGGCGCCATGCTGAAAAAGATCGGTACCGAAGCACGTCAGGAGATCGAAGGACTGCTGGATACCCGGGTCAATCTCAAACTGTGGGTCAAGGTCCGGAAGAACTGGCGGGAAAGTGACGTCCAGCTGAAGAATTTCGGCTATGATAAAAAAGAACTGTCATGAGTGATACACTGCAGGTGCGCGGTATGGTGCTTTCCTCCATGCCGATCGGGGAAAACGACAAGCGGGTAGTGATCCTCACCCGGGAATTCGGCAGGATCAGCGCCTTCGCGCGGGGAGCCCGCCGTCCGGGCAGCCTGCTGATGGCTGCTTCCGAACCGCCGGTATTCGGTACGTTTACCCTGATCCAGGGAAGGAATTCCTACAGCCTGATCCAGGCCCAGGTGGAGCAGTATTTCCGGGAACTGACGCAGGAGCCGGAAGGTATTTATTACGGCTACTATTTTCTGGAATTTGCGGACTATTACGGCCGGGAAGGTCTCGAGGCCGCCTCGACACTGAATCTGCTGTATCTGTCGCTGAAAGCACTGCTGCATAAACAGCTGGACAACCGGCTGGTCCGGCGGATCTATGAGTTCCGTCTCATGAGCATCAACGGGGATTTTGCCGTGCAGCCGGAAGGGCTTTCCGAAGGGGCTGTATATACGCTGCAGTATATCCTCGGATCTCCGCTGGAGAAGCTGTTTACGTTTGCCGTGACGCCGACGATCCTGCAGGAACTGGAAAAACTGGCAGAGAGGCATATGGAACGGATCCTGGACCGTCCGCTGAAAAGCAGAAAGATTCTGGAAGAGGTTTCAGGGAGTGGTTTACAGAATCCCGGCGGAGTGTTATGCTCAGACGATACAGGAGAATAAGCGCGGCGGGCAGGAAGAGAAACAGGATAAAGAGACGAAGTAAATACTAAACAGAAAGCAGGAAAGATATATGGCTAAAGAACTGGCAAAAACCTATGACCCGAAAGGCCTTGAAGACCGGCTGTATCAGAAATGGCTGGATAACGGGTACTTTCATGCGAAGGTAAATCCCGATAAAAAACCGTTTACGATCGTGATGCCGCCGCCGAACGTGACGGGGCAGCTGCATATGGGGCACGCTCTGGACAATACGCTGCAGGACGTGCTGACCCGCTATAAACGGATGCAGGGCTATGAAGCGCTCTGGCAGCCGGGAACGGACCATGCGGCGATCGCGACGGAGGTCAAGGTGACCAACGAGCTGAAGGACCGCGGGATCGACAAGCATGAGATCGGACGGGAAGCTTTCCTGAAGTATTGCTGGGAATGGAAAGAAGAATACGGCAGCCGGATCATTCAGCAGCTCCGGAAACTGGGCTCTTCCGCAGACTGGGAGCGGGAGCGCTTCACGATGGACGAAGGCTGCTCCAAAGCCGTGGAAGAGGTGTTCGTACGGCTGTATGAAAAAGGCTGGATCTATAAAGGAAGCCGGATCATCAACTGGTGCCCGAAATGCCAGACTTCGCTTTCGGATGCCGAAGTGGAACATGAAGACCAGAACGGGTTCTTCTGGCATATCCGGTACCCGATCGTCGGAGAAGAGGGGCGTTTTGTCGAGATCGCGACGACCCGTCCGGAGACCATGCTCGGCGATACGGCCGTGGCGGTCAATCCGGAGGATGAACGGTATCAGGATCTGGTCGGCAAGATGCTGGTTTTGCCGCTGACCGACCGGGAGATCCCGGTGATCGCGGATGAATATGTCGACAAGGAATTCGGGACCGGCTGCGTGAAGATCACGCCGGCGCACGACCCGAATGACTTTGAGGTGGGCAAACGGCACAACCTGGAGGAGATCAATATCCTGCAGGACGATGCCGTCATGAATGAACGCTGCGGCAGATATGCCGGCATGGACCGCTATGAAGCGCGGAAAGCGATCGTCAAAGATCTGGAAGAGCAGGGGCTGCTGGTCAAGGTGGTCCCGCATACCCATGCGGTCGGTACGCATGACCGCTGCCATACGACGGTCGAACCGATGATCAAGCCGCAGTGGTTCGTACGCATGAAGGAGATGGCCGAGGCTTCGATCGAAGCGCTGGAAAAAGGCGACCTGACCTTTGTGCCGGACCGGTTTGACAAAATCTACCTGCACTGGCTGCGGAACATCAAGGACTGGTGCATTTCCAGACAGCTCTGGTGGGGACACCGGATCCCGGCTTGGACCTGCGGGGACTGCGGGAAGATCACTGTCCGCAAAGGCGGTGCACCGGAGCGCTGTCCGTTCTGCGGCAGTACGGCGCTGACACAGGATGAGGATACCCTGGATACCTGGTTCTCTTCGGCACTGTGGCCGTTCTCCACGCTCGGCTGGCCGGAGAAGACACCGGAGCTGGAGTATTTCTATCCCACGGATGTGCTGGTGACCGGGTATGATATCATTTTCTTCTGGGTCATCCGTATGGTGTTTTCCGGACTGGAGCAGACCGGGAAATCGCCGTTCCACCATGTGCTGATCCACGGACTGGTGCGGGATTCGCAGGGACGGAAAATGAGCAAATCCCTCGGCAACGGCATCGACCCGCTGGAGGTCATCGAAAAGTACGGGGCCGACGCGCTGCGGCTGACGCTTCTGACAGGAAATGCGCCGGGCAACGACATGCGTTTCTACTGGGAACGTGTGGAAGCAAGCCGGAATTTTGCCAATAAGGTCTGGAATGCCTCCCGCTTCATCCTGATGAATCTGGAGAAGGCGGAGGTGCCGGAAACGGTGAAGATGGAGGAGCTTTCCTCTGCTTCCCGCTGGATCCTGCATAAGGTCAACCAGCTGGCCGCGGAAGTCACCGAAAACATGGATAAATTTGAGCTGGGCATTGCTGTGCAGAAGGTCTATGACTTTATATGGGATGAATTCTGCGACTGGTATATTGAAATGATGAAGCCGGTACTGTATAACGGTACTGACGAAGAAAAGGGCAAGGCACTCTGGACGCTGCGTACGGTCCTGTCTGATGCGCTGAAGCTGCTGCATCCGTTTATGCCGTTCCTGTCCGAGGAAATCTACTGCACGCTGAATCCGCAGGAGGAGACGGTGATGACGGCCGCCTGGCCGGTCTATACCGCAGCGCGTGCGGCGGAAGACGATGCCGAGGCGATCGAACTGGTCAAAGAAGCCGTCCGCAGGATCCGTGACGTGCGGACCAGCCATCAGGTACCGCCGGGCAAGCAGGCGGATGTGTTCGTCGTATCGGAGGACGAAGCGGTCCTGTCCAAGTTTGCGCGTGCCGAAGCCTTCTTCAGTACACTGGCGCATGCCGGCAAGGTCACCCTGCAGAAGGGGAAGAACGGTGTGCCGGATGAGGCGTTCTCAGCCGTGATCCCGGGTGCGACGCTGTACCTGCCGGTGGCCGATCTGGTGGACGTGGCAAAGGAAAAAGAACGTCTGCAGAAAGAGATCGACCGGCTGGAGAAAGAACTGGCCCGTTCGAACGGTATGCTGAACAACGAAAAGTTTATCAGCCGGGCACCGGCCGATAAAGTGGAAGCAGAAAAGGCGAAACTGGAAAAATACACGCAGATGATGGAACAGGTGCGCGCAGAACTGGCGCAGCTTTCCTGAAAAGGATCATCCATATGAATTTCGAAGAAGAACTGAAAAAATTCCAGCCCAGCCTGGATGTGGAAGAAGTGGAAAATTCCATTAAGAAGCAGGATATGACGGATGTGATCGATCTGCTCCGGGAAGTGGAAACCAGACGGATCCGGAATGAAGTAAGAGGCGGATAACAGCTATGCCGAATGCAGAAACACGCGCCCTGCAGCTGTCCAATCTCTATTATAATCAGGGACTGGAACAGGCCGGAGTCCGGGATCTGACCGGGGCCGTGACCAAACTCAAACAGAGTCTTCTGTTGAACAAACGGAATATTCAGGCCAGAAACCTTTTGGGACTGGTCTATTGGGAGACGGGTGAAGTCATTGCGGCACTGCGTGAATGGCTGATCAGCCAGAGCTACCAGGCAAAGAACAATCCGGCCACCGACTATATCCGGCGGGTCCAGGCTGAACACACGCGCTTCCAGAACATGAAGGAAGGGATCGATCTCTATAACAAGGCGCTGGAAAACTGCCTCGGCGGCAACGACGATATGGCGGCGATCCAGCTCAGGCGTGTGGTCGTCCGCAGCCCGCATATGATCAAGGCGGCGCAGCTGCTGGCATTGATCGATATCCGGGAAGGAAAGCTCGGACAGGCACGAAAGGTGCTGCGCCGGGCTGAAAAGATCGACCGGACCAATCCTCTGACGCTTCGCTATCTGAAGGAAATCTCCGATCAGGCGGCGGTACGCTCCAAGGGCAGGCAGAAGACAGATCTGCTCGAAGAGGAACAGGAGCAGGAACAGAGCAGGGAAGAAACCAGGCCGGAGGCCGTTGCCATACGGCGGATCCGGGAGCTTTCTTCTTTTCCTGCCGTAGTCAACGTGCTGATCGGACTGCTGCTGGGGATCCTGGCAGCCGCATTCCTGATCGTGCCGGCTGTCAAACGCAGCGCCAAACACGAGATGAATACACGGATCCTGGACTATACGACTACGCTGGCCGAGCAGAAAGACCGGCTCGAGAGTCTGGAAACACAGATGAAGGAGTCGGATGAGATCGTGGAAAAGGCCCGGAAGCAGGTGGAGGAGTCGCAGAGCGAGATCACGTCCTACGACAGCCTGGTCAAAGGCTATAATTTCTATATGTCCAGCATGTATATGCAGGCGGCAGAAGAACTGGATAAGATCGATCCGGCGAAGCTTTCCACAGGTTCGGCGGCAATCTATGCCGGCATTTACAACGATGCCGTGCAGAATGCGTACGATGAATATGTGTTTGCCGGAAGCAACGCGTTCTACATGGAAAACTATGATGAAGCGATCAAGTATCTGGAGAAGGCGATCACAATCCGGTTGGAAGAGCCTAATGCGCTGGAGCTGCTGGGACTTGCTTATGGAAATAAGGGCGATAAGCTGAAAGCCATTCAGTATTTTGAAGAGTTGATCCAGAAATTCCCGAATACCAATTCGGCGGATAATGCAGCGTATTCGATCCGGATGCTGGGCGGTGAGACCAACTATGGCATGGAAGACACGGCCGGTAATGAAGCAGAAGAAACCGGGGAATATTATGAAGACGATTTCACCGGCGATCTGTACAATGATCTGGGCTATGATCCAAATGCCACTACCGAGGAGTACTACACGGACGGATACACCGATTCGGGTTATGCGGACGCTGGGTATACGGACGCCGGCTATACGGATACCGGATATACGGATACTGGCTATACGGATACTGGTTATACGGATACTGGCTATACGGATGCCGGTTATACGGATACTGGCTATACGGATGCCGGTTATACGGATGCCGGTTATACGGATGCCGGCTATACGGACACTGGCTATACGGACACCGGTTATGACGACGGAACCGGGTTTATGACGCAGGCGTATACGCAGTAGCAGAGAACTATAATCTTGAGAGTGCCACGGAAAGAATATCCCGGCACAGGTCCGGTTCATTTGCTGAGCTAACTGGTAACTTCGACTAAGGGGCCGAAGCATTCGACAGACGATTCTCTCTTACTTCGGCCCCTAAGTCTGCGTAACCAGTGGATCTCAGCGGCATTCGCTGCGGAATACCTGGTGCCGGGATGTTCTTTCCGGGCACTATGAATCTGCATTGTAAGAAACAAAGCGAATGGAAGATAGAGTATTACACGTAGATAAAGGAACTGTATATAGATAAATGAAGGACTCATTTATTAAAAAAATTATAGAAGCGGCTGGTGCAGCGGCTGTGATGACAGACGAGCCGATGGAGCGGCATACGACGTTCCGGATCGGCGGTCCGGCCGATCTGTTCGTCCGGCCTGAGAGGACGGAACAGATCATCCGGATCCTGGACCTGTGCCGGCAGGAGGAGGTGCCGTATTTCCTGCTGGGGAACGGCAGCAATCTGCTGGTGAGTGACGCCGGCTACCGCGGCGTGATCCTGCAGCTGGATCAGAACTTCCAGGCATGCAGGCAGGAGGCGGGTAAGATCACGGCGCAGTCGGGGCTGCTGCTGGCTAAAATGGCGTCGCTGGCGCGGGAAGCTTCGCTGACCGGGCTGGAGTTTGCGTCCGGGATCCCCGGGACTGTCGGCGGTGCGGTGGCCATGAATGCCGGCGCCTACGGCGGGGAAATGAGGGATATCCTGCAGAAGGTCACGGTACTGACCGGAGATCTGGAGGTGCGCACCCTGCCGGCTGAGGAGCTGGATCTGGGGTATCGGCACAGCCGGATCATGGACGAAAACTGGATCGTACTGGAAGCGGAATTCGCGCTGGAGGAAGGTGATCCGGAGGAGATCCGGACGAGGATGGAAGAGCTTCGTACAGAGCGGCAGACGAAACAGCCGCTGGAGTATCCCAGTGCCGGCAGTACGTTCAAACGGCCGGAAGGGTATTTTGCCGGGAAGCTGATCATGGACGCAGGTCTGGCAGGCTTTTCTGCCGGCGATGCGCAGGTTTCGGAAAAGCATTGCGGATTTGTTATCAACCGCGGCTGTGCCACGGCCGAGGATGTCTATACACTGATCGAAAAAGTACAGGAAAGAGTACAGGAGCAGTTTGGAGTTTTGCTGGAACCGGAGGTTCGTTTTCTGGGGTTCTGACGATAGGAGAAAAGCATGGCGCTCGATCTTGTTTTTGTAACCGGCATGTCCGGAGCGGGCAGGACAACGGCCCTGAAGATCATGGAAGATCTCGGGTTTTTCTGCGTGGATAATCTGCCGATTCCGCTGATCGGAAAATTCGTGCAGCTGACGCGGGAAGGTGAAGAGGGAAAAATCCACCGGGTAGCCATGGGGATCGATATCCGCAGCGGAGATGACCTGCCGGAACTGCAGCCGATTTTTGAAGAACTCAGGCAGGAAGGAGTCCTCTGCCGGATCCTGTTCCTGGATGCGGATGACCGTACCCTGATCAAACGGTATAAAGAGACGAGGCGAAAACATCCGCTGGCCGGCCAGGGCCGGATCGAAGGCGGTCTGGAACAGGAGAGGGAGAAACTGCGCTTTCTGAAAGAAAGCGCGGATTATATCCTGGATACCAGCCAGCTTCTGACCCGGGAACTGCGGGCCGAGCTGGAACGGATCTTTGTGGAACAGGAAGACTTTCGCAGCCTGATGATTTCTGTGCTGTCGTTCGGATTCAAATACGGCATCCCGGCGGACTCGGACCTGGTTTTTGACGTGCGTTTCCTGCCGAACCCGTATTACGTGACAGAGATCCGGGAGTTTACGGGGAAAGAAGCACCGATCCGCGATTTCGTCATGAAATATGAGGAATGCAGACAGTTTGTGGATAAGCTCGTGGATCTGATCCGTTTTCTGATCCCATACTATATCCGGGAAGGGAAAAACCAGCTGATCCTGTCGATCGGCTGTACCGGGGGAAGACACCGGTCGGTTGTGCTGGCGGAAGAACTGTACAGAAGACTTTCCGACGGAAAAGAATACGGGATCCGGATCGAACACCGGGACATGGATAAGAGATAAAAAAAGGCAGGGGCCATCGTATGTCATTTGCGGGAGAAGTCAGGCAGGAACTGAGCCGGCAGAATGCCCGGACCAGACATTGCCGCCTTGCGGAGCTGACCGCTCTGCTTTTTTTCTGCGGTACGCTGCAGATCGATGCAGACGAACGGATGCAGCTCTGTTTCCGGACAGAGCAGGAAACGGCACAGGAGCGGTTTGCCGGCCTGGTGAAAAAACTGTTCGGCATACAGCCGGAACAGATCCGGCAGGAAGAAGGAACGCGCCGGAGCGGTGTGGCCGGTCTGCGGATCGAAGAGCAGGACCTGGTCAAAAAGATCCTGCAGGCGACCGGTGTGCTGGATGGCCGCGGAAGGCTGGCGGAGGAACGGCCGCAGGCAGAACAGAAGAACGTACAGCGGGAATGCTGCCGCAGGGCCTTTCTGCGGGGGGCATTTCTCGCAGCCGGTACAGTCAGTGATCCGAATCGTTCATACCATGCGGAATTCCTCTGCGATACGGAGGAACAGAGTGAAACGGTCTGCCGGATCCTTCTGACATTCGGGATCCGGGCCGGAACAGCGAAAAGAGGAAAACATCAGCAGGTGTATCTGAAGGATGGATCCCGTATTGCCGACCTGCTCGGGATCATGGAGGCGCCGGTTTCCCTGATGGCTTTTGAAAATGCCAGGATCATGCGGGAAGTCCGGGGAAATATCAACCGGAAAGTGAACTGCGAAACCTCCAATATCCGGAAAACGGCAGATGCTGCGGCAAGCCAGATCGAGGATGTCCGGCTGATCGAAAAAACCATCGGACTGGCGAGTCTGCCAAAGGCACTTGACGAGACTGCGCGTGTTCGGTTACAATATCCGACGGCGACTCTGCAAGAGTTGGGGGAACTGTTGGAAGTTCCGGTCGGTAAATCCGGGATCAATCACCGGATGCGGCGGCTCCACAACATGGCAGAGCAGATCCGAAAAGAAAACACAGAGGTATGACTGTCCGTCTTCGGGAACAGTTATCAGGGAGGTCAGGTTCATGATAAGTGAAAGTGTTACCGTACAGATTTCCAGTGGCCTGGAAACAAGACCGATTGCCATGCTGGTACAGGTTGCCAGCCGTTTTCAGAGTTCAATCCAGCTTGAGAACAGCGGCAGACATGTCAATGCCAAGAGTATCATGGGCATGATGGCATTGGGACTGGACAACGGGGAAATTGTAACGGTTCGTGCTGACGGAGCAGATGAGACGGAAGCGATGGAGAGTATCCGGGCATTCCTTACCAAAGACGGAAAATAGGACTTATAGGACAAAAAGTGTTGGTGAAAAGGGGCTGTGAAAAAAGCATAGCCTGAAACAAAAGAAGGATCGAGGGTTTATCAAAGCCCAAGATCCTTCTTTTGTGTTAAAATTAAACTTGCGATGAATAACTCTAACAGGTTTCATTCTAACCCCAAACAGGCAGTTTTGCCAATGCTAATTCAGGATTATCTGGACATCTGTGATCCGGTGTTGACTTTTGACCGATTCATGGGAGGGATCGAACTGGAGAAATATCTCAAAAGCATCCCGAAGCACTATACGGGAAGATTCAGATATGACCCGGTCAGCATGCTGAAAACAGTGTTGTTCGGATTTATGACGAATGGCTACATCTCATTACGGGAACTGGAGGACCAGTGCAGGGTAAATCTCCGGTTCATGTATCTTATGGGGCACGAGGCTCCATCCTACCGTACCTTCGGCTACTTCATCAATGAAGTTCTTGGGGATTCCATTGAAGAAATATTCAATGACATTAGTCGGAAGATCTTCGAAAAAGAACACGTGGATCTTCAGCATCTGTATATCGACGGTTCCAAGTTTGAAGCCAATGCGAACAAGTATACATGGGTATGGAAGAAAGCAACGGAAAGATCAAGGTACCGCCTGTTTGCTAAGATCACAGCGCTATTCCGGGAGATCAATGAAGAGTTGTCCTATACAGGCATGAAGCTCTGTATCAATACCGAGTATGCACCAGAGTATATCCGGGAAGCCACAGAAAAATATGCAGAAGTCTGGCAGCTGGACGAAACGCAGTTCAAACACGGCAGGGGCCATCATAAGACGGTCCAGCAGCGCCATTACGAGAAACTCATAGAGTATGCACAAAAGCTGGAGGAATACGTCGAAAAGATCCTTATCTGTGGGGAAGGACGGAACAGCTATTCAAAAACAGACCATTCCGCCACTTTCATGCGGATCAAGACCGACTACATGGGGAATGACCAGCTTCTTCCCGCGTATAATGTCCAGATCGGTGTAGCCGACGAATATATCGCCGTGGTCGATGTGAACCAGTATCGGACAGATATGGACTGCTTTGTTCCGCTCATGAATAAGTTCCGGGATACCTACGGTTTTTATCCGAAATACCCGGTCGCTGATGCCGGATACGGGTCTTACAATAATTACATCTTCTGTGAACAGAACGGTATGGAAAAGTATATGAAGTTCACCATGTTCAAGAAGGAAACAACAGACCGGAAATACCATGAGGATCCGTTTCGGGCCGTTAACTTCCCGATCGGGGCAGACGGGGTCATGCGGTGTCCTAACGGAAAGGCCTTTCATCTTGAGTGCCGCCAGCATGTGAGGGGGAACGCGTATGGCAGGCAGGAGGAAGTATACCGATGCGAGGACTGCTCCGGATGCCCTTATGCAGAAAGATGTAAAAAGAGTGAACAGAACCGGACTGTAAGGATCAACCGTGAGCTTACCGCCATGCATCAGGAAGTGATAGACAATCTGGAGAGCATCCATGGGGCGCTCCTGAGAATGAACCGTTCCATACAGGCAGAAGGTACTTTTGGGATCATGAAGAATGACCGTTGGTACAAACGGATCGTGCGAAGAGGAATCAATTCCGTACGGCTCGAAGTTTTCCTGGTATCTATCGGGCATAATCTCTATAAATATCACAACAAACAGATGCGATCCAAGACAGCCGCGTAAGATATCAAAAACGCTATCTTATGGGGTAGGGGGAATTATACTCTTTTTTAACTGGAATAGTCGTGTTTTCTTGAAAGTAAAAAGGACGCATGAAAAAACTTTCGTTTTTTCACACG
>JAIKYQ010000126.1 GCA_024683035.1 Eubacterium sp.
CAGGAATAGATATGTCCGAGGCAGCCTTTGTCATACAGGACGAATTAAAAAAGCTCCCGACAAAGCCGGGCGTATATCTGATGTTCAATGCACAGGATACGGTCATCTATGTCGGGAAGGCGGTTAATCTGCGGAACCGCGTAAGACAGTATTTTCGAGACGGACGAAAGGAGCGGATCAAGCTTTACAGCATGGTCCCGCAGATCGTCCGTTTTGAGTATATAGTCACAGACAGCGAAGTGGAAGCGCTGGTTCTGGAATGTAATCTGATCAAAGAATACCGTCCGAAGTACAATACGATGCTGATGGACGACAAGGCCTACCCGTTTATCCAGGTCACGGTGCAGGAAGCCTTTCCCCGCGTACTCTATTCGCACCGGATGCGGAAGGACAAAGCCCGGTATTTCGGGCCGTATCCGGACGCCGGCGCCGCGAAGGAAGCGATCGAACTGGTCCGGAAACTGTATCATATCCGGTCCTGCGCCCGCCAGCTGCCAGAGACGATCGGTAAGGACAGGCCCTGTCTGTATTATCAGATCCATCAGTGCAAAGCGCCCTGTCAGGGCTGGATTTCGGAGGAAGCATACAGGGAACAGGTACAGCAGGCGCAGGAGTTTCTGAACGGAAAAACCGAAGAGGTGCAGAAGGACCTGAAGAACCGCATGAAAGCGGCAGCGGCAGAGCTGCGGTTTGAGGAAGCGGCATCGCTGCGGGACCTGCTTGCCAGTGTTTCCAAGATCAGCGAACGGCAGAAAATGGCACACGGCGGCGGAGATGATTCAGATGTGCTGGCACTGGCCATGGAAGAAACAGATGCCATTGTCCAGGTCTTTTTTGTCCGGGACGGTAAGCTGATCGGCAGGGATCATTTCTATCTGAAAGCGGCAGAGGAAGAGACACCGGGCGGGATCCTGCAGAGCTTTATCCAGCAGTTCTATTCCGGCACACCGTTCATTCCGCAGACCCTGATGCTGTCGGAACAGATCGAAGAACAGGAGATCATAGAAACCTGGCTGTCCGGGAAAAAGGGACAGAAGGTGCATGTTCTGAATCCGCAGAAGGGACCCAAGGAGAAACTGGTCGCACTGGCGAAGCGGAATGCCTCGCTGATCCTGATGCAGGACCGGGAACGCATCAAAAAAGAAATCGGCAAAACGATCGGTGCCGTACAGGAGATCGGAAGCTGGCTTTCCATGGAAGCGCCGGAGAGGATTGAGTCCTATGATATTTCCAATACCAGCGGGTTTCAGTCTGTCGGTTCCATGGTCGTGTATGAACAGGGAAAGCCGAAAAAGGCGGATTACCGGAAATTCCGGATCAAGTCGGTGGAAGGCCCCAATGACTATGCCAGTATGGAGGAAGTCCTCACCCGGCGTTTTCTGCGGGGACTGGAAGAAAAAAGAGGATTTGACCGCCTCCCGGATCTGATCCTGATGGACGGCGGAAAAGGACAGGTGCACAGCTGCGAGAAGGTACTGCAGCAGCTGGGGATCGAGATTCCGGTTGCCGGTATGGTCAAAGATGACAGGCACAGGACCAGGGGACTGTATTTCCGGGATGTGGAGATCCCCATAGACAGGGACTCGGAAGGATTCCGTCTGATCACACGGATCCAGGACGAGACACACCGGTTTGCCATTGAATATCATCGGATGCTCCGGGGGAAGGAACAGGTGCATTCGATTCTGGATGATATTCCCTATGTGGGGAAAAACCGGCGCAAGGAACTGATGCGGCATTTTCCGGATCTGGAGGCGATCCGTTCGGCCGGGGTAGAAGAATTACGCGCCCTGCCTTCCATGGACAGGCGGGCGGCACAGAGCATATATGATTTTTTTCATAACAAGGAGGAAGGTCAATGACAGGATCCTATGTTTCACTGGAAACTCTGGAAAGAGAGATGGATCTGAAAAACATGACACCGGATGTGGATATGACCCTGCGCAGGATCACGATTCCGGAGATCAACCGGCCGGCTCTGCAGCTGACGGGTTTCTTTCAGCATTTCTCAAATGAACGCGTACAGATCATCGGGCACGTGGAACAGTCTTATCTGCAGCATCTCTCGGAAGAGGAGCGGATCTACCGCTATGAGGACTTCATTTCCCGTGATGTGCCCTGTGTCATTTTCACTTCAGGCCACAACCCTGATCCGGAGCTGGTGAACCTGGGAAATACTTACCAGGTGGCCACGTTTACCTCGGAAAAATCCACATCGGAATTTACGGCAGAGATCATCCGCTGGATGAATGTCAAGCTGGCGCCTATGATCTCCATACATGGCGTTCTGGTCGATGTGTTCGGCGAGGGTGTCATGATCATGGGTGAAAGCGGCATAGGAAAAAGTGAAGCGGCGCTGGAACTGATCAAGAGGGGACACCGTCTGATCACGGATGATGTGGTACAGATCAGCAGGGTCAGTGATGTGACGCTGGTCGGATCAGCGCCGGATATTACCCGGCATTTCATCGAGCTGCGCGGCATCGGCATCATTGACGTCAAGACCCTGTTCGGTATTGAGAGTGTGGAAAACACCCATTCCATCGACCTGGTGATCAAGCTGGAGGAGTGGGACAAGGATAAACTGTACGACCGCCTGGGGCTGGAAGAGGAGTATACCGAGTTTCTGGGAAACAAAGTGGTCTGCCATTCACTGCCGATCCGGCCGGGCCGGAACCTGGCGATCATAGTGGAGACGGCTGCCATCAACCACCGGCAGAAAAAGATGGGATACAATGCAGCCAGAGAATTGTACAAACGGGTACAGAACAATCTGACCGAACGGCAAAAAGGATGAGGCATCGGCCTCATCCTTTTGTGTAAGCGGGATCCGCCTTTCCGGATCCGTATCAGCTGTACGGCTGTCTTTACCAGCCGCCGTTCTGCTGCGCCAGCAGTCCCTGCTCATACAGAGCCTGCTGTTCCGCCATTTGCTGGTCGTATTCCGCCTGCTGGTTATACTGGGCCTGCTGCTCCGCCATCTGCTGTTCGTATTCCCGCTGTGCCTGTTCCCAGATCGCCTGCTGTTCCGCCTGAGCGCGCTGCTGTTCTTCCAGCTGCAGCTGCTGCTGGTACTGCGCCTGCTGTGCGATATCCATCTGATAATAATAGAGGGACGGTGCAGGCGTGACGGTCGGCGTATGGTCCGTGCAGGTGGAGGACGGGACGGTACCCGGAACGAAGAACTCGGTTGTGGTCGGGCAGTCCGGGCTGGCCAGCAGGCCGGATTCTGCACAGATGGCAATTTCCGAGATTCCTGCCGAACGATAGAAAACAGCTGGCGACAGACCTTCGTGGATCCGGTTCATAACATTGACCCACAGAGTCTGAATGTACTGACGGTCAGACTCTTCCAGAACGGTATAGGTATCAAAACCGGTCCAGATACCGGCGGTATAGTAGGGTGTATACCCTACGAAAGTAAGATCGACATTTCCTTCGCTGATCCCGGTTTCACCGGCTACGGCGATCTCCGGATTGCTCAGTTTGTAGGCATAGGCAGAGCCGCTTGCAATCTGATCCTGCAGGGCGCTGGTGATCAGGTTGCAGGTGGTCTCTTTAAAGACCGTCGTCTGGATCGGCGTGTTTTCCAGAAGCACGTTGCCGGTACGGTCGGTTACTTTGGTGTAGAAGACCGGTTCCTGATACATACCGCCGTTGGCAATGGCGGCATAGGCAGCGGTGAGCTCCAGATTGCTGACACCGACGGAAAGATTGCCCAGAGCCAGCCCCAGCTGCATATCCCCGTCTACGCCGTCCTGCAGTGTGGTGATCCCCATTTTCCGCAGATACTGCAGCGCAACACGCGGTGTGATGGAGGAAAGCACTTTGGCGGCAATGACATTGTTTGTCGTGGCAATGGCCTGCCGGACACGCATGGCACCGTAATGGATCCCGGTCGGAACGACTTCCTCCTGGGCGGTCTGGTCAAAGCCCATGGCCTGTTCGGGCTGCGCCTTGTCTTCTTCTTTGGTGGACCAGTCTGCTTCATTATGTACAGGAGCACTGTTCTCGAAATAGAACTCATCGTCGGTCAGGCGTGTGGCCAGCGTGATCTTGTCGATATCCAGAGCCGGGCCAAAAGCTGCCGGGATCCGGAAGGTGCCGCCGGGCTGGCGGTAAGAGTCTGTGGCCCGGTTCAGAGTCAGAGAACCGATCTTTTCTCCGCGTCCGCCGATGATGCCTTTGATATGGCCGTTGGACTGGTCGATGATCGTCATGCACGCCTGCGGCTGTGGAATAAAGCTGATGCGTTCCGCCACGATGGTGTCGTTCGGACCGACAACCGCGGCCTTGTATTCATCCACCGCACTCTGTGCGGCTTTTTCCGAACTGAAATTCAGCGTGAAGGTGGACAGGCCGTTTTCCCTGTACCAGGTCTGCATCATTTCACGGCTGTAGTTTTCCCGGGTGCCGTCCGCGTGATCCACGGTCAGTGCCCAGTCCAGACCGATCCGGGTATCCGCCGGGAAGTTGGCACTGTTCTGGAATTCTTCTTCCAGGATCTGCTGGATCTGCGGATCCTCTGTGGAATAGATCTTCAGTCCGCCGTTGTAGATCGCGTTGTTGGCCTGTACTTCTGTATAGCCTTTTTCCTTCATCAGGCCGTCCTTGACCTGCTCGATCAGTTCATCGATAAAGTACGAATAGACTTCTGATTTGGAAGCCGTGATCGTAGATGTTTCGACGATGCGGTCGTAGACATTGTCCGTGAGGGCCTCATCGTGTGCTTCTTTGGTAATATAGCCCTGGTCCAGCATATAATCCAGAACGGTCTGCATACGGGAAGCATTGTCTTCCGGGAAGATCTTGGGATTATACTGGCTGGGGTTCTGCGGAATGGCAGCCAGTACGGCGCATTCCGAAAGCGTCAGATCTTTTGCATCTTTCCCGAAATAGGTCTGCGCGGCCATCTGCACCCCGTAGGCGCCGGAACCGAAGTTAACCGTGTTCAGGTAGTTTTCCAGGATGACCCGTTTCGGATCTTCTCCGGCTTCCCGGAGAGATTCTTCCAGCTGAACGGCCAGGAACTGCTCCTGGAGTTTCCTCTTGATCCGCGTGAGGCGGTTTTCAGCCAGCCATTCCGTAAAGACATTGTTCTTCAGAAGCTGCTGTGTGATGGTACTGGCACCTTCCGAACGGGAGAAGCCAGACTGGATCGCAACCAGGACAGCACGGATCATACCATGCGGGTCGACGCCGTTGTGCTCATAGAAACGGGCATCTTCGATCGCCACGATGGCATGCTGCATATCTACCGGGATTTCACTGAAGGAAATAGACACACGGTTTCCTTCCACGGAATTCAGTTTCTGGATCTGGTTTCCTTCTTCGTCATAGACAAAAGAAGCGTACCCCAGCGGCATGATGTTCGCATCCGTGATCTGCGGCGAATCGTCGATGATCCCGCGATAGGCGCCGATCCCCAGGCTGATCCCGCATACGACAACCGCTATGATCAAAAACAGGAAAACGCGCAGAATAAAGACACCGACACGGTTGCCCGCCCGCGGAGCAGACGCCTGCAGTTCTTCCCTTTCCCGGTCAATACCCGTTCTTCCATAATTCATATATTTCTATTCTCCTTATCGAAAAAGGATCCGTCGGATCCGGCAGTCTCGTGTGGGATTCCTGTGTGAATCCCATAGATCAATACATTATAGCAAAAAAAGATACATCTCGCAAATCTCCTGCAGTTGTTGCCGGCCGGAAGGAAAATTGGTAAGATTGTGAAAGCATGAAGTGCGGAACAATCCGTTTGAATCATACATCCGGAGGAGAGGATACATGTCGGAACAGTACAAAACGGTTCACGGGGAAGGCAGCGGCGAGATCGAAGAGAAAAAATCCCGCTTTATCGCCACACTGCGGCATGTGGAAACGCCGGAGGAAGCGGCTGCATTTTATGAAGAAATGCGCAAAAAATACTGGGATGCCCGGCATAACTGCACAGCCTGTATCATAGGAAGGCAGGGAGAATACCGGCACAGTTCCGATGACGGAGAGCCTTCCGGTACAGCCGGCAGGCCGATGCTGGAGGTGCTGTCCGGAGCCGGCCTGACCGATACGGCGGCAGTGGTGACGCGGTATTTCGGAGGCACACTGCTGGGGACAGGCGGACTGGTGCGGGCGTACAGCGCCGCCATGCAGCAGGGTCTGCAGAATACGGAGATCCTGGAAAAAAGGCTGTGTGTATGTCTGCAGATCACTACAGATTATAATGGGGTCGGAAAACTGCAGTACCTGTTTGCACAGCGGGAGGTACAGATTCTGGACTCGGTGTATGAGCATGATGTGCGGTTTCGGATCGCGGTTCCGCCGGAAGAACAGAAAAGCATCACCGCCGCAGTGGCCGATGCTACGGCCGGTCGGGCGGCGGTGGAAGAAGAAGGAACAGACTGGTATTAAAAATACCGGTCTCTTTTATTACACTTTTTCTGGTTCCGGATAGTCAGTGCCGAAGGTTTCGACGGTCATGGACGCGATTTTCTGCGGTGTTTTCGGCCGGTCGGACCAGTCTGTTGCGACACAGGCGATCTTATCCACGACATCCAGGCCTTCCGTTACGATCCCGAAGGCAGCGTATTCTCCGTCCAGATGCGGAGAGTCTTTATGCATGATGAAGAACTGACTTCCGGCGGAGTTCGGATTCATGGCACGGGCCATGGACAGGACGCCCGGGGTATGTTTCAGATCATTGGGAACGCCGTTATGAGCGAATTCCCCGCGGATGCTGTAGCCGGGACCGCCCATGCCGGTCCCTTCCGGATCGCCGCCCTGGATCATAAAACCTTTGATGACGCGATGGAAGATCAGGCCGTCGTAAAAACCTTTATTCACGAGACTGATAAAGTTGTTAACGGTGTTCGGGGCGATTTCCGGAAATAATTCCGCTTTCATGACATCGCCGTTTTCCATGGTGATCGTAACAATGGGATTTGCCATATCTTTCTCCTCTCTGCTGTTTTCGGATACTGTATATGCGGCTATTATACACGAAACCGGAGCGGTTTCCAATTTGTTTTAAACATGGTATGATGATGACAGCGCCTAAGCGCCCGACAGCGCACAGGCGGCTTTTGTGACAGAGCGTTGGTGACGGGCAGATATCCGAAGGGGCTCTTCGGATGTCTGATAACAGTTGTATAACACGGATCAGGTATGACGATTACAGAAACGAACAATACGGAAGAAACATTCAGGTTTGCGGAAACCCTGGGCAGGGAGGCACAGCCGGGGCAGATCTGGGCTCTGGACGGTGATCTGGGAGCCGGGAAAACGGTGTTCTGCCAGGGCTTTGCCGCCGGACTCGGCGTAACGGAGCTGGTCAACAGCCCGACATTTACCATTGTACAGGAATACACGACCGGGCGGCTGCCGCTGTATCATTTTGATGTATACCGGATAGAGGAGCCCGAAGAACTGGAAGAGATCGGCTGTGAGGAATACTTTTACGGAGAAGGCGTCTGTCTGATCGAATGGGCGGAACGGATCCGGGAGCTGCTCCCCGAAAACACGCGGTACATACGCCTGCAGAAGCTTCCGGAAAAAGGTGAGAACGTCCGGCAGCTGATGGTAGAATAAAACGGACAGATCCTGCAGACTCTGGAAAACGGGTCCGATATGAAGCAGAAGGAAGACTACGATTATGAAAATACTGGCAATGGACAGCTCGGGACTGGTGGCTTCCGCCGCTGTTCTGGAAGGCGATACGTTACTGGCGGAGTATACAGTCAATCATAAAAAAACACATTCGCAGACACTGCTGCCGATGATCGACGAGATCCTGCGGATGCTGGAGATAGAACCGGCGCAGCTGGATGCGATTGCCATTGCCGGCGGGCCGGGATCCTTTACGGGACTGCGCATCGGCTCGGCAACGGCGAAAGGACTGGGGCTGGCTCTGGATAAGCCCCTGGTGCCGGTTCCGACCGTGGATGCCCTGGCCTGTAATCTGTACGGCATGACAAAGGGTGTGATCGTACCGATGATGGATGCACGGCGGGACCAGGTCTACACCGGGATCTACCGGTTTGACGACAAGGGACTGCAGACGGTCCGGAAACAGTGGCCGGCTGCGATCACAGAGCTGATCGCCATCCTGAATGAGCTGGGAGAAGAAGTGACGTTCCTGGGGGACGGCGTCCCGGTCGCCCAAAAGAAGATAGAAGCAGAGCTGACCGTGCCGTACCGGTTTGCACCGGCGCATCTGAACCGGCAGCGCGCCGGCGCAGTGGGGGTTCTGGCCATGCAGTATCTGGCAGAAGGCAGGGCCGTGCCGTCGGCGGAACATGTGCCGGAATACCTGCGGCTTTCGCAGGCAGAACGGGAACGTCTGGAACGGGAGTCTTCATGAGGATGGCAAAAACAGACAGACAGCTGAGACAATGCCCGAAATGCGGCGCCCTGTACGACCGGGAAGAAGCCAGATGTCCGTACTGCGGGTTTATCCACGAAGCAGGTGCCGAAAAAAAGTTCCTGAGAAAGCTGGAATCCACCAGGAGAGAACTGGATCTGGTGGACGACCAGGCAAGGGAAGATTATAAGGAAGAACTCAGAAGAAGCAGCCGGCGGACGGGGAAACGGGTGCTGTTCATCGCCGGCATACTGGCGCTGCTTGCCGGTGCTTTTTTTCTGTGGGAACGATCCTTATTCCGGGATGACCGGG
This sequence comes from Eubacterium sp., assembly GCA_024683035.1. GTDB lineage: Bacteria > Bacillota > Clostridia > Lachnospirales > Lachnospiraceae > Bilifractor. The sequence continues at coordinate 8,669 of JAIKYQ010000126.1, forward strand.
ACTATGCGCAGGAAATGGTCTGGCAGCATGAACACTTTCCGGAACTGGACCGGCTTTACGAAGAAGGCAGGTATGAGGAACTGGACGAATGCCTGTATACGTATGGCCGGGAAAACCATGATCTCTGGGAATGGCAGTATTACGAAGAATTTTATGACTATAAAGATGAGACTCGGGAATAGGAGAAGCAGCCTTGAAGTGTGAACACTGCGGATACAATCTGCAAATGGAAGACAGGTTCTGTCCTTATTGCGGCAAGCCTAATCCTTTTGCTGCACAGCATCAGCGGGAAATGCAGCATTTTTCCAGAGAATTCCAGGAAACAAAGCAGACGGTGCTGGAGAAATCATCTCGGTTTAACAGGCATACGGTCCGGGTTACCATTCTGGCCGTGCTGATCGCCTGCTGTGCCGTTATGGGTTTTCTGTGTGCGGGAGCCGATGATATCCGGTACTGGCGGGAGGAAAGGCGCATCCGGGCAGAAAAGGGAACCTATCAGGCCAGGATCGAGGAGCTGATGGAAGAACGGGACTACGCCGGTCTCAGGTCCTATATGGACAGAAATCGTCTGAGTTATACGCAGGATTTCCGTGCATATGATACCGTGTATTATGCCTCGTCAGCCTATATGCGATTCTATGAAAACCTCCTGATCCTGCAGTCCAAAAAACAGGAGCCGGAAAACTATTCCTACTACACGGAGAACGATCTGTTCGAGGAGATGGCAGAGAAGATCGGAAATATGTATGAATACAGGGAAGAAGATCCCTATTACCCGGAAGAACTGTCAGAAGAAAAGCTGGCCTACCTTGACGATATGACCGATACCGTGGAGAAGATCCTGATCCGGTATTTCCATATCAGCGAAGAAGAGGCAGCCCGGGTTTCCGGGATGACAGATGCCCGGCGGGCGGTGCTGCTGGAGGAGTCTTATGAGAGTCAGGCATAACAAAACACGCGACCCCAAAGGCATACTGTTCTATGTTCTGGCAACGATCCTCGGCCTGCTGCTGATCGGGCTGATCATTGCGTTTGTTGTCCGGCTGAACCAGTCTTATTATCGGTATGTTGCCGAACCGAACGACATCCTCCGTACGATCAACCGGGGGGATTATGCGGACGCCTGGCAGGATGTGCTGAACAACCGTGCGCAGGGCGTAACGGAGAAAAAGGATCCGGCATACAGGCTGCCCTATGCAGTGATGGATTATTACATAGCGGCCTCCTATTATACGGTATATCAGGAGGAACAGGATCCGGAAAAGGCAGCTCTGTACAGAGAAAAGATGGAGACGGCGTATGACTCCATGGGGGAATTGCAGTATCTGGCCGAAGAGATCGATGCCTGTTTTGAGGTGGAAAGGCAGACGGGGGAAACAGAATGATCAAAATACTGTTCATATGCTGGGGCAATATATGCCGGTCGCCGATGGCAGAATTTGTAATGAAGGATCTGGTGCAGAAAGCCGGTCTGGAAGGGCAGTTTCTGATTGCATCGGCAGCCACGAGCGACGAGGAAATATGGAGAGGATCTGGTAACCCGGTGTACCCGCCGGCACGGAAAGAACTGGAGCGGCACGGGCTTTCCTGTGAGGGGAAAAGAGCGCGTCAGATGACCCGCGCCGATTATGAGGCATATGATCTTCTGATCGGTATGGAAGGGATCAATCTGCGGTATATGAAGCAGATCTGCGGCGGAGACCCGCAGGGGAAAATGTCCCTGCTGCTCGATCACACGGAGCATCCCGGAGACATCGACGATCCGTGGTATACGCGGGATTTTGCCGGCGTCTACAGGCAGATCCTGGAAGGATGCCGGGGACTGCTGGCAGAACTAAGGGGTCAGGGGCTATAAGTTTTCATTAACCATAGGTTTTATACAATATGAAGCAGCCGGCGGACATATACTTTTATCGCTTGCCTGAACCACTCCGCTGAGCTAACTGCCAACTTCGACCGTGCGGCCGGGATGTTCATGAATGATCTATTCTCATCCCGGCCGCACGGTCTGCGTAAGCAGTGGATCTCAGCTTCGTTCCTTTCAGAATGCGCGCTTGTAAAAGTATATGTCCGCCGGCTGCTGTCCACATTTTGAAAGGCAGCCTTCCGACGGGATACAAGTCCCCATAAGCCGACTGTCGGAGCATGGCCGGCCCTTAGCGAGCCTTCAGGATAAACATAGTATTGCTGCGTGCTTTCAGGCGAGCTTAGTGCCGCTGCCAATGCGACCAAGCGCAAGCGTGTCGGCGATGGGGTTCTGTATCCGGAAGGAAGGCGTCCGTTTTATCATCTGAAAACCTATAGTATGAGAAAATTCGTTGTTTCCTGAACCTAAAAAGAACCCCCGGCCTTTGAAGACCGGGGGTCGCAGAAAAGTATTTATGCGACGGGTTTACAGTTGTTTGTATATATGTAATATGGCTGATTGTATTTGCCGGTATAGCTTATATACAGACGGAACGAAGCGCCTTTACAGCTGAATGCTTTGTAGCTGAAAGTTTTTTTGCGGTCTTTCGGGATCGCGATCGTTTTACCGTCTTTTGCCGCATAACCGCCATCAACTTCTACGTACATTGTTTTTGCTGTATTGTTTTCAATGGTTATGGAGGCGCCTTTCGCCCAGGAAACGGTCTTTACTACGGTGATTTTGGATGGAGAGGCAGCTGCCTCCACCGCCACAGGGCTGGCAAACGAAACAGCAGTGAGTAACAGGGCCATGCACAATACGATTCCAAATACTTTCCTGACTTTTTTCATTTTTAATCTCCTTTCAGATCTCTCCTGCCCGCTGCAGGTGTTTCTTTCCTTAAGCTGGTTATATCGTACTATAGGTCTGTTTCCACAGCTATGGCAGCATTCTTCCACTTTTCTTCCACTTTTTGTTTTTTCGTGGGGGGCTTCCCTTGCATTACAAAATCGGATAGCGTATTGTTTATTGTATAAAGTTGCTTTTCTGCTTCGATCTTTGCAGGATTTCTCCGCGGGAACCGCCTATTGCTTGCCGTACGAACAGGATTATTCAGGAACGAAACATGGAAAAGTTAGACGGATATACATTGATGTATTTATTGAAAAACACGGTCGGGATCAGCATAGAAGAACTGATCCAGTATGAGTATCTCGATTATACCAGTCCCACTACCGTCAACAGATATCTCAATAAGGAAAAACATCCGAAATTCCCTACCTCTCTGACCATTGAAAAGGTGCAGAGAACCTTTTCTCATCTGCAGCATACCCACTTCAGAGACAACACAGACGGATTTGTGAATACAGTCCTCGGCATTCTGGAACACGATCTTGCGGCTCCGGCTGCGGCGCATGTACTGAGAATGCTCTATGAAACTAAGCGGGAAGAGCTGGGAGAGACGGCTGCATGCCGGATCCTGATTGACGACCTGTATATTAAATGCAGAACAGGATATACAGGTGATACAGCAACCGGAGACAGTCATCATGCGCGGACAGGACCGGAGGATCCGGACAGGAAATATGACGGCAAAACTGAGAAGGCTGCGGAAAACAAAAACCCGGGTCATGAGTCAGATGGCAGACAGCTGTCGGAAAAAGACTTTGTTGTGACCTTGAAAAGCCTGAAGTACATGGAGGAAGGAGAGGCAGGACTCTCCGGGCTGAAGATCACGCGGAGCTGGATTCCGGGATTGACGGACAAAAAGGAGCAATATACCAGTCTGGAGGCATTTATCCTGGAGCATGCCGGAAAGGGAATGCTGCCGCACAGCGTGGTATTTGCGGAACCGGGAGCCGGAAAGACCTATTCTGTCTTTGCAGCGTTTCAGGGACTGCTGTCAACGCCCGTGATGTACTGCGGAAAAGAACTGATACCGGTTTTTGTTTCCTCTCTCCTGATCTCCATTAACAACAGCAGCATCATGGGGTATGTATCCCGGGTTTTCTTCGGCGGCGATGTCCAGGCAGCAGAAAAGGCCTGCCGCGGGGAGTCGGATGTCCATTTTGTTCTGCTGATCGATGCAGTGAATGAGAGCCTGGCCCGGGATGAACTTCTGGAAGAGATCATGCGGTTGTCCTATCCGCTGAACAGGAATATAACGCTCATCGTTACCAGCAATAACACGGATGAAGAAAACACGCTGCATAATGCGGGCTTTGTATCCTTATATCTGAAGCAGCTGGATCCGGATACAGTGGATCAGGATGTGGATGCCGCTTCTCTGTCATCAGGAATGAAGGCCCTGCTGCGGAAACCGTTCTATCTGAAAAAGTATCTTTCCTACAGAGGCGAAGGCAGTGAGGATGATGAGTATTCGATCATTGATTCGTACATCGATCATTGCAAGACGAACGGAAAGATCGTAAACATTCACGGGTACAGAGACTGGATCCGTCTTCTGGATGAACAGCTGCCGCTGTTGTGCTATCGATGCGCGATCAGGAAGCAGATGTATATTTCTCTGTCCGATGAAGCAGAAGAAGAATTCAGCGTTCTGCAAAACGAGGAAAACACATGGAGACTGGTACAGATCGGTGTGCTGAAAAAATACGGCGACGCGGTCTATTTTGAACATGAGAATTATCAGAGCTTCTTTGCGGCAAAATACCTGTACAGAAGGTGCCTCGAAATGTGCAGCAATCCGGAAGCGCCCCGGGATCTGAAGATTTCACTGCTCCGGAAAACGGTCAGGCTGCTTCAGCATGCGCCGGCAAATGTGTGCGCCATCCTCGGGCCCAAGCTTTATAACGAGCACATCCTCGAAAAGCTGCTCGCATACGGTTCGCTGGTCAATGACCGTGTTTTTTATCAGGTGCTGCTCAATTTGTTTTCTTATGCGACTACATGTCTGGAAGGGCTGGATTTCAGAGGGGCCGATCTGTGGCTTGCCAATTTCGGCAAATTTGACCGGATACGGAACTGTGATTTCAGCGGAGCGGATCTCAACCCGGAGACACTCTGGCTGCATCATGCCAGGATCAGTTATACAGCGGCAAACAGCGGCAGGATCCACGGGGACCTCATCTTTTTGTCAGGGCCGGAGGGCTTCGAAGTCTATAACCGGCGGGATGACCGGCAGATGTTTATACGATTCGTACAAAAGGGACTTCCCTCTGCGTGGGAGGTCACGGACAAAGCCCTGCTGCTGGCGGCAGGCGGTATCTGTTACCGGGTCGAAATGGATGAAATAGCCGGTTATCTTCATTCCAACACCTTTGCTCCGGGTGAAGACCTGGTTTTAACAGAACAGTATATCGATGACAAAAACGAAGCGGCAGAAATCCGGAAGACCGCCGGCGTTACCGTAAACAGCAGAGGCGACGAGCTTAGTTACAGGGCCGGAAAAGAACTGTTTGTCAGAATGAGCGGCAGGCCGATCATGCTGAAGCTGAGTGATATCTGCCATTTTGCCACTTTTCTGGATGACGGCACGGTTTTCATCGACAGTGACGGCGTGTATTTCATCATGACGCTGGAAGGGGTGTTGGTATGGAGAAGAATGATCCGGCCGGTGGTTCCCTCGCTGCTTTCCCTGGAGAGAGACGGGGCCATGGTGCAGATGCGGATTCCCGGCATAGAAACACCAAAGCTTTTCCGGTATTCTTTTAAAACAAGGAAAATGACGTATGTCAGCCCGGAAGGGCTTTTTGCAGATACGGCAGACGATACCGGCGGGGATGTGTCGCATGCCAGTCTGATCATAACAGACAGCAGCGGCAGAAAGCACTGTGTTTTCGGCGGCGCCATTGAGTTTACGGGATCCGTATTTGATAAGGCGACCATTGTCAGCAGGCCCATTGAAGAGGATGAGAGGCAGATTCTGATGCAGTTCGGAGCTTTGTGAGAAACGCTGCTGCGACTGCCCGGGCATACGACAGGAGAAAGCAGACATGTCAAAAATCGGAGTGCTTCTGTGGCGTCATATATTTGAATCCGGTGATGTCAGAAGACTGGCAAAACAGGTGCAGGATCTGCGTGATCTTACGATCATCAGGGATATACCGTATCTGGATGACGGTGAACGGGGGCATCTGCTGGACCGTTATGAACGGCCGGGTCTTCCGGATGGGGCGCCGGTTCTGATCAATATCCATGGCGGCGGCCTCTTTGCAAGCTACAAAGAAGTGAATGCCAATTTCAATTATGAATGGGCCAGGCTTGGATACCGTGTGATCAGTCTCAGCTACCGTCGTATCCCGGAAACCACGCTGTGGCATCAGATCGATGATGTAATGGCGGCCCTGCGTTTTCTGAAAGAACATGCGGCGGAGCAGCATCTGAATCTGGAACAATGTGTGCTGGTCGGTGACTCGGCAGGAGCCTTGCTCGGGCTGTTCGCACTTGGCATCAACGGCAGCAGGAAGCTGCAGGAAGAATTTGGAATTCCCGCGGCGGGTTTTCCCGTCAGAAGTGCCGGATTTGTATCTGTCATGCTGGATACCAGGCGGCGGGATCCGATGTGTGCCATCAATTCTGTGATCACGGAGAAAAAAGACCGTGGCAAACCGTATGAGAAATATCTCCTGAATCCTACGCTGCTGCTTCGGGAATCTGCATGGCCGCCTCTGTTTCTGGTCACCAGTGCAGAAGATCTGATCGAAAAAGATACCGTAAAGCTGGAAAAGCATTTACGGGAACAGGAGATACAGCACGAAGTGCTGCGTTTTCCAAAAGGGAGAGAACGAAAACTTGTACATGTCTTCTCCGTGATGTATCCTATGTATCCCGAGAGCCGGCAGGTCTATGAAAAGATGCAGGCGTATTTCTGTGAAAAAGGCGGGCTTGGCGCGCTGCCTCAGTGACAGGCGCCGGGAGCGAAACTTGCGTGGCTTTTTGTATCGCTGTATAATGTGATTACAGCGCCGAAAGTGCGGAAAACACTGAGTTCGCGCAGGCTCGCCTGCAGGCGGACAAAAGTGCCTGGTATTTGATGCAATAACCATGTTGGCAGGTGTAGAGAATATATGATAGATAATAATACGAATTTGGAAGGAAATAAGGAAAATACAGAACTCCAGCTCCCCCTGGGAGAACTGGAAATAGATGCCTATCAGAGAAGCCTGGAACAGCAGGCCGACAAGCTGCAGGATGCCGGGAACCGGCGCATGCAGATGGAACGTCAGCAGCAGGAAGCGCAGCAGGAGCAGATCCGGCAGGAAGAACTGCAGCAGCAGACCAGCGGTTCCATCAAGTATGAAAAAGGCTATTACGACGGCTATGCGGATGCTTTGGAGGAGATCCAGGAACGCCTGGCGGCAGAAGAAGAGGACGAGTACGATTTCGGCCGGCATTACAGCGGGAAAGCAGATCCCCGGAAGCAGAAACGGAATAAACGGGTTGTCTATGAAGACCCGTATGACGAAGAGGTGGTTGTCAAGAAAAAACGGAAACACCGAGGCCATCCCATTCTGGTGACGATCCTGATCCTGCTGATCCTGCTCGTGGCCGGTGCCTTTGTCCTGGGCCGGTCTCTGTTCGGCAGGGTCACCCGTGTGGATCCGGTTGCGGACGGGGCGGCAGACAATCATGCCAACGCCATGGGGGTTGTGCTGCAGAAAGATCCCGCCATAAAAAACATTCTTCTGATCGGGTCGGACAGCCGCGGAACGGAAGGCGAACGGCAGCGTTCGGATACCATGATCCTGTGCAGTGTCAATACGAATAAGGGTACGCTTACACTGACTTCGCTGATGCGTGATATGTATGTACCGATCCCGGAATTCGGATACAACAAGCTGAACGCGGCATACGCTATCGGAGATATGCTGCTTCTGGACGAGACGATCCAGGAGGATTTCGGGGTGGACATCAACGGAAATGTGATGGTGGATTTCGAAGGATTTATCCAGGCACTGACGGCCGTCGGCAATATCGATATCGAGCTCACACAGGAAGAGGCGGACTATCTGAACAGCGGGGGCTGGGAGGACCAGGGTGCATATGGCAACGACGGCACATGGAATCTGACGGCCGGCGTGAATTCTCTGACACCGGCACAATCGCTGGCTTATTCACGGATCCGTTATATCGGCAATTCTGACTGGGAGAGGACCGAGCGGCAGCGTAAGGTGCTGATGGCGGCGCTTTCCAAATTTAAGCGTACCAACCCGGTTACACAGTACCGGGTGCTCGCCAATGCGCTGAGTACGATTTCGACGGATATGTCGGATATGACACTGCTCAGTCTCCTGTTCCGTGCCATTATGCTGCGTAGCGGGGAGGTGCAGAATTATCTGATCCCGGTGGAAGGAACCTATTACATTGACTATATCGACGGGATGGATGTGCTGGTGCCGGACCTGGAGCAGAACAGTGCATACTTGAAGGAATACATATATGGATGACAGAAAGCAGTCCATAACGGCAGGATCTGCCGTTGGAGCAGAAAACAGAGCGTCAGAGGAGAGGCAGCAGCTGTACCGGCTCATGCATGAAATCCTGCTGGTCGAAAAAAAACAGGCGGGCAGGATCCGAACCCTGATGAGCACCAACGTGATCCTGGCGGCTGCGATCCTGGTTGTTCTGGGGATCCTGGTGCCGCGGACGGTGACCATGGTCGCCAACGTGCAGAATGCCTCCGAGCATGTACAGGAATTGTCGGAATCGGCGAAGGAGTCGCTGGACGGCATAAACGAGATGGTCGCGGATGCCAGGCAGATCGTGCAGAATGCCGATCAGATCGTGGCCGATGCGGATCAGGTTCTGGTAGATAATTCAGATGCCGTAAAAGCGGCGCTGGAAAACTTTAACAGTGTGGATTTTGAAACACTGAACAAAGCCATACGTGATCTTTCCTCCGCGGTGGAACCGCTGGCAAATCTGTCGCATTTGTTTGATTAATAAACAGGAACAGGCAGAAGGCAGACCGAAAGACACGTTGCTGTTGCTGCAGGCAGGAAGGAGAAACTCATGCCGGAAAAACCAATCAGGAGAAAGAAAAAGATAGAAGAGGGCGGTCAGGGTGTACAGCGCCGTGAAGAAGCGCGTACCGACGGACCGGTAGGCAGAAAGGAAGGAACTCTCCAGCAGGATCCTGCAAAAGGAAAGAAACCTGCCGGCGGACAGCAGCCCGGAAGCGGCAAGGGAGCAGCCGGTGACCGCGGTACACTGGGCGATCTGTTGGGCGGCGGTAGCGCCGGCGGGATGGGCGGCCTGGGCAATCTGTTAGGCGGCGGAAGCGGTAATGCCGGCAGTGCGGGCGGCGGTCTGGGCAATCTGCTGGGCGGCGGAAGCGGCAATACAGGCAGCTCGGGCGGCAATCTGGGGAATCTGCTGGGCGGCGGAACCACAGGCGGGACCGGAAACAACGGACCGGTCTATCCTTCCGGCGGAGGGACCGGCGGAGGCGGCACCAACCTTTCCGGCGGCGGAAACGGCGGTGGCGGCACGAACCTTTCCGGCGGCCGGGGTCGCGGCGGATGCAGCAGAATTCTGCTGATCCTGCTGGTCATTATCGTTCTGTTCTTCCTGCTGCGTTCCTGCACGGGCGGCAGCTCTTCAGGCAGCAGCACCGGGAACGCGAATAACAGCGGAACGATCCAGCAGCAGACCACAACAAATACCGCAAATACCGGAGCGGCGAACACAGATACAGCAACCAACACGACAAACAGCGGTACCGGCAGCGGCGGTACGATCAGCAATACCAATAACAATACAAACAACAATACCAATAACAGCATAAATACCAATACGGCAAATACCGGCACGGCAAGCCAGACGGGCAGTACATCCGGCAGCTACGGCAGCCTGAGCAGTCTGTTCGGGAATACGGTATCCAACGAAACCTATAACTGGACGACCAGTTCCAATATCGGGCAGCTGGATACGTCGGTTGCCAGCGGCGCCCGGCCCAAGCGGACCAAGATCCTCGGCAACGGACAGGATGTCATTACGCTCATGGTCTATATGTGCGGTACGGATCTGGAGTCTCGCAGCGCCATGGCGTCCCGGGATCTGCAGGAAATGCTGAATGCCACGCTGAACAATCCCAATCTGCGTGTGCTGGTATACACCGGCGGCTGCAGAAGATGGCAGAACAATATCGTCAGCAATCAGACAAACCAGATCTATGTTGTTTATAACGGCCAGCTGACCTGTCTGGAAAACAATGTGGGCAGCAAGCCGATGGTGGATCCGGCTACGCTGACGGAGTTCATCCGGTACTGTGCACAGATTTCTCCGGCCAATCGTTATGACCTTATTTTCTGGGATCACGGCGGCGGTTCCGAAAGCGGTTATGGGTACGATGAAAAATACAGCACCATGGGTGCCATGAGCCTGGCCGGGATCAATAAGGCGTTGTACGATGCCGGCGTGACCTTTGACTTTATCGGCTTCGACGCCTGCCTGATGGCAACTGTCGAAAACGCGCTGGTTGTCGGTCAGTACGCAGACTATCTGATCGGCTCGGAGGAGACAGAGCCGGGTGTCGGCTGGTATTATACCGACTGGCTGTCCAACCTGGCGGCCAATACTTCGATGCCGACGCTGGAGATCGGCAAACAGATCGCGGATGGATTTACCAATGCCTGCGCAACAACCTGCTACGGGCAGGATACGACGCTTTCGGTCGTTGACCTGGCAGAGCTCGCCTATTCGATCCCTTCGAATCTGTCAGCCTTTGCATCCTCTACCACGAAACTGATTGAAAACGGACAGTATCAGACTGTCTCCAATGCGCGCAGCAGTGCTAAAGAATTTGCAGCTTCCACAAAGATCGATCAGGTTGACCTGGTCCATCTGGCCAGCAACATGGGAACGCAGGAAGGGCAGAAGCTTGCCCAGGCAATCCTGGGGGCAGTGAAGTACAATACGACTTCCCGCAGTGTCCGGAATGCCTATGGACTTTCGGTATACTTCCCGTATTCCCGCCGGTCCAAGGTAGACAGCATGGTCAGCACGTATGAGACGATCGGCATGGACGAAGCGTATACGCGCTGCATACAGGAATTTGCCTCCCTGGGTGTTGCGGGACAGGTGGCTTCGGGCGGTACCAGCTATGGTATGGATACGCTGCTGGAGCAGCTGCTGGGCGGCAGCTTCGGCGGCTCCTACGGTGGGACTTCCGGCGGTTACGGCGGCTCTTCCGGCGGTCTGTCCAACGTGTTCTATGGCACCAATTCCGGTTCGGGCAGTTCCTCCGGTTCTGTCGGCGCAGACGTGATCGCACAGCTCCTCTCTTCCTATATGAGCGGCGGACGCAGTGCGGTGGCAGGCCTGACAGAAGACAACACGAAGTTTATGGAGACGCTGGATATAGAAACGGCGGCGGACTATCTTGCCAGCAACTACTTTGATCCGGCCAACCTGGAATGGAAGGAAAATGAAAACGGCGACAAGATCATAGCCATGTCGGATGAGCAATGGTCCAAACTGAACAGTCTGAAGCTGAATTTCTTCTATGATGACGGAGAAGGCATCCTGGATCTGGGCATGGATAATCTGTATGACACAGATGAAAACGATAATCTGCTGGAACCGCAGGACCGTACCTGGCTCAGCATCAACGGACAGCCGGTGGCCTATTACAGCGTCAGCGAGTCCGGTGACGAAGAAGACTACACGATCATCGGCCGTGTTCCGGCGGAAGTGAACGGCGATCTGGTCAATCTGATCATTGTCTTCAATTCAGAAAATGAAGACGGGTTTGTGGCCGGCGCTGTGTTCGACTATGAAGAAGACGATGATATCGAGGTGATCGCCAAGAGCCTGCTTGCCTATGAAGAGCCGGAAACCGCCTTCGTATCCGAAGGGCAGGATATGGAATGGAATACGGATCTGGAGAAAGGCTATGAGATCCGCTTCCTCTGCGACAGTTACGATCCGGAAGGAAATTACGAAGGCAGCTATTACATCGGTGATCCGCTGCAGGCAGAGGACTGGTCAGAGCTGAGCATCAGCAACCGGGATGTGGGAGAAGGCACCGTGTATGCGGCGTATGTCTTCACAGATCTGTACGGTGAAGAATACTGGTCACCATTCCTGAAACTGTAATTTAGAAAGTAAAACCGGCGGGCCTTTGGTCCGCCGGTTTCTGCATTTCGGTTAAAGTACAGAGCGTATGCTTTTGTCTCTGTGATTATTCTTTTGTTTCTGCCTTTACATCTTCCACTGTCTGGAAGGCAGCCAGTTCCGGATGAGCCAGATGTTCTTCGGAATAGTTGACATAGGCTTTTTCGATATGGAACTGTTCAGCCCAGACTTTGTCCGCAATCGGAGCCCATTCTTTGGCGTAAGCATCGCATTTGCTGCACAGATGATCGGCGGTTTCCTCGGATTCCGCATTGGTGCCGTGTGCACCGGAGCGCTCGACCATGCCGCGCAGAAGGTCCGGATTCTCCAGCATCGGGCAGGGACGCAGGTGGTTGCGGTTGAACGGCTGCCCTTTGTGATATTCCATGAAGAGCGGGCTCTGCAGCATCTCCAGGATGGAATTCTCATGAATGTTGGTGTTCGAGAAGTGGATGAACACGCATGGTTCGGCATCGCCGTGGGCGTTGATATGGAAATAGTTCCGGCCGCCCGCGATGCATCCGCCGACCTTTTCACCGTCGTTCTGGAAATCCATCGGGAAGAAGTCGATATCGCAGTCTTCGGAACGGATATAACGGATCCGGTCGATCATGTACTTGCGCTGTTCCACGGTTGGAAGCAGTTCCGGAACGGCATTGTTGCCGATCGGCATATAGTGGAAGTAGAAGCCGAAGCGGGCGCCTTTTTCAGAGATCAGCCGGATGAAGTCGTCGTTGGTGACGGCTTCCACATTTTCACGTGTATAGCAGATGGAGGTGCCGAACAGAATGCCGTGCTTTTTCAGAAGATCCATGGCATTCATAACCGCTTCATAGTGGCCGTCGCCGCGGCGGGCGTCGTTGGTATCCGGTGTGCCTTCGATGGAAAGGAAGAAGGTCATGTTGCCCAGACGCTCCAGCTCCTGGCACAGCTCTTCATCGATCAGGGTGGAATTGGTGAACGCGGCGAAATAGCAGTCATGATGCTTTTCGATGAGCTTCAGGATATCTTTTTTACGCACCATCGGTTCACCGCCGGTCATGATGTACACATAAATGCCCAGCTCTTTTCCCTGTGTGATGATCTTGTCCATGTCTTCGAAGGTCATGTTGTTTTTATGACCGTAGGTACCGGACCAGCAGCCTGCGCAGTGCATGTTGCAGGCATCCGTCGGATCGAAAAGGATCAGCCACGGGATATTGCACTGATATTTTTTACGGTTTTCGCGGGTCAGCTTTGTGCCGCGGAGAAACGCTTCATAACCGAGGTTCAGCAGCGTCATTTTGGCGAAATTCGGATTCGTTTCGGCGATGATGCTGTCGATGTAGCTGAACCAGCGGTTGTTCGGATCCAGGATGGCTTTGCGGACACTGTCCATAACGCCGTCCGGGAATTTTCCCTTGAAGAATTTTTCGGCCAGATCCGCCAGACGCAGATAGACTTTTGTCCGGTCCGTGGTGTCTTTTTTATGCAGATCATTGACCAGGCCGGTCAGCATGATGTCCATGGCCTTGCGTTCGGCTGCATGGGTGAGATTCTCTTTTATGTTGATCATGTTGATGTTTGCCATGTCTTTCCTCCCAAGTTTACACATGTCTTGCTCTCCCCGGAGGGGAGAATAGGCAGATTATTCTTTTTTGGCTCATTTTCAACCGCTATTATAGCGAGCAGGGGTAGAAAAGTCACGGGACAGACTTGAACTTCTGTCTCATCGAATTATGGTTTTGCCCACTTTCGCAGAAGTGTTACCTTACCGTGCCCTGTCCGGCTATACAGCGGTCCGGCGCAGGGTGAAAGCATTGACAAGAGAAGTCTTCTTAAGTATAGTCAAAAAAAGGAAAAGAAAACAAAAACGTGTTGACAAAAACGTACGGGAGAAGAACATGGCATCATATTTGATCTATACAGACGCGGCAGCAGATATTCCGGCGCATGTGTTTCAGAAGTACGACCTTCGTATTGTGCCGATGAGGTATACGTTAAACGGAAAAGAGATCCTGTTCAATACCGCTTCACCGGATCATGACAGACTCTGCGACGAATTTTTCGAAGCGTTGAAAAAAGGCGGCGATGCCATGACGTCGCAGATCACCCAGTTTGATTTTATGGAGATCTTCGAGCCGGATCTGAAGGACGGAAACGATATTCTGTACCTCTGTTTTTCTTCCGGTATATCCGGTACGTACAACAATGCCTGTCTGGCGGCAGAAGAGCTGAACGAGAAGTATCCGGAAAGCCGGCTGCTGGTCGTGGATACCATGGCAGCGACACAGGGGCAGGGCGTATTTACACATGCGGCGCTGATCAATCGGGTAAAAGGGATGAGTATGGAAGAAAACGCTGCCTGGCTTCTGGAAAAAAGGCCGTATCTCTGCCACCGTTTCGTGGTCGGAGATCTGCATCATCTGCATAAGGGCGGCCGGGTTTCTTCGACGGCAGCTGTTGTCGGGACCATGCTGCAGGTCAAACCACTGCTGATCATCGACGACGAAGGCAAGCTGGATGTGGTGGAAAAGGCCAGAGGCATGAAGCGGGCCCAGCGGAGACTGGTCGAAGCGTATCAGAAGGAACAGGGCGTTCCGGACGTACCCAAACTGGTCTATGTCGGGCATACTTCTTTATATAAGGAAGCAGAAGCTCTCTGTGAGGCTATCCGGGCGGTGGCGGAAGAGGGAACGATCGTAGAGCCGGTAAATCTCGGACCAATCATCGCCACACATGTCGGACCGGAATTTTTCAGCGTATGCGGCTGGGGCTTCCACAGAAGAGAGGCGTGATCACAGCCGGAACAGCCGGCTTATAACTGAAAACGGGGAACAGCAGAACTACGAACAGGCAAGGGCGTCTTGGTGGATTCCTTTGCCTTTCGTATGTATAGTCAGCAAAAGGGGAGATAAAACTATGTGCGGTATATGTGGGTTTACCGGAATGATCGATCAGCGGGAACAGGTTCTGGATCGTATGATGACCCGGATCATTCACCGGGGGCCGGATGGGGCCGGTGTGTATAAAGATGACCGGATCATCATGGGGCACCGCCGTTTGTCGATCATCGATCTGGAAGGCGGCGACCAGCCCATGAAAAACGAAGACGGCAGTCTGATCATCACCTTTAACGGGGAAATATACAATTACCGGGAACTCAGGGAAGAACTGCTCGCGGCCGGACATGTATTTGCCAGCCAGTCAGACACGGAAGTGCTGCTGCACGGGTATGAGGAGTGGCAGGAAGCGCTCCTGGACAGGCTGCGCGGCATGTTTGCGTTTGTGATCTGGGATAAGAACAGGAATGAACTGTTCGGCGCCAGAGATATGTTCGGAATCAAGCCGTTCTATTATGCAGAGACAGAAGGACAGTTTCTGTATGGCTCCGAAATCAAAAGCATGCTGGAGTATCCGGCCTATGAGCGGCAGGTCAATACGGAAGCACTGGAACAGTATCTGTCTTTTGAGTATTCTGTCCTGCCCGAGACTTTTTTCAAGGGGATCTTCCGCCTGCTGCCCGGCCATTATCTGCGGTGGCAGGAGGGCCGTCTGACAATCTCGCGCTATTTTGATCCCATGCTGATGCCGGAAAAAACAGTGGATCATGAAAAGCTGATCGACGAGATCGACCGCACACTGCAGGAATCGATCCGGTATCATATGGTCAGTGACGTAGAAGTGGCATCCCTGCTTTCCAGCGGCGTAGACTCCAGTTACGTGGCCTGCCATTTCGGGGGCGGCCGCACCTACACGGTCGGCTTTGATTACGAAACCTACAACGAGATCCCGTATGCGGAAAAACTGTCGGCACGGCTGGGAGTGAAAAACCGCAGCAAAGTGATTTCCACGGAAGAATACTGGGAGGCGCTTTCGCGCATTCAGTATTTTATGGATGAACCGCTGGCGGATGCGTCGGCTTCGGCGCTGTACTTTGTAGACCGGGAAGCGGCCAAAGAGGTCAAGGTCATCCTTTCCGGAGAGGGATCGGATGAACTGTTCGGCGGCTATGTGATCTATCACGAACCGATGTCACTGGCAAAATATGAAGCGCTTCCCGGAGGACTGCGCAAAGCCCTGGCTGCGGGTGTAAAAAAACTGCCGGGCCATCCCAAGGGAAAGGGCTTTCTGATGCGCGGCGCCAAAAGCGTGGAAGAACGGTTTATCGGCAATGCCAACGTGTTTACGACGGAGCAGCGCCGTCAGGTGCTGAAGTATACGACGCCGCACGCAGATCCCGCCGGCCTGACAGCACCCTGCTATGCCAAGGTCAGTCATCTGCAGGATACGGAAAAGATGCAGTACATCGATCTGAACTTCTGGCTGCCCGGAGACATCCTACTGAAAGCCGATAAAATGAGTATGGCCCATTCGCTGGAAAGCCGCGTACCGTTCCTGGACCGCGGCGTATACGAATGCGCCAGAAAAATCCCGCTGTATGAAAAGGTGACGGATCAGAACACGAAAGTCTGTTTCCGGGAAGCGGCGCACCGCTATCTCTCACAAGAACAGGCCGAGAAGAAAAAACTGGGATTCCCCGTTCCGATCCGGATCTGGCTGCGGCAGGACAAGTACTACAACATTGTGAAAACAGCCTTCACGAGTCCGGAAGCAGAACAGTTCTTCCATACAGAGGCCCTGGTAAAACTGCTCGATGAACACAAAGCCGGCAAAGAAGACTATGCTCGGCATATCTGGGTCGTCTACATGTTCCTGCTCTGGTACAGGGAGTACTTTGTAGATGGCGGCTGCAGCGTTACGCTGGAAGAGGAGCGCGCGCGGGACCGGGCCGTCTGACCGGGACGGCAGGGCGGCGGCTGCAGAAGCCGGATGAGCCGGCGGTGGGTGTTTTGATCCGGACAGAAGATTCGGTGTAATTTATACCGCACCGGGAAAATACAGGTTGACAAACAGGAATGGGAGTGCTACATTATCGATGAAGATATTAGCACTCTATTTATTTGAGTGCTAACAGATAAGCCGAAGAGGAAATACCAGAGGAAATGCCATGGAACTGGACGAGAGAAAAAAGATTATTCTGAAAGCAATCATTCAGAACTATCTGGAGACCGGTGAACCGGTCGGGTCGCGGACGATCTCGAAGTATACGACACTGAATCTGAGTTCGGCGACGATCCGGAACGAGATGTCGGATCTGGAGGAAATGGGGTACATTCTGCAGCCGCACACCTCCGCGGGACGGATTCCTTCTGATAAAGGATACCGGCTCTATGTAAATGAGCTGATCGAGCAGAAGAATCAGGAGGTCGACGATGTCAAAGAGCTGATGATCGAAAAGACCGACCGCCTGGAAAAGGTGCTGAAACAGGTCGTACAGGTGCTGGCGAAGAACACGAATTACGCGACGATGATCGCCGGACCTTCGTATCATCAGAACAGCATCAAGTTCATTCAGCTTTCCAGTATCAACGGCGGGCAGATCCTGGCAACGATCGTGGCGGAAGGCAATCTGGTGAAAAACCAGTTGATCAAGGTGGACGAACCGATCGATGAAGACAGTCTGCTGGAGCTGAATCTGCTGCTGAACACACAGCTGAACGGGCTGACGATCGGCGAGATCAATCTCGACATGATCACCCGCATGAAACAGCAGGCGGGGATACACAGTGAAGTGGTAGCCAGTGTGGTCGACGCGGTGGCGGAAGCCATACAGCCGGATGAAGAAGATATGCCGATCTATACCAGCGGCGCAACCAATATTTTCAACTATCCGGAACTGGCGGACTCGGCCAGAGCCCGGGAACTGATCTCGGCATTCGAGGATAAACGGGAACTGGCGGAAATGATCCGTGAGACAAGTGCGGAGGATGACGGGACCGAGATCACGGCTTATATCGGGACGGAATCACCGCTGGCCAATATGAAAGAGTGCTCTGTTGTTACAGCCCAGTACGAACTGGGACATGGTATGAAAGGAACCGTGGCGATCGTCGGACCGCGGCGGATGGATTATAAAAACGTGGTGGAAAACCTGCGGAACCTGAAAGCACAGCTGAATACGATGTTCGGATCCGGCGATATGGTGCTCGAAGGACCGAAAGAAGAGCCCCCGGCCGGGCAGTAGCAGACAGCTCCGACGCGGGAAACGGCGGGTTTTGTCCGGGCCGCGTAAGGAAAGGAGATAAGTATGGCTAAGGGGAAAAAGAAAAAGAAAAAAACCGAAACCAGGGAGAGAGAACAGATGACACAGCAGACGGAAGAGACACGTACAGAAGAAATGCCTGAAGCAGCGTGTGAAAACACGGCAGAAGAAGCCGAAGCAAAAGAAGCGGCGGAAGCCAAAAAACAGGCAGACACAGAAGCGGCAGCTGAAGAGGCGGGCTCTGAGGCTGAAGAAACGGCGGAAGAACAGGGAGATACGGAAGAAACGCCGGAGAATCCCGAAGAAGCAGAAGATCCCGAAGACGAAGCAAAGGATTATTTCAAAAAGAAGAAAAAGGAAAAGAAAGACAAAAAAGACGAATTGCTTGCCGAGCTGACGGATAAACTGCAGCGGCAGATGGCTGAATTTGAAAACTTCCGGAAGCGCACGGATAAAGAAAAAGCGACCATGTACGATATGGGGATCCGGGATATGGCAGAAAAGCTGCTTCCGGTCATCGACAATTTTGAACGCGGCCTGGCAGGAGCAGATGACAGCGATCCCTTCGCCGAAGGCATGAAAATGATCTATAAACAGATGATGACCATGCTGGAGGGGCTGGGCATTACCCCCATCGAGGCCGCCGGTAAAGAATTCGACCCCAACCTGCATAACGCTGTGATGCATGTGGACGATGAGAATTACGGCGAGAACATTGTTGCCGAAGAATTGCAGAAGGGATATATGTACAAAGATCACGTGGTACGCCACAGTATGGTAAAAGTGGCCAACTAAAACGAATAACAGATCAGGAGGAAAAGATCATGAGTAAAATTATCGGAATCGATTTAGGAACGACAAATAGTTGTGTAGCAGTTATGGAAGGCGGACAGCCCACTGTTATCGCCAATGCAGAAGGCAGCCGTACCACCCCGTCGGTGGTGGCTTTCACCAAAACCGGCGAGCGTCTGGTAGGCGACCCGGCCAAACGGCAGGCCGTGACCAATGCCGATCACACGATCGCATCCATCAAGCGGCATATGGGTTCGGATTACAAAGTGGATATCGATGGCAAGAAATATTCTCCGCAGGAGATTTCTGCCATGATCCTGCAGAAGCTGAAAAGCGACGCGGAAGGATATCTGGGCGAGAAAGTCACCGAAGCCGTTATCACCTGCCCGGCCTATTTCAATGACGCACAGCGTCAGGCTACCAAAGATGCCGGCAAGATTGCGGGACTGGATGTCAAGCGTATCATCAATGAGCCGACCGCTGCAGCACTGGCATACGGTCTGGACAATGAAAAAGAGCAGAAGGTGATGGTATACGACCTGGGCGGCGGTACCTTTGATGTGTCCATCATCGAGATCGGCGACGGCGTCATTGAAGTGCTGGCCACCAACGGCAACAACCGTCTGGGCGGCGATGACTTTGATGAAAAGATCAGCCAGTATATCATCAGCGAATTCAAACGCCAGGAAGGCATTGACCTCTCCGGCGACAAGATGGCCATGCAGCGTATCCGCGAGGCGGCCGAGAAGGCGAAGATCGAGCTTTCAAGTGCAACGACCACGAACATCAACCTGCCGTTCATCACAGCGACAGCAGAAGGTGCCAAGCATCTGGATATGAATCTGACGAAAGCCAAATTCGATGAGCTGACAGCCGATCTGGTCGAGCTGACAGCCGAACCGGTCCGCAAGGCTCTGGCCGATGCCGGACTGAATGCCTCGGATCTTTCCAAGGTACTGCTTGTCGGCGGATCCACCCGTATTCCGGCAGTCCAGGACAAAGTCCGTCAGCTGACCGGTCAGGAACCGAGCAAGTCTCTGAATCCGGATGAGTGTGTGGCCCTCGGCGCTTCGATCCAGGGCGGCAAACTGGCAGGCGATACCGGGGCCGGCGATATCCTGCTGCTGGATGTAACACCGCTGACGCTGTCGATCGAGACACTGGGCGGCGTGGCAACACCGCTGATCGAGAGAAACACGACCATCCCGACGAAGCACAGCCAGATCTTCTCGACGGCTGCCGATAACCAAACCGCCGTGGACATCAACGTAGTGCAGGGCGAACGGAAATTTGCCAGAGACAACAAATCCCTCGGCCAGTTCCGTCTGGACGGTATCCCGCCGGCCATGCGCGGCGTGCCGCAGATCGAGGTCACCTTTGATATTGATGCCAACGGTATCGTGAATGTTTCGGCCAAAGATCTGGGAACCGGCAAAGAGCAGCATATCACGATCACGGCCGGATCGAACATGTCGGACGATGAGATCGACAAAGCCGTACGGGAAGCAGCCCAGTATGAGGCAGAGGACAAGGCGCGTAAAGAAGCCATTGATGCCCGCAATGAAGCAGACTCCATTGTGTTCCAGGTTGAGAAAGCCCTGAAAGAAGTTGGAGACAAGGTTTCCGCGAGCGAGAAGAGCGGCGTGGAAGCAGATCTGCAGGCGCTGAAAGACCTGCTGGCAAAAGCACCGGCAGACAGCACACTGACAGAAGCGCAGGTCACGGACATCAAGGCGGCTAAAGAAAAACTGATGAATTCTTCGCAGGCGTTGTTCACCAAGATGTATGAGAACATGCAGCAGAACAGTGCCGGCCCGAATATGGGCGGACAGGCAGGCCCGGGCCCGAATATGGGCGGCGCCGGTCCGCAGGGCGGCGATGACGATGTCGTCGACGCGGATTACAAAGAAGTGTAAGGACAATATGACAGCAAGAAAGGATTCCGCAGGAAGGCAGGCCCTTCCTGCGGAATCCTGTCGGAGAGAAAAGTATGGCAGACAAAAAACGCGATTATTATGAAGTGCTCGGCGTGGACCGCAATGCCGGTGACGATGATCTGAAGCGGGCCTATCGTAAACTGGCCAAAAAGTATCATCCGGACATCAATCCGGGTGACAAGGAGGCCGAGGAAAAATTCAAGGAAGCGACAGAAGCCTACGGTGTGCTCAGTGACCCGGAAAAGCGGCGTCAGTACGATCAGTTCGGGCATGCTGCGTTTGAGGGAGGCGCCGGCGGCAGAGGCGGCTTCGATTTCAGCGGTATGGACTTCAGCGATATTTTCGGCGGTATGGGCGGATTCGGAGATATATTCAGCGATCTGTTCGGCGGCGGGGCATCCCGCAGCAGCAACAGCGGACCGCGTCGCGGAGCCAGCCTCAGGGCTATGGTCCATCTGACTTTTGAGGAAGCAGTATTCGGCTGCACGAAGGAACTGGAGCTGACCCTGAAAGATACCTGCCAGACCTGCGGCGGAACAGGGGCCAAACCGGGTACGTCGCCGGAAACCTGTCCGAACTGCCATGGAAGCGGCCAGATCCGGCAGACACAGCAGTCCCTGTTCGGCATGATGCAGAATATCAGCACCTGTCCGAAGTGCGGCGGCAGCGGCAAGATCATCCGGGAAAAATGCCCGGATTGTTCCGGAAGCGGCTACATCGCCGCCAGAAAGAAGATCCAGGTCGATGTGCCGGCCGGTATCGATGACGGACAGAGCATCCGGATCCGGGATAAAGGTGAACCGGGTAAAAACGGCGGTCCCCGCGGCGATCTTCTGGTACAGGTTTCCGTATCCAAGCATCCGATCTTCCAGCGGGAAGGTGTGAATATTTTCTCCTCGGCGCCGCTGACCTTTGCACAGGCGGCACTTGGCGGAGATATCCTCATCAACACGGTGGACGGAGATGTGCTGTATACGGTGAAGCCGGGTACGCAGACCGATACCAGGATCCGCCTGCGCGGCAAAGGCGTACCGTCGATCCACAATAAGAACGTGCGCGGCGATCATTACGTTACACTGATCGTACAGACACCGACCCATCTGAACGCAGAAGCGAAAGAAGCCCTGAAAGCGTTTGATGAGGCCTGCGGCAATGCGCCCGGAGCCGGCGAGAAGAAAAAGAGGCGGGGATTCCGGAAATCATAAGTTTCTGAACGGACGCATTCCTCCCGGATACAGAACCCCAACGCCGACACGCTTGCGCTTGGTCGCATTGGCAGCGGTACTAGGCTCGCCTGACAGGCTCGCCAAGGACCGGCCATGCTCCGACAGTCGGCTTATGGGGACCTGTTTCCAGTCGGAATGCTGGTTTCCAAAACGTGGATCGCAGCCGGCGGGCACATACTTTTACAAGCGCGCATTCTGAAAGGAACGAAGCTGAGATCCATCGTATACGTAGACTTAGAGCCGGGGATATGAACATATCGTTCGTGAATATCCCAGGCTCGTAGTCGAAGTAAACGATTAGCTCAGCGGAGTGGTTCAGACAAGCGGTAAAAATATGTGCCCGCCGGCTGCCATACATCGTATTCAAATCTATAGATTTCCGCCATGTTATGGCCGGTGCGGACTACCGGGATACCAGACAGGCATATTATTTAGGAATAGCAGGTAAGAACAGATATGAAATGGAAAAAATTCCGTCTGACGACGACGGAAGAGGCGGAAGACATCGTGATCGCCACGCTGGCAGAATGCGGGATCGAGGGCGTGGAGATCGTTGACAAGGCGCCTTTGACAGAGGCAGAAAAGCAGCAGATGTTCGTGGATATCCCGCTGCAGGAAGCAGAGGATGACGGCGTCGCCCAACTGTTTTTCTATCTGGATCCGGAAGAGGATTATGAGCCGGTTCTTGCCCGTATAAGGGAAGAACTGGCTTCTCTGCGTGATTTTACGGATATAGGCAGCGGTGCGATCGACATCTCAGAGACCGAAGATGTAGATTGGATCAACAACTGGAAACAGTATTTCAAACAGTTTACCATAGACGGAGATATTCTGGTTGTGCCTTCCTGGGAAGAAGCTGCGGAAGAGGAAGGCAGCAGACTGGTCCTGCACATCGATCCCGGTACGGCTTTCGGGACCGGGATGCACGAGACCACGCAGCTCTGCATCCGGCAGCTGAAGAAATACCTGAAGCCGGAAGACGAGATTCTGGATGTCGGTACCGGGAGCGGGATCCTTGCGATCATAGCCTGCAAATTGGGAGCCGGACATGCGCTGGGGACCGATCTGGATCCCTGTGCCGTGCCGGCGGTGCAGGAAAACTGCGAAGCAAACGGGCTGGCCGGCCGCCAGGTTTTCCTGTCTGCAGACGGAGAGAACGGATCCGCAGGAAAAGCAGATCTGGATCTTCTGCTGGGCAACCTGATTGATGACGCACAGGTGCAGGAGTGCGTGGGCCGGGACAGATACGATATCGTGCTGGCCAATATTCTGGCAGATATACTGGTTCCACTGATGCCGGCGGCGGCTGCAGCGATGAAACCGGGCGGGATCTGTATTCTGTCCGGCATTCTGGAAGGACAGGAAGGAAAAGTCATCACGGCGGCAGAAAATGCCGGACTGGAAACAGAGGAGATTACCCGGCAGGGCGAATGGGTCGGCGTCACCTGCAAAAAACCGTAACGGCTGAAAAGAGGGATTATGTACCGTTTTTTCTGTGATCATACGCAGCTGCAAAATGGAACGTTCCGGATCACCGGCGAGGATGTCCGGCATATCCGGCTCGTTCTCCGCATGAAACCCGGGGAGGAAATCCTGGTCTCCTGCGGAGATGACTGGGAGTATACCTGTGAGATCACGGATTTGGCCGAGGACGAAGTGCTGGCAAAGGTGACGGATGTGCAGAAACCGGGGCGGGAACTTCCTTCCCGGATTACACTCTTTCAATGTCTTCCCAAGGGTGATAAAATGGAGACCGTTATTCAGAAGGCGGTCGAACTGGGAGCGGCGGAGATTGTTCCGGTGGCTTCAAAACGATGTGTGGTGAAGCTGGATCAGAAAAAGGCAAAAGCCCGGGTCGCCCGCTGGAATGCTGTGGCGGAAAGTGCGGCAAAACAGGCCAAACGGATGGTGATCCCGACAGTACGGGATGTGCTGACATTCCCGGAAGCACTGAGCTATGCACAGGCAGCCGGGCGGGATTCGAGTATGCCGGAGCAACCGGTTTTACTCATCCCGTACGAACATGCTTCCGGTATGGAAAAGACAAGGGAACTGCTGTCGCAGATCCGGCCCGGCCAGCCGGTGGCGGTCCTGATCGGCCCGGAAGGCGGCTTTGAAGAAACAGAAGTACAGGCGGCACAGGAAGCCGGGTTCCGGACGATAACATTGGGAAAACGGATCCTGCGTACAGAAACAGCGGGAATGACCGTGTTGTCGGTCCTGATGTATTTGCTTGAGGAAAACTGACATGGAAGTCTATCTCGATAATGCGGCAACAACAGTCTGCTATCCGGAAACGGCGGATATCGTGCGGGAAACGATGCTTCTGGCATACGGCAATCCGTCTTCCATGCACCATAAGGGTGTGGAAGCGGAAGGCTATATCCGGCATACAACCGAAATCCTGGCGGATATTCTGAAAGTTAAAGAGAAAGAAATCTATTATACGTCAGGCGGGACGGAGGCGGACAACTGGGCACTGACCGGAACGGCGCAGGCGTACAGGCGCCGCGGAAAACATATCATTTCTACGGCCGTGGAGCACCCAGCCGTATCGGCGACCCTGGAGAGCCTGAAGGAACAGGGGTTTGAAGTGACGATCCTGCCGGTCGACCGGGAAGGATTTGTTACGGCAGAGCAGGTCTGTGAGGCGCTGCGGGAGGACACGATCCTGGTGTCGGTCATGATGGTCAACAACGAGATCGGGACCCTCGAACCGGTGGCAGAGATCGGAGAGCGGATCCATAAAGCAAAACCGGACATTGTGTTTCACGTAGACGCCGTGCAGGCATTCGGAAAATACCGTATCCGTCCGAAGAACATGCAGATCGATCTGCTTTCAGTCAGCGGCCACAAGATCCACGGACCCAAAGGCGTCGGTTTCCTGTATGCGGATGAGCGGGTGCGGCTGGTACCTCTGGTGCACGGAGGCGGTCAGCAGAAAGGGATGCGATCCGGTACGGACAACGTATCCGGCGTAGCCGGCCTGGGGGCGGCGGCGCAGAAGATGTACGCGGATCTGGAACAAAACGTGGAACAGATGAGACGGTGCCGCGTCCTGCTGGCGGAAGGTCTTGCCGACATAGAAGGCGTTGTGCTTCATGGTCCGGCGGACCCGGATAGAACAGCTCCCTATATTCTGAATGCTTCTTTTGTCGGCATACGCAGCGAAGTATTGCTGCATACACTGGAGGATAAAGGCATCTATGTGTCTGCGGGCAGTGCCTGTTCCACACATAAGCGGTCCGGCAGCCCGACCCTGACAGCCCTCGGCTGTCCGGAAAAAGAAAAAGAAAGTGCCATCCGCTTTAGCTTTTCCGAGAAGACCACAGAAGAGGAGATCCGGTACACCCTGCAGATCCTGCGGGAAACCGTCCCGATCCTGCGCAGATTTGTTCGGAAATGACAGAATCAGTAACTGATAAACCGAAATAATCCAAAGAAAAGGCAGAACAGCATGACACAGGCTTTTTTGATCAAATACGCAGAAATCGGGATCAAGGGGAAGAACCGGCATTACTTTGAAGACCGGCTGGTGCATCATATCGTACGCAGCCTGCGGGATGTGGACGGGCAGTTCGAAGTGACCAAAGAATACGGCCGGATCTATGTGTTTCCGCACGGTGCGTTCGACCGGGACGGCGTACTGCAGGCCTTGCAGTATGTCTTTGGCATTTCCGGGATCTGCCCGGTGAGCGTCATTGAGGATACGGAATTTGAGAACCTGAAGAAGGAAACAGTTCAGTTCATGAAGGAACTCTGCCCGGAGGAACGGCCGCAGACCTTTAAGGTGAACGCCCGCCGTTCCAACCGGAAGTATCCGAAGGATTCCATGCAGCTGAACGCTGATCTGGGAGAAGTCATCCTGCAGAACTGCCCCTGGCTGAAGGTTGACGTACACCATCCGGATATCCTGCTCAATGTGGAAGTGCGCGCCAGTATCTATCTGTATGCAGAGGAGATCCCCGGACCGGGCGGTATGCCGGTCGGGTCTAATGGCAGCGCCATGCTGCTGCTTTCCGGAGGGATCGATTCTCCGGTTGCCGGATATATGGTTTCCAAGCGAGGTGTACAGCTGGATGCCGTTTATTTTCATGCGCCGCCCTATACCAGTGAGCGGGCAAAACAGAAAGTAGTGGATCTGGCCAGGCAGGTAGCGAAATACAGCGGGCAGATCCGTCTGCATATCGTGAACTTTACAGATATCCAGCTGGAGATCTACCAGAAATGTCCGCATGAAGAGCTGACGATCATCATGCGCCGGTATATGATGCGGATTGCGGAGAAGTTTGCGGAAAAAGACAAATCGAAGGGATTGATCACGGGTGAGAGCATTGGCCAGGTGGCCAGTCAGACGATCGATTCCCTGGTGTGTACGAATGCGGTGTGCACGCTGCCGGTTTTCCGGCCGCTGATCGGATTCGACAAACAGGATATCGTCGCACTGGCGGAAAAGATCGGTACTTATGAAACTTCGATCCTGCCGTTTGAAGACTGCTGCACGATCTTTGTGGCGAAACACCCGGTCACGCATCCGGTTTTGTCCGTGATCGAGCGGTCGGAGAAAAAGCTGGGAGAAGGAATAGAAGACATGGTACAGAAAGCCGTGGAAGAAGCAGAGCTGCTGGTTGTGTAAGAATTAAGACACAAAAAACGGCTCCGACATGCATGCGGAGCCGTTCTTATACAACAATCCGGGAACAGATAAACGGGTCAGATCTGATAATCCTTCAGCACTTCCAGGACAGCTTCCAGTTCCGGGCCGTCTGCATGAATGCTCAGGTCGATCGGTTTGGAAAGATCCAGACTGAAGATACCCATAATGGATTTCGCGTCGATTACATAGCGGCCGGACACCAGATCGAAATCATTGTCGAATTTGCTGATGGCGCTGACAAAAGATTTGACTTTATCTATCGAGTTTAATGATATCTGAATCGTTTTCATGAATAGGGAACCTCCTTATTAGAATCCGTACCTGTCGTTATCATATCTACATTGCCTGCAAAAGTCAAGCGGGAGGGAAGCTATATGGCCAGCAGAGCCGCCTTTCACAATCTGGGCTGCAAGGTAAATGCCTACGAAACAGAAGCCATGCAGCAAATGCTGCGGAACGCCGGATATGAGATCGTTCCGTTTGAAGAGAAGGCAGATGTATATGTGATCAATACCTGCACTGTGACCAATGTGGCAGACCGGAAATCGCGTCAGATGCTGCACCGGGCCAGAAAGCAGAATCCGGAAGCTGTCGTGGTGGCAGTGGGCTGCTATTCTCAGATCCGGGGAGAAGAACTGGAGAAGGATCCGGCGGTCGATCTGGTGATTGGGACCAATCGGAAAAAGGAACTGCTGCCGCTGCTGGAACAGTTTGGTGCAACGCGGAGAAAAAAGACGGAGCGGCCGGATTTTCGCGGGTCCGCGGCGGAAACATACGAAGAACTGCAGATTTCCCAAACGGAGGGGTATACCCGTGCCTTTATCAAAGTACAGGACGGGTGTGACCGCTTCTGCAGCTACTGCATCATTCCCTACGCCAGGGGAAGGGTGCGCAGCCGCAGTGTAGAGGAGGTGCTCCGGGAAGCAAAAAGGCTGACGGAAACCGGCGTGCGGGAGATCGTGCTGACCGGGATCCATCTCTGTTCCTATGGGAAAGATCTTCCGGAAGGAGAGGATCTGTCAGCGCTGGTGCGCAGGGTGCATGATACGGAGGGCCTGCAGCGGCTCCGGCTCGGCTCGCTCGAACCGTCCTGGATCAACCGGGAGCGTGCGGAGGAACTGGCAAAGCTGCCGAAACTGTGTCCGCATTTTCATCTGTCCCTGCAGAGCGGCTGTGACGAGACGCTGCAGCGTATGAACCGCCGGTATACGACAGCGGAATTCGCCGAAAAGGCAGCGCTGCTGCGGGAAGTATTTGACGATCCGGCGCTGACGACCGATATCATCACCGGCTTTCCGGGAGAAACGGAAGAGGAGTTTGCCAAAACGGTGCGGTTTGTGTCGGATATGCATTTTTTCGAGACGCATATTTTCCCCTATTCCCGGCGGGAAGGGACTTCAGCGGCCCGTATGCCCGGCCAGCTGAGTGAAAAAGTGAAAAAGGAACGCAGCCGGATCCTGTCAGAACTCAACGGCAGACGGCAGAAGGAATTTCTGGAAAAAGAACTGGGGCAGCCGGTGGAAGTGCTGTTTGAGGAAAAGACCGTGCTGGACGGAAAGCCCTGCTGGGCGGGCTATGGACGCAAATATCAGAGAATACTGTATCAAAGTGGTGAGGAACTGACCAATGTGGTACGGATCGTACGCCCGTATGCCGTGCAAAGTGGGGTGTTACTTGCCTGAATAGAATAAATGAGGTATACTATAATGGATTATCGCCGTATTTTCCGGTGATCCGGGAAAGCAGCCAGAGGAAGGAGCAGGCATAATCCGATTTGCGAAGTGACGCACAGGGAGAAGGCAAGGAGAAGAAAAATGGCAGATCTGGGAAATACACAATATTTTGAGGCGCGGCCGGATACGGAGATCTCGGTCAAAAAGGTGCTGGACATTGTGTATCACGCAATGGCCGAAAAAGGCTATAATCCGGTCAATCAGATCGTGGGGTATATCATGTCCGGAGATCCGACGTATATCACCAGTCATAACAGTGCGCGCAGCATGATCATGAAAGTCGAACGCGATGAACTGATTGAAGAGATGCTCAAGGAGTACATCCGCAACGAATCCTGGAAAGATGAGGCATAATGCGTATACTGGGTCTGGATTACGGCGCGAAGACGGTCGGTGTGGCGGTCAGTGATCCCCTGGGACTGACGGCACAGGGGGTGGAGATTATCCGGCGGCAGCGGGAGACCAAGCTGCGGCAGACATTGGCCCGTATTGAGGAGCTGGCACAGTTTTACCACGCTGAAAAAATCGTGCTGGGCTTTCCGAAACATATGAATAACGATATCGGCGAACGGGCCGAAAAGGCACTGGCTTTCCGGGATATGCTGGAGAAGCGTCTGCAGCTTCCGGTGGAAATGGAGGATGAACGGCTGACCACAGTCGAGGCCATTCGGGCCATGAATGATATGAATCTGCGCGGGAAAGAACGGAAAGCGGTCGTGGATGAGATCGCTGCTGTTTTTATTTTACAGACATATCTGGACAGGATGCAGCCGGCCCGGGAACAGGAGACAGAGGTATAGGCAGAACGACCGGATTTTTGATCCGGAAAGTGTTGGGACGATCATGGAAAAACAGCAGAAAATACAATTTGAAACAGAAGATGGAGAAAGCCGTGCGTTTTTTGTTCTGGAGGAAACGCGTGTGGCGGGAATATCCTACCTGCTCGTGGCGGATTCTGAAGAGGAGGAAGCAACGGCTTATATACTAAAAGATCTGTCCGAAGACGGCGACAGCATCGCCCGGTACGTGATGGTAGAAGATGACGTGGAATTTGACGCGGTTGCCGGTGTCTTTGCGCAGATGATGGAGGAAGTAACATTTTGTTAAAGGAGCATAAGAGCTCCGGTACACTGAAGATCATTCCCCTGGGTGGGCTGGAACAGATCGGCATGAATATGACGGCGTTCGAGTATGCGGACAGCATCGTCGTTGTGGACTGCGGTCTGGCCTTTCCGGATGACGATATGCTGGGGATCGATCTGGTGATACCGGATACGACATACTTAAAGGAAAATCTGGACAAAGTAAAAGGGTTCGTGATCACACACGGCCATGAAGACCATATCGGGGCGCTGCCCTATGTCCTGCGGGACATCAATGTACCGATCTACGCGACAAAGCTGACGATCGGTCTGATTGAAAACAAACTGGAAGAACACGGACTGCTGGAAACGACCAGGAGAAAGACGGTGAAATTTGGCCAGTCGATCAGTCTCGGGTGCTTCCGCATTGAATTCATAAAAACCAATCACAGCATCCAGGATGCGGCGGCGCTGGCGTTGTATTCGCCGGCCGGCATTGTGGTGCATACGGGCGATTTCAAAGTGGATTACACACCGGTGTTCGGCGATGCCATCGATCTGCAGCGGTTTGCCGAGATCGGGAAAAAGGGTGTCCTGGCCCTGATGTGCGACAGCACGAATGCAGAGCGTCCTGGCTATACGATGTCGGAGAAGACTGTCGGAAAAACCTTCGACAGTATTTTTTCCGAACACAGGAAAGAGCGCCTGATCATAGCCACTTTTGCTTCCAATGTCGACCGTGTCCAGCAGATCATCAACGCGGCGCACCGCTTCGGGCGGAAGGTCGTGGTGGAAGGCCGGAGCATGGTCAATGCCATTGCCACGGCCACAGAGCTGGGGTATCTGGATATTCCGGAGAATACGCTGGTCAATATCGACCGGATGAAAGACTATCCGGATGAAAAGATGGTCCTTGTCACGACCGGCAGTCAGGGAGAGTCGATGGCGGCTCTTTCCCGCATGGCAGCCGATATTCATAAAAAGGTCACGATCAAAAGAGGGGATCTGATCGTATTCAGTTCCCATCCGATCCCGGGAAATGAGAAAGCGGTCTCCAATGTCATCAACAGCCTGAGCGAAAAAGGGGCCGATGT
Organism: Eubacterium sp.; assembly: GCA_024683035.1. Classification (GTDB taxonomy): domain Bacteria; phylum Bacillota; class Clostridia; order Lachnospirales; family Lachnospiraceae; genus Bilifractor. Next base: position 39,261 of record JAIKYQ010000126.1, read on the forward strand.
CATTTTCCAGGATGTGCACGTTTCCGGCCATGCCTGCCAGGAAGAGATCAAACTGATCTATTCGCTTGTCAGACCGCAGTACGCCATCCCGGTGCACGGGGAATACCGGCATCTGAAGGCGCACGCGAATATTGCCATGGAACTGGGCATTCCGCAGGAGAACATATTTATCCTCAAGAGCGGGAATGTGCTGGAACTGAACGGTGAAGGCGCGGAAGTGACCGGACAGGTTGAAACCGGCGATATCCTGGTGGATGGACTGGGTGTCGGGGATGTCGGCAATATTGTGCTGCGCGACCGGCAGCGGCTTTCCGAAGACGGGATCATCATTGTGGTGATGACACTGGAAAGAGGCAGCAACCAGATGCTGTCGGGACCGGATATTGTGTCCCGCGGATTCGTCTATGTGCGGGAATCAGAAGATTTGATGGACGGAGCACGCCTGGCAGCGGAAGAAGCATATGAAAGCTGCATGGCGGCCGGGATCACAGACTGGGGCAGGATCAAAACGGCGATCAAAGATGCCCTGGGCAGTTATGTTTGGAAGAATACGCAGCGGCGTCCGATGCTGCTGCCGATCATCATGGAGGCCTGAGCATGGCTCAAAGTGAAAAAAAGCGCGAAAGCCGCGGCTATAAAGTCGTCCTGACAGGTATTAAGGGGATCCTGCGTCTGCTGGTGATCGCCTGTCTGCTGGTTGTTCTGTTCTATCTGGGCAGACGTTCCTATGCACTGGGACGCGAAGCGTTTACCGAAAAACCCGTGGATATCGGCGGGGGTCGTACGATCGTGGTGACGATCACCGATGACATGTCTACGTATCAGATCGGCAAAATGCTGCGGGCGGAGGGCCTGCTGACAGAAAGCGCCATGGCTTTCTGGCTTCAGGAGCTGATGTCGGAGTATCATGGCGAACTGCGGCCGGGCACCTATGCGCTGAAGACTTCCATGACCACACAGGAAATGTTCCCGATCCTCGCGCAGGCGGATAAGGAAGAAGCAGGAGACGACAGCTTTATTGCTCCCGGCATGCAGCTGAACACCACCAGTGCGGAACAGACTTCCGAAGAAAGCGGATCCGAAGTGACGGAGACGTCTTCTTCCGGTGCGGAGGAAAATACAGTCCAGGAAGTGGCGGCTTCTGAAGTGCAGGAAGCAGCACCGGAGGCGGCAGATGCCGGAGACGCGGCGGCTGACGGAGAAAACGCAGAAGAAGCGTCGGCACAGGAAGAAGCCAATGCAGAATAAGAAAGACAGAAAGAAGCCGGAACTCCTGGTCCCTGCCGGCAGCCCGGATGTACTGCGGACGGCTGTTCACTATGGGGCGGATGCCGTCTATATCGGCGGAGAAGCGTTCGGACTGCGTGCCAAGGCAAAGAATTTTTCCCGCGAAGAGATGAAAGCGGCCATAGACTGGACACATGAGCAGGGGAAAAAAGTATTTGTCACTGTCAATATTCTGGCTCATAATGCGGATCTTCCCGGGATACGGGAGTATCTGGAAGAATTGCACATCATGCGTCCGGACGGGCTGATCATAGCCGATCCGGGCGTTTTTTCGATGGCCGGGCGGATCTGTCCTGAGATCCCGCGGCATATCAGCACCCAGGCTAACAATACGAATGCCGAAACCTGCCGTTTCTGGGCGGAACAGGGGGCATCACGGATCGTAACAGCGCGGGAACTTTCGCTGCAGGAGATCCGGGAACTGCGGGAACAGATACCGGAAGAACTGGAGCTGGAATGCTTTGTACACGGCGCCATGTGTATTTCCTATTCCGGCAGGTGCCTGCTTTCCTGTTTCCTGACCGGACGCGATGCCAACCGGGGTGCGTGCACGCATCCCTGCCGGTGGAAGTACAGTCTCGTGGAGGAGACCCGTCCCGGCGAGTATTTTCCTGTTTTTGAAAATGAACGGGGCACGTTTCTTTTCAATTCCAAAGATCTGTGTATGATCGGGCATATTCCGGAGCTCTGCGAGGCCGGGATAGACAGTTTCAAGATCGAAGGACGGATGAAGACGGCTCTGTATGTGGCCACGGTCACCCGCGCCTATCGTCTGGCCATAGATGACTGGATGGCAGATCCGGATCGCTATGAGAAGAAGCGGGCCTGGTATCAGGAGGAAGTCTCCAGGGGGACGAACCGGAAGTTTACAACCGGATTTTTCTTCGGGAAACCGTCTGCAGAAGACCATATCTATGAGCAGAGTACCTATGTGACGACCAGTGTGTATCTGGGGACCGTACAGGGAACTGATGCAGCCGGCAGAGTGATCCTGGAGCAGAAAAACAAGTTTTCTGTAGGAGACAGGATCGAACTGCTGAAGGCGGACGGCAGAACACAGGAATTGCTGGTGCGCGGCATCTTTGACAAGGACGGTGTGCCGCAGCCGGATGCGCCGCACGCCCGCCAGGAGCTGCATGTGGAGCTGGAGGCAGCGGATGGTACCGGCATACCTGAGCCGGAGCCCTTTGATGTGCTGCGCAGTGCAGGTGTTTGACCAATACGATGTGAGGCAGCCGGCGGACACATACTTTTACCGCTACTACTATGTATTTAGTGGTTGATATTCCTATCTTCCAGATAGGATGTTATCCATCTTGTTGCTTAAGCTGTTAGAATGAGGTGGCAATCGGTCTGGCCTTTAACCGCTAGGACTTCGCGTCCGTA
>JAIKYQ010000151.1 GCA_024683035.1 Eubacterium sp.
CAACAACGAGTTCTTCTCCTGGAGCAAGGACGTCATCATGCAGGATGAGAAGGTCGAACGGATGAAAGAGATCGGCCGCAACCTTGTCGAAGCAGCGAAGGAGATCATGGAAGACAACGAAAAGATGGAGATCCCGATCGCTGAAAACAACAAGTCCTACTGGAAGGGTGCCGAAGGTGCCTGCCCGCACTGCCAGGGCAATGCTTTCTATATCTTCCCGGGAACGACGCACTGTGTCTGCGAGCTTTGCGGCCTGGAGGGCACGCTGGAGATCGTCAACGGCGCATTCAAGTTCAAATTCGATCCGGCGACGGAGTGGCACGCACATGACATCATCTCCGGCAAAAAGGCGCACGGCGAAGATATTTTCGCCAATGAAAGCCGTCTGATCAATCTGGGCAAGGATCCGCTCTTCAAGGAAAGAAAGGCGCATTACACGGCCGTGATCGAGCCGACACCGGCGCCGTCCAAAGAAGCATAAGGGTTTAGTAAGTAAGCAATACATAATTCCTGCACACAGCCTGTCTGTCCTGTACACCCTGAAAAAGTGCGGACAAACAGGCTGTATACAGGTGCTGTATCGCTGCCGACGGGTGACTGACGTATGAGTTTTATCGGGCTGCTCTATATTTTCTTCGGGTCTCTGGGACAGTTTCTGGTTAACGGTTCCAGGATCTTGAGCCTGGTCATGACTTGCGCCTCCTGCCTGTTTGCTGTTTTGTTTTATCGCAGAAAAAGAAGGATTGTCTGGAAGTGGTTTGCCGCTTCCACTGTCGTCAACAGTATCGGTCTGTTTTCAACGGGCTGGTATTTTTTAACCCTTCCGGCTTTGTGGAATGTATTCTGGGGCATCCTGCTGCTGATATCCGGAAGAAGAGGCTGGAATATCGAAGTATTCCGGGAAAGAGAACGCCGCAGGAGAAAAACACGGGAAGCGCGCCGGGCGAAGGCGCTGTCCCGCCATGAAAAACAGCGGGCCAGAAGAACCCGTATCATCCTGCGGTTCCTGGTTTCTGCCGGTAAAGGATTTGTTTTTGTGTTTGCTGTCACGATGCTGCTGTTTACATTTGCCCCCGGTATGTCACTGCGCTTTCTCCGGGAGCACATGCATCATACATTAAACCGGACGGAAGCAGTACAGAGGGAGGAAATGCTCTCGGGCGGCCTGCGCAGGTTCACGGATATCTGTTATGACACGGAGATTCCCAATGGGTATCTGGATATCATCTATGCGCCGGTTTCTGCCGAAGCAGAGCCCATGACCGTCATCTATATCCATGGCGGCGGCTTTGTCTGGGGAGACAAGGCGGAAGGGGATCCGAATGTCCGTATCCGTACGGCGGTAAACAGTACCATTATGACTCTGGCAAAGGCTGGATATAATGTCGTATCCATGAATTATGCGCTGGCGCCGGAGTACCCGTATCCGTTTGCTATCAAACAGCTGAATCGAGGGCTGCGCTATCTGAAGGAACATGCGCAGGAATGGCATCTCAACATGGAGTCGGTTGCCTTTGCCGGATTTTCGGCCGGGGGCAACCTGGAAGGCGTGCTGGCCAATATACAGACCAATCCGCTCTGTGCGGCGGTGGTGGGAGAAGAGCCGGTCCTGTCCGGCGGAGAACTGAAAGGGATCATTTTCGAAGGAAGCCTGCTCGATTATCATCGCTTCGGCGATACGGGCGATGCCTATTATGACTATGCTTTCTATACGATGGGCAGAGTGTATTTCGGGAGCAATGACCTGGTGCATGACAAGCGGGTGAATGACTGCAATATCCTGCCGTATGTGACCAAGGATTTTCCGCCGTCATTTATTTCCGACGGAAACACGGGGACATATTACCGGCAGGCGGCCGAGTTATACGAAATACTGACGGAGCTCGGGATCTACGCAGAACTGAATTATTATCCCGTGGAGGAGGCAGGCATTCTGGGGCACGGTTTTGAGGAAGACGGATCTGAGTGGAGCGATCTGACCATGCAGAAAATGATCCGGTTCCTGCAGCGGATCGACGCGGGAAGCGGAGCGGCGTGAACGGGAGAGAGGCATAACACTTTCATTCCTGACGGGCATTAATTCATGAAAATATGGATTGTATCGATAAGAATTATTTCCCTTCCGGACGTTGAGTTGTGATAAAATTGACATACAAAGGATGTTTTGATGGAAACATCTGTATGCTCGGTTTGAAGTAAAAAAACCTATTGTTTTTGAAAGAGGAGGTTTCAGCATGAAGGTAATGGGCATTGTGGCCGGCCGCCACAACGGAAACAGTGAGATCCTGGTAAAAGAAGCGCTTCTGGCCTGCCAGGAAGCGGGTGCGGAAGTAACACTGGTCAATCTGTTTGACTACAACATTCTTCCCTGCACGGGCTGCGAAGGCTGCACGATGAGCATGGGCAACGTGGCTATGGGTAAGGGAGACTATACCGGCTGCGTTCTGAAAGATAAGGATGATGTGGATGCACTTGTCACAGAGATGCAGAAAAACAATGGCCTGATCATCGGCGTTCCGACATACGATCTGATGCCGAGCTCCATTTATACACGTTTCACACATCGTTTCCTGGCGTATGAACTGGCTTTCCTGCTGAAGATCGGCAAGGTCAAAGAAGATCCGCATCAGGTCGCCGGTCTGATCGCAGTCGGCGGTTCCTGCAAAGACTGGCAGGGTCTGGCGCTGGATACCATGTCCGCCACGATGTTCACACAGTCCACGATCGTTGTCGATAAGTTCCTGTCTACACGGAACGGCCGCCCCGGCAACGTACTGCTCAAAGACGACCAGATCGCCCGCGCGCATAAGATGGGTGAAAACATCATCAAAGCTATTCAGACACCGGTGGATCAGCGGACCTGGCTCGGCGACCCGGATCAGGGTATCTGCCCGAATTGCCACAGCGATCTGATCATGCGCGGCGAAGAGCACTGGGACGGCATCAAGTGGCCTTTCGAGTGCGTGGTCTGCGGCGCCGGCGGCGACATTCAGAAAGACGAAAACGGAAACTTCAAGTTTGTACTGGCTCCGGACGGGCTCTGCCGTGACCGGAATGTCAACGAGTGCCGTGACAAACATCTGGAAGAGATCATGGAAACGAGAATTCATTTCATGCAGAACCAGGGTGTTGCCAAAGAGAAGATGGCCAAGTATAAAGAACTGAAATTCCCGACCGTGGAGATCGCAAAATAAAGCGGAGATACCTGACTGTGGAAAGCACAGAATAGGCAGGGAAAACAGGGCTCTTTGTCAAGAGTTGTAAGAAAAGAAACAGTATAAGGTCCGGGAGCGCATAGCAGGCTGCTCCCGTCCTTTTTGTTTCCGAAGCCGGAACAGAACTTGCACGACATGTCAGTTTACGGTATACTTTTGCGGAAACAACAGCACAGAACGTGTAACAGAACATGTAGTTCAGGGACAACAGGAGACAGGGATGATCAACGATAAAAAGGTTCTGTTTTCAGGCATGCAGGCGACCGGAAATCTTACTCTGGGAAACTATCTCGGCGCGCTGCGCAACTGGGTCAAGCTTAGTGAAGAATATGAATGCTTCTACAGCGTGGTGGACATGCACTCCATTACCGTGCGGCAGGATCCGTCCGTGCTGCGGCAGCGTGCGCGGAAGCTGATGCTGATCTATATGGCAGCCGGTCTGGATCCGGAAAAGAACTGCCTGTATTATCAGTCACACGTCTCCGGCCACGCCGAACTGGCCTGGATCCTGAACTGCTTTACTTATATGGGTGAGCTGAGCCGCATGACGCAGTTCAAGGACAAATCCGCGAAACATGCCGACAATATCAACGCCGGCTTGTTCACCTATCCGGTTCTGATGGCAGCGGATATCTTGCTGTATCAGACCGATGTGGTGCCGGTGGGGATCGATCAGAAACAGCATCTGGAGCTGACCAGAGATCTGGCGGAGAGGTTCAACGCTATTTACGGCGATGTCTTTACCATTCCGGAACCGTACATTGCGCCGGTCGGGGCAAAGATCATGAGCCTGCAGGATCCGACGAAAAAGATGTCCAAGTCGGACGAGAATCCGAACGGCAGCATCTATCTGATGGACGATGCGGATACAGTTGCCCGGAAATGCAAACGTGCGGTAACGGATTCCGAAGGCGTGATCCTGTACCGGGATGAGCAGCCCGGTGTGCGGAACCTGCTGGATATCTACAGCGCCTGCACCGGCAAGAAACCGGAAGAAGCCGTGAAGGAATTTGAAGGCCAGGGATACGGGGCGCTGAAGACCGCGGTTACGGAGTCGGTGAACGCCATCCTTTCCCCGCTGCAGAAGCGGGTTGCCGAGCTGGAAAAAGAGAAAGACTATGTGAACGCCTGCATCAAGAACAATGCAGAGAAGGCACAGTACTTTGCCAACAAGACGCTGCGCAAGGTGCAGAAAAAGGTGGGATTCCCGGAGCGGCCCCGCTAAAAGGACAGCCACGAAGGCAACACGCTGCAAATAAGCGATTAGAGATTTATACTAAGAAACATTCCGCTGGCGGTTTAATCGTTGGCGGAATGTTGTTTTATACAGGTATTCTCATCCGATAAGGAGCTGCATATCCTCAGGAACCGGTGCTTCAAAGTGCATGGGTTCTTTTGTTATGGGATGGATGAAATCAAGCTTATGGGAATGCAGAGCCTGTCGGGTCAGGCCGTAGGGAAGCGGCACGCCGGGGCGGGGTGTCTCTTTATCGTAAAGAGGTGTGATGTGTGGGTTGTAGAGGGAATCGCCCAGCAGCGGGTGGCCGATGGCGGCCATGTGGACGCGGATCTGGTGCGTGCGGCCGGTTTCCAGATGCAGTTCCACAACTGAGCGAGCGAAATCATCGGAATTGCTGAAATCATCGGAACAGGTGAAAGCATCGTTGCCCGCAGAGTAGGATGGAATGGTCTCCGAACGAAAAGGAGATATCCTGTCCTGCTCCGTGGGTGTTGCTATACTGCTGATCCGGCGATAATGTGTCACGGCGTGTTCGCCGCGGTCCGGGTCCACGCAGCGTTCGATGAGAGATCCTTCTTTGCGGGCGATGGGCAGATCGATCGTGCCGCTCTCCGGCAGAATGCCTTCCACGACAGCCAGATAGGTCCGGTGGATCTCGTGTTTCTGCAGGGCGGTCTCCAGAATAGAGGTGCTGACCAGGTTTTTGGCCACGATCAGCAGACCGGTCGTATCACGGTCAAGACGGTTGATGCAGCGAAAAACGAAGGGGATGCCCTGCTGTTCGTAATACCAGACAACGCCGTTCGCCAGGGTGTTGGCGGGATGGCTGATGGCCGGGTGGATCGCCACGCGGGCCGGCTTGTCGACAATGAGAATGTCTTCGTCTTCAAAAACAACGGAAAACGGGACGGGGGCGGGAACGACATGCTCCGAAGTTTCGGTATCCCGCACCCGGACGGTCAGAACATCTCCTGCCTGCATCGCATACCGCATGTAGACATGGACGCCGTTTACCAGGACAGCATCGGGGATCGGCTTCATGGAGGCGAGTATATGCCGGGAATAGCCCTGCGCACGCAGGAAGGTACGGACTTCCATGCCGGCATCAGATTCGGAAATTTGATACGTAAATGTTCGTTCCATGCCCGTATCGTATGGGAAGTTGCCGTGACTGTCAAGAGAATCGTTGCAGGGCATGGTAAGGGGCTTTGACGTGTTTCAAAAACCTGTGATACTATACAGAAGAACAGGATAAGCGAGTGGACACACAGATTAAGCAGGTAAAACAATAGGGCCGGCGCGCATGAAGAACAAAGCAGAACATAGAGAAAGCCGGCGATAACAGACCGCGGAGTCAGCCGCGCAGAAAGAGGAGAGCATGCCGCCACAAGGGGGACCGGGAGGTCCGATGGGATTCGGAAGGGGCGCCAAATACCTTTCTGAAGAGGAGAAAGCAAATCAGCCAAAAGTCACGAAAGAACTGCTGCTCCGGATCTTTTCATATCTGAAGCCGTACCGGAAGCAGCTGCTGGCCGCGCTGGCCTGTATTGCCGTGTCTTCAGTGCTGACGCTGGTTCCGTCGATCCTGACGGGGCGCATCATTGATGAAGGGCTGATCGGGAAAGATCTGCACCGCCTGATCCTGCTGATCCTGCTGTCGCTGGGGGTGACGCTGGGCGCGAACCTGATCGGCGTGGCGGAGAGTTATCTGAACACCTGGATCGCCCAGCACATTACGTATGACATGCGCAATGCCATGTACCGGCATCTGCAGCAGATGTCGCAGAAGTTTTTCACATCCAACAACCAGGGCGAGATCATCACCCGGATGACCAGTGACATTTCCGGTGTGGAGCAGGTGATCGCCAATACGTTTACCAGCATTCTTTCCAACAGCATCACTCTCATCGCGGCGTTGGTCGCAATGTATCAGAAAAACTGGATCCTGGCCACGGTCGGGATCATCATCGTACCCCTGTTTACGCTGCCGACGCGCCGGGCGGGCAAGACCCGCTGGAAGATCACGACGGAGGCGCAGGAATGCAATGATGAGATCAACGGGATCCTGAATGAGACGCTTTCGGTGAGCGGGCAGCTGCTGGTCAAGCTGTTTTCCCGGGAAGAACACGAGTATCAGAAATACGAAAAAGTCAATGACCGCATGATCCGTCTGAATATCCGGGAGAGCATGGCAGGCCGCTGGTTCCGGGTGATCCTCTCCACGATCACGAGCGTGGGGCCGCTGCTGCTGTATCTGGTCGGCGGTATTCTGATGATCCGGCGCGGAGCCGATCTGACGGTCGGTGATATTACGGTCCTGGTGGCCCTTCTTTCCCGCATGTATATGCCGGTCAACTCCCTTTTGAACATA
>JAIKYQ010000197.1 GCA_024683035.1 Eubacterium sp.
GTGTTAGAGGAGAGGATATGGCAGCAGATCAAGGATGGTACAGGCTGGATAATGCAGCCAAGATCATTCCTTCCAGTGTGGAAGGAGCGGATACGCGGGTCATGCGTCTGACCTGTGAGCTGAAGGAAGAGGTGGACCCGGCACTTCTGCAGGAAGCGCTGGATCTGGCCATGCCGGAATTCCCGCATCTGAACTGCTGTCTCAGGCGGGGAGTTTTCTGGTATTATCTGGACAACTGGAGGGGTACGCCGGAAATCATGGAGGAGACGATACCGGCTTTAAGTTCTCTTTATACGCCGGGACATCGCGACCTGCTGTTCCGCGTCATGTATTACGGCAAACGGATCAATCTCGAGATGTTCCATGTGCTGGCGGACGGAACCGGCGGCTTTGTATTCCTGGTGCATATCCTGACCCATTATCTGTCGGAAAAATACGGACTGGATTATGGTGAGCTGGCACAGGATCTCTCTTCGGTCACGGAGAAAGAAGAAGATGCGTTCAGCCAGTTTTATGAAGGCAGAAAACTGCGCAAGATCAACAACCGGAAACCGGTCCGCAAGAATTTCATTAAAGAAATGTTTCCGGTAAAAGCCTATCAGATCAAGGGACATATGGATGAAGACCTGCGGCAGCACCTGATCGAAGGGACCGTTCCGACAGGGAAGCTGCTGGAAGTGGCGCATGGCTACGAGGTCACGGTGGGCGTGCTGATCGTGTCCCTGTATGTGGAAGCAATGATGACACAGATCACGGCCCGCGAAAGACGGCGGCCGATCGTGGTCAGTGTCCCGGTCAATCTGCGGCAGTTTTTTCCGTCGGCCACGACCCGGAATTTTTACGGAGCCATCCAGATCCGGTTTGACCCCGCAGCGTATCAGGGAACCCTGGAAAGCATCCTGACAGAAATCCAGAAGGGATTCATGGAGAATCTCACGGAAGAAAATATGTTCAACACCATGAACGGGTATGCGGCGCTGGAACACAACTACGCCATCAAGATGACCCCGCTGGTTTTGAAATACTGGGGCATCCGCGGGTATAACAATCTCGTGAAGCAGGGGGTGACCACGTCGGTTTCCAATATCGGGAAAGTGGAACTGCCGGAAGCCATGCGGCAGTATGTCAGCAAGTTTGCTGCCTTTATGGCCAGCCGGACAGCGTTCCTCTGCCTGACAAGTTTCGGGGATAAAACCGTATTCGGGATTACGAGCTGCTTTACCGAGCATACGGTTTTCATGCATTTCTTCCGCCGGCTGACCCGTCTGGGCATACCGGTAGAGCTGACGACCAATGATTATGACAGGGAGGGCGTGTGATGCAGAACTGCAAAAAATGCCGCATCCAGATACAGGGGGAAAAAGAGCGCTGTCCGCTTTGCGGCGGCAAGCTGGTCGGCGAACCTTCCGAACGTGCCTTTCCCGTTCTTCCCAAAACAAAAGTGACGCGTATGTCGTTTATGCGGGTGTCGCTGTTTCTGTTCTGTGCTTTTGAAACGGCCATGATCGTGCTGGGCTGCTGTCTGGAATACTGGCCGGGCTGGCTTTTGCTGGCCATGGTGGCAGCGGTTGTCGGCATCATCGATATTTCGCTGGCCGTGTATTACAGGAATAACCTGCTGCAGCTGGTTGCCGTCGAGGTGTACATCGGCCTGGTGGTAACGGTTATGATCGATCTGTTTACCGGCCAGCCGTACTGGTCGGTGAACTGGGTGCTGCCGATTGCCTTTGCCTGTCTGCCGGTTGCTACGGCGATCATCGGAAAAGCGTCCCATATGGAGGTCGACGACTATATTCTGTATCTGCTGTTTGATGTGATCATGTCCACGGGTGTGCAGGGGATCCTGCTGTTGAACCGGATTCATACGTTCCGGTACCCGGCCCTGATCAGCATCGCGTTTGTGATCGTGTTTTTCCTGTGGATCATCATCTTCAACCACCGGGAGCTGCGCAGAGAAACAAGCAAACTGTTTAACGTCTGAAAAACCGGCAGATCGTTTAACGTCTGAAGAAACCGGCAAACTGTTTAACATCAGAAGAAGGGACAGCATAGCATGGCAGATCTTGTGAAGAAATACGGGGGCATGGTGGATGCGCTGATCGAAGCACATCCCACGGCCGCCAGACGCATGCTTCTGGCAGGATACTATGCCAAGCGGGTGCAGCTGAAGCGTTTTCCGCTGAAGGGGCTGTCTCCGGCGAGAAACGACCTGGCGGTCACCTCCATGGATGCCGTCATCGCACCGCTGCGCCATCCGGAGCAGGCGGCCCTGGTCAGCATCTTTACACCCTGTGAGCTGCTGCACACATTCGGGATCCATCCCATGCTGGCAGAGGCCATGTCCAGCTATATCAACGGTACGAAGGCGGAGAGCGGGTTTATCGCGTATGCGCAGGCCTGCGGGCTGCCGGAGACGTTCTGTTCCTATCATAAAGTGCTGCTGGGGGGCATCCTGTCCGACGTGATCCCCAAACCGCAGTTTATCCTGAATACCTCTCTGGTCTGCGATGCGAACTGCCTGACGTTCCGCAAGGCGGCGGAGCACTGGCAGATCCCCCAGTTTTTTATCGATGTGCCCTATGACAGTACCGAGGAAAACATCGCCTACGTGGAAACACAGCTGCGCGAGTTTGCCGCCTGGCTGGAAGAAGCCTGCGGCAGGAAACTGGACGAGGAAAAGCTGAAGGAACACGTTGCTTCCGGCGGACGGACCATGCAAGCCCTGGCACGCTGCCAGGAACTGAAAAAGGAAAAATACCTGTCCAACGACCTGACGGACGAGATGTATGAGGTGTTTGCCAACCATGTGCTGCTGGGCATGCCGGAAGTGGAACGCTTTGCCCTGCAGCTGGAAAAAGACCTGGCGCAGGCGGCACCGACCAAAGGGATCCGGATCCTCTGGATGCATACGATCCCGTATTATCAGGAAGATCTGCGCGCCCTGTTCAACTTCAGCGACCGCTGCCAGATCATTGCCTGCGACATGAACTATGACGAATACTGTGAAGCAGATCCGGAAAAGCCGTTTGCCAGCATGGCCAGGAGACTGGTGCAGGATGCTTTCAACGGGCCGGCGGAAAACCGGATCCGGCGCAGCCTGGAAATGTGCCGCCGCCTGGATATCGACGGGGTGGTGTATTTCTGTCACTGGGGCTGCAAGCAGACGCTGTCTTCTGCACAGATCGTGCGGCATACCATGGAAGAGGCAGGGTATCCGACCCTGATCCTGGACGGAGACGGCTGTGATGCCGACAACATGAGCAACGGACAGATCCTGACCCGTATGGAAGCGTTTCTGGAAATGCTGGAGGAAAAAGCAGGTGGCTGAGCGGATTCTGTATTATATGTGCAAATATACTCCGGTCGAACTGTTTGCCGGCTTCGGCGTTTCCTGTGAGAGGCTGGAGTCCGATACGGACAACTTTGATACGGCGGAAAGCATCGGGCATCCGAATATGTGCGGATACGGGAAAGGACTCCTGGAAGCCGCTGCCAAAAAACAGGTGAAAGAACTGGTCCTGGTAAACTGCTGTGACGTGGTGCGCCGGATCTATGATATACTGAAACAGCAGGGAAGCCTCGATTTCCTGTACCTGCTCGACCTGCCGCATAAAAAGGGGCCGGCCGAGACTGCCCTGCTTGCGGCACAGCTCCGCAGGCTGCAGGAAGCCTATGGCAGGTACAGCGGCATTCCGTTTGATGAAGAAGCCTTTCGGAAGGCCTGGGGTGAAACAAAGAACTGTGCGGCCTGCCCGGACGGGGCAGCGGCGTACGTGCAGCGGAACCGGCCCGAAGAAGTGGCGGACGAACAGGGACCCTGCATCAGTCTGCAGGGAGCTCACAGCGGTGCGTTCCTGCCGGAGATGATCCGGCGGCATTTTCCGGTCATGGTGCGGGACGACACCTGTGTCGGAAACCGGCAGGTGGCCTTTCCGGATCCGGCTGCTGTTCCGGCAGAAGGCCGGGAAGGGACCGGGAAGCCGGAAGGTGGTGTCTGGCTGTCTCTTTATGCGCAGGCGCTGCTGGAGCAGGTCCCCTGCATGCGGATGACGGACGTGTCGGAGCGGAAGGCGCCGGACGAGCGAACAGCCGGTGTGATCTATCACACCATGAAGTTCTGTGACTATTATGGATTTGAATACGCGGGGCTGCCGGCGCGGACAAAGGTACCGATCCTGAAGATTGAAACCGACGGCACCAGGCAGAGTGAGGGGCAGCTGGCTACCAGGCTGGATGCCTTTGCGGAGAGTCTGCATATGGAAAAACAGAAGGCAGCAATAAACGGGACAGGAACGTATGCAGCAGGCGTGGACAGCGGTTCCACCAGTACGGAAGCCGTGATCCTGGATGCGGACGGGAAGATGGCCGGATGGTCCATTGTCCGGACGGGTTCCGGCGCGGCGGCAGGTGCGAAAAAAGCGCTGCAGCTGGCCATGGACATGGCGGGAATTGAAGAAAAAGACCTGCTGCGGACGGTTTCCACCGGATACGGCAGGGAAACGATCGGACTGGGGAATACCTCGGTCACAGAGATCACCTGTCATGCGCGCGGGGCACACTATCTGATGCCCTCTGTCCGTACGATCATCGATATCGGCGGCCAGGACTCCAAGATCATCCGGGTGGATGCATACGGCGCTGTCATCAGTTTTGTCATGAACGACAAATGTGCAGCCGGAACCGGCCGTTTCCTGGAAATGATGGCCCGCACGATGGACATGACGCTGGAGGAAATGAGCGCCCGGGGTCTGAACTGGAAAGAGAATGTTAAGATCTCCAGTATGTGCACAGTCTTTGCCGAGTC
>JAIKYQ010000001.1 GCA_024683035.1 Eubacterium sp.
ACAAACCAGAAATGTCTCCTTTACCGGAGACATTTCTTCATTTATCTGCAACAGCCGTTTTCTTCTGAAGCATTTAAAATACAACGTTATTACACCATTTTTTCACAAATGCATCTGTTTACTTCATTGCAATAAAGTGCTACTATTGTTAGAAAGTGTTTCCAGCCTTTTACGGAAATACCCAAAACATCATAAGGAGAGGTACGCAGCGTATGAAACAACTAATGCTGGGCAACAAGGCGTTTGCCCGCGGCCTGTACGAAGCCGGATGTCAATTTGTCTCCAGCTATCCCGGGACACCGAGTACGGAAGTCACCGAAGAGGCCGCCTTATATGACGAAATCTACTGTGAGTGGGCCCCCAACGAAAAGGTTGCCATGGAAGCCGCTTTCGGAGCCAGTCTGGCCGGTCAGCGTTCTTTCTGCGGCATGAAGCACGTCGGCCTGAATGTGGCCGCCGACCCGCTCTTTACCATGTCTTACACCGGTGTCAATGCCGGACTGGTCATCTGTGTGGCAGATGACGCCGGTATGCATTCTTCCCAGAACGAGCAGGACAGCCGCCACCACGCCATCGCCGCCAAGCTGCCGATGCTGGAGCCGTCTGATTCCGCCGAAACACTGGTCTTTGTAAAGAAAGCCTATGAACTCTCCGAAGAATACGATACGCCGGTCATCGTCAAGATGTGCACCCGGATCGCCCATTCACAGTCCGTTGTCGAAACCGGGGAGCGGACCGTTCCGACAAAGACGTATGAGAAGAATATCGCAAAATATGTCATGATGCCGGGCATGGCCAAGCGCCGCCATCCGATCGTGGAAGCCCGCACAGAAGCCCTCCGCCGGTTTGCGGAAACCACCGATCTGAACCGGATCGAAAACCCCGGTAAAGAAATCGGCATCATCACTTCTTCCACCTCTTATCAGTATGCGAAAGAGGTCTTCGGCGACCGTGCTTCCATCCTGAAACTGGGGCTGGTCAACCCGCTTCCGGAGAAGCTGATCCTGGATTTCGCCGCCTCCGTCAAACGGCTGCTCGTCATCGAAGAACTGGATCCGATCTTTGAGGATCACTGCCGCCGCCTGGGCCTTACAGTCGAAGGCAAAGACAAGCTGCCGATGATCGATGAATTCTCGCAGAATCTGGTGGCCAGGGCCTTCGGACAGGAAGTCCATGCCGGCCGCGCGCTGGAAGATGAAATTCCGATGCGTCCGCCGGTCATGTGTTCCGGCTGCCCGCACCGCGGCATATTCTATGTGCTGAAGAAAAACAAAGTGACCGTCCTCGGGGATATCGGCTGCTATACACTCGGGGCCGTTGCGCCGCTGCAGACCATCGAAATGACTCTCTGCATGGGCGCCTCCATCAGTGCCGTCCACGGTTTCAACAAAGCCCTGGGTGCAGAAAGCGAAAAGAAGACTGTAGCTGTCATCGGCGACTCCACGTTCATGCATTCCGGTATGACCGGCCTGGCCAACATTGCCTACAACCAGTCGAATTCCACGGTGATCATCCTGGATAACTCCATTACCGGCATGACAGGCCATCAGCAGAATCCGACAACCGGTTACAACATCAAGGGCGATCCGGCCGGAAAGATCGACCTGGAAGCACTCTGCCGCGCGATGGGCTTTACCCGCGTCCGGGTCGTGGATCCCTACGATCTGGCCGCCTGCGAAACGGCTGTGAAAGAAGAACTGGCTGCAGAGGAAGCTTCCGTGATCATTTCCCGCCGTCCCTGCGCCCTGCTGAAATATGTGAAACATAAGGCACCTCTGCGTGTCAATGAAGAGAAGTGCAAGAGCTGCAAATCCTGCATGCGGATCGGCTGCCCGTCGATCTCCATGAAAAACGGCAAGGCCCATGTCGACAGTACACTCTGTGTCGGCTGCGGTGTCTGCAGTCAGCTCTGCGCATTCGACGCATTTGAGAGTACGGGAGAGGAGGCATGACAATGGATACAAAGAATATCATGATCGTAGGCGTCGGCGGACAGGGAAGCCTTCTCGCCAGCA
>JAIKYQ010000050.1 GCA_024683035.1 Eubacterium sp.
TCAAACAGCTCCATGACCTGCCGCCCGGAAACCGAATCCAGCGCCCCGGTCGGTTCATCCGCCAGCAGGATCTTCGGATTATTCACGATCGCCCGGGCGATCGCCACACGCTGCTTCTGTCCGCCGGAAAGCTGGTTCGGCAGGAAATCCATCCTGTCGGCCAGGCCGACCTTGGCCAACGCTTCCTGCGCGATCTCACGCCGCTGCGCCCGGGGCACGCCGGCATAGGTCAGAGGCAGCTCCACATTCGCCGCCGCCGACTGATACGACAGCAACTGGAAATTCTGGAAGATAAAACCGATCTTTTTCAGACGGATATCCGCCAGTTCATTCTCCGTGCAGTTGCTGATGTCCTGTCCGTCCAGGATCAGCCTGCCGCTTGTCAGCGAATCCAGGCAGCCGATGATGTTCATCAGCGTAGATTTTCCGGAGCCCGAAGGTCCCATGCAGGACACATACTCGCCCTCCTCCATGCTGAAGTTGACATTCTTCAGTATGGGGAACTCCAGCGTCCCCTGCACATAGGTTTTACAGATATCGATACATTCGAGGATCATATATTCTACCCGTTGTTTCCCGTCTCAAAACATGCGAAAAACCGCCTCATCCTGCCGCTGCCGTGGGCATTCCCTCCTTCAGGGACTCATCCGGGAACGCCAGCGCATCCTCCGCCGTCAGCCCGTCCGCGATTTCCGTCATCATCGACTCTTCGTCTTCCAGCCCGACCGTGACGTCTTTTTTCGTCAGCTTGCCGCTTCCGTCATCCGCCCAGACAAACGTACCGCCCTTGTCGGACGTAATATAGTAAGACGGAATGCGGATCGTCCCGTCATCCACTGCATCCGCCTGCCCCAGGTCCGACTCCATATAGACATGCTGCCCAAGCATCATGCCCGTGCTGTCTTCCAGCGTCACATAGAAATAGTAACTGCTGCTGTCGTTATCACTGCTTCCAAACAAAGAGTTCTGGCCGCTGACGGCATTTTCCGTATTGATCTTGTTGATCGTCCCCTTCCAGATCTGGCTTTCATCCGTCCGGGAATGCACCAGAAGCGGCGCACCGACCATGATCTGCGAGATATTTTGCTCGTTGATCGTGCCCTTGATCTGCAGCTGGTCCGTTTTCATGACTGTGATGAATCCTTCATCGGTAGATCCCGAAGAGGCGCTCGTCCCGTTGTTGATGGACTTGATCACGCCGTCGATCTCACTGGTGACCACCGCATTCTCCTGATTATCGATCAGCTTCTGTATGGAAATCTCTTTGCTTTTGATCTCCAGTTCCTTCTGTTTCTGCTGCAGTTCCGACTCCTTGATCCGGACCGTATAATCGGCCTGCTCCGAAGCCTTGGCTTTTTTCTGATCCGCATACAGCTGTTCGATCGTCTGGATGATCGTATCCTTTTCGTTGTTCAGACGTTCCAGATCGATCTCCGCCTGCTCCTGCTCGGATTTATATTTTTCCGTATCGTAGATGAACAGCGGATCGCCCGCCATCACCTCATCACCGACAGAGACATAGATCTCCTTGACCGTGGTGTCCGGATTCTGATTGACAGACCAGGTCTCCACAGGCTCCGCCACACCGCCGAACCGGTTCACGGCGCCCACGGCGCCTCCCTGCCCGCTCAGCTCTGCCACAGTCGTCACAAAGACCGTCTCCTCCGAAGCCGTCTCTTCTCCCTTTTTGGAAAAGACAAACTTCCAGAGCAGGAACACCGCAGCGGCCGCCAGAATGATTATGAGGATCAGAACCCCTGTTTTCTTCTTCATCGTATGTCAGACTCCTCTCTCCCCGGCCTTCAGACCAGGATCACGCATTTTTCGTGATAGTAGTCAAATGCCGGATCGTGTGTGACAAAGGCATAATTCTCCGTTTTGGCCTGCGCCAGAAGCAGCCGGTCAAACGGATCCTTGTGATTGTACTTTTCAGCCGTGGAAACATCCAGCTCCGCAGCAGCAGCCACATGTTTGTTTGACATGCTCAGCTGAAAATACCCGGATTCCTCACAGTACCTGATGAATTCGGAAGCGGTAAGCGCCAGATTGGTATGCGGCGCATCGTGCTTCATCAGTACCTCCCAGGCCGAGACAGCACTGAAGAAAATGTTGTTATCCGGATCCGAGATCAGTTCCCTGGCTTTGGAAGACAGTTTGGGGCTGTCGCTGATCGCCCACAAAGCAATGTGCGTATCCACCAGAAGATTCATACAGTGCCTCCCGTGAAAAGCTCAGAAATATAGGCATTATCTGCATCAAAATCATCCGGAACCGAAAACTTCCCCTTCGCAATCCCGATCCTTTTTGACGTAGGCGTTTCCATGATCGCCTTCATTTCCACAACCGGTTTCCCGTTGCGGGCGATCCTTACCACATCCACACGCTTCGTCTCCAGGAG
>JAIKYQ010000146.1 GCA_024683035.1 Eubacterium sp.
GTCAGGTCGATTTCGGAAGAGTCGTCTTCGTCCATCTGCACGCGCATCAGCACACGCCTCTCCGGATCCATCGTCGTTTCCCAAAGCTGGTCTGCATCCATTTCACCCAGTCCTTTATACCGCTGGATCTTATTGGAAGAATCACGTCCGATCTCTTCCAGACGCCGGTTCAGTTCTTCATCACTGTAGGCGTACCAGACCTTGCGGTTCTTTTCGATCTTGTACAGCGGCGGCTTGGCCAGATAGACATGCCCCTGCTTGATCAGCTCCGGCATGAACCGGTACAGGAAGGTGAGCATCAGCGTGGCAATATGCGCGCCGTCCACGTCCGCATCGGTCATGATGATGATCTTATCGTAGCGCAGTTTGGTGATATCAAAATCATCGTGGATTCCCGTACCGAACGCTGTAATCATGGAACGGATCTCTTCGTTTCCGTAAATCCGGTCCAGGCGGGCCTTTTCCACATTCAGGATCTTTCCGCGGAGAGGCAGGATCGCCTGGGTGGCCCGGCTTCTGGCTGTCTTGGCAGAACCGCCGGCTGAATCTCCCTCCACGATGAAGATCTCACAGTTCTTCGGATTTTTATCCGTACAATCCGCCAGCTTACCCGGCAGGGCCGCCCCGTCCAGGGCTGATTTCCGCCGGGTCAGGTCCCGGGCTTTACGGGCCGCCTCCCTGGCTCTCTGGGACAGCAGCGATTTTTCTACGATGATCTTGCCCACATCCGGATGCTGCTCCAGGAAAATGGTCAGCTGCCGGCTGACGATGCCGTCCACCGCACCGCGGGCTTCACTGTTTCCCAGCTTCTGCTTGGTCTGCCCTTCAAACTGCGGATCCTCGATCTTGACACTGATGATCGCCGTCAGTCCTTCCCGGATATCTTCACCGGAAAGGTTTTCGTCGTTATCCTTCAGCAGCTTCATTTTTCTGCCGTAATCATTAAAGGTTTTGGTCAGCGCATTCCGGAAGCCCATGATATGCGTGCCGCCTTCCGGCGTCAGGATATTATTGACAAACCCGTATGCGTTTTCCTGATAGGAATCGTTGTGCTGGATCGCCACTTCCACCATGACATTGTTCAGCGTTCCTTCGCAATAAATGATATCGCTGTAAAGCGGTGTTTTGCTCCGGTTCAGATACTGGACAAATTCCTTGATCCCGCCTTCATAGTGGAACGTTTTTTCCACCGGCTCATCTTCCCGTTCATCCCGCAGCGTGATCTTCAGACCGCGTGTCAGAAAAGCCGTTTCACGCAGCCGGGTCTTCAGTGTATCATAATCAAATACGGTCTCTTCAAAAATCTCCGGATCCGGCAGGAAGTCTACGCGGGTTCCGGTCTGTCCTTCTTCACAGGGTCCTGTTTCCTTCAGCGGATAACAGGTCTTCCCGCGCTCGTACCGCTGCTTATACAGCTTTCCTTCCCGAGCGATCGTCACTTCCAGCCATTCAGAAAGCGCGTTGACAACCGAAGCGCCGACTCCGTGCAGGCCGCCGGACACCTTATACCCGCCGCCGCCGAATTTTCCACCGGCATGCAGGATCGTAAACACAACTTCCACCGCCGGCTTTCCGGCTTTATGGTTGATCCCTACCGGGATACCTCTTCCGTTATCGATGACGGTGATGGAATTGTCTTTATTGATCGTCACACTGATCGCACTGCAGAAACCGGCGAGTGCTTCATCCACCGAGTTATCCACAATTTCATACACCAGATGATGCAGGCCTCTGGCAGACGTACTGCCGATGTACATACCCGGTCTCTTCCGGACCGCCTCCAGCCCTTCCAGTATCTGAATCTGATCGGCACCGTATTCGTTGTTCACTGTTGCTGACTCGTTTGCCATTTGCTCTCCTTTATTCTGCCTTCCACAATATGAAATACCTTGTTTATCGGGAAGTTATGTTCAATCAGACCATCCATGCCCGTACAGGTCAGGAATGTCTGAATATGTTCAATATGCTGCAGCAGCATTTTCTGCCGGCGGTTGTCCAGTTCCGACAGCACATCATCCAGCAGCAGGATCGGCATCTCTTTGACCGATTCCTTCACAAGCAAAATCTCTGCCAGCTTCAGCGAAAGTGCCGCGCTGCGCTGCTGCCCCTGTGATCCGAAATGCCGGATATCGATCCCGTTCACCGCCACCTGAAAATCATCCCGGTGCGGCCCGATGGAAGAAGTACGGTTTTTCAGATCTTTTTCCCGTGCCCTGGAAAGACCGGGAGCAAATCCTTCTGCCGGTATACTTGGTTCATACAGCAGTGCGATCTGCTCTTTTCCTTCTGTCAGAGCAGCATGAATATCTATGACCAGCTGGTTCAGCTGCTGCAGAAAGCTCTCTCTTTTCCGGATCAGGTAACTGCCGCAGGATACCATCTGTTCATCCCACACATGCAGCGTCGGTTCCAGGGCTGCCGCAAAACGCGCATCTTTCAGAAGCGCATTTCTCTGAAGGATGATTTTGTTATATTCCGTCAGACGCGCAACATAGATCGGATCCAGCTGACAGAGCTGACTGTCCATAAACCGCCTGCGGTCTTTCGGACTGTTCTTTATGATCTTCAGATCTTCCGGAAAAAAGGAAACAACGGGAACCATTCCCAGAAGATCCGCCGCACGGCGGATCGGCATGCCATCGACTGCCGCTCCTTTTTTTCCGTTCTTTCTCAGATGAATGTCTATTTTATGCGGCATCCCCTGCTTATGAAAAAGCAGACGAAGATGCGCTTCTTCTTCTCCAAAGCCGATCATCTCCGTATCATGGCTGCCCCTCTGGGATCTCGTTGTCGCACAGACCTGCAGTGCTTCCAGGACATTCGTCTTTCCCTGCGCATTGTCTCCGTACAGAATATTCGTACCGGAATCAAAAGAAAACAGCTCGTTTTCGTAATTTCGAAAGTTTTTCAGTTCCAGAGAATCAACGACCATCTTGTTTACAGCTGAAACTCCCTATTCTTTAGTCAGATCCGTCCTGTCCGCCGATTTCCACCTGTTCTCCGTTCCAGGAAAACACATCTCCCTTAAAAAGCTTTCTGCCTCTGCGGGTTTCCGGTTCCCCGTTTACGGAAACCTCCCCATTCTGGATGGCGAATTTGGCTTCGACGCCTTCGTCTACCAGACCGGCCAGTTTCATGGCCTGTCCCAACTTGATAAATTCATCTCTGATTTCGATTTTCATATTATTTTTTACTATTACTTTTATCTTTTCAAAGAAAATTCATTTCAGAATGCAAGCATTCTGTCATGTTTTTCTTTGAAAATTTCCGGACTCGTTGTTTAACGGATGTTTACGGGCAGGATCAGATAGATATAACTGCCCTTGTCGTCACGGATAAAACACGGTGCCTTGGCATTTATGAAATACAGCGATACTTCTTCATCATCAATAGCCCGCAGTGCATCCATCAGAAACTTCGGATTAAATCCGATCGTAATGTCTTTTCCTGTTTTGTCGACGATTGTTTCTTCATCCATCGATCCCAGCATGGTATTGATCTGCAGATTCAGCACATCATCACAGATCTGCAGGATCACCGGCATCTTATCGCTTTCCCGCACCAGCAGCGTAGCTCTGTCGATACTGCCGAGAAAACTCTGCCGGTTCAGGACAACCTTGGTTTCATAATCAGAGGAAAGCATCTGGTCTATACGGAAATACTCGCCGTCGATCAGGCGTGACAGTACGATTGTCCTGCCGAACACAAACAGAAGATAATTGGTATCAAAATAGATCCGGACCATATCATCCATGCCGCCGGAAAGGATCTTGCTGATCTCATTCAGTGTCTTTCCCGGAATCACCACTTTCTTATCCGAACAGTCACCCCGCAGCTCCAGATTGCGGATGGCAATACGATGTCCGTCCAGTGAAACGACCTTCAGCATGTTATTCCGTACTTCAAACAGTTCTCCTGTCATCAGTTTATTATTCTCGTTCGGCGCGATGCAGAACAGGGTCTGCCGGATCACTTCGCGCAGAGAGAACTGAGAGATTTCAATATATTCATTTTTTTCTATTTCGGGGAGTGCCGCAAATTCTTCCGCGTCCTTTCCCGGAATATCAAACTTTGCTTTTTCACAGGTAATGACAGCCGTCTGATTCTGGTCTGTCTCGATCGTAACGATGCCGTTGGGCAGCTTACGGACGATATCAGAGAAAATCTTCGCATCCAGTGCGATCTTTCCGCGTTCTTCTATAGAACCTTCCGCAACAGTTTCTATACCCAGCTCCATGTCATTCGCTGTAAGGCGGATCTCTCCTGAAGTAGAATCTATAAGAATACATTCCAGTATGGGCATGGTTGTTTTGGAAGGAACGGCTTTCAGAACGATATTTACGCTTTCAGCCAGATCTGCCTGTTGAAAATGCAGTTTCATGATGGTTCTCCTTTAAAAAAATAATAAATGATTCGTAATCATCTTCTTATAGCCTGTGGAAATGTGGATAGCATGGTTTTCTGCGGAAACAACAGCGTTTTCAGAATTTAAAACTCTGTGGAAAACGAAAAAACAGCGTGTGTATAAAACTGTATAAAATCAACGCAGAAATTTATCCACAAGTTATCATGCACATATCCACAGCAGTTATCCTAGTTTTGTGGATTAATTTTTTTCTTAAGCAGAGCGATCGTATCGGAAAAAGCAGGATCGTTCTGTATGTCTTCTTCAATTTTATTTACACCGTACATGATCGTCGTGTGGTTCCTGACGCCGACCGCGTCCGCAATGGTCTGCTGGTTGCTGCCCAGAAGAGAGCGGCACAGGTACATGACGATCTGCCGCGGATAGGAAAAACGCCGTGCTTTTACGGAGCTTTTAATATCCGAGGGCGAAATGCCATAGTGTTCGGCTACCACTTCGATGATATAGTCCGGCGAGATCACTTTTTTCCTATCCGGGAAGATAATATCGGAAAGAACGGCTTCCGCCAGTTCAACGTTGATGGCCCGTTTTTCCAGATTTCCCTTGGCAATGACTTTATTCAGAGAGCCTTCCAGTTCCCGGATATTGGACTGGACGTTTTCGGCTATATACTGCAGCACGGAATCATCGATGTCAGATCCGTCCATTTCCTGTTTTTTACGGAGTATGGCCATACGGGTTTCAAAATTCGGACGCTGGATATCGGCCATGAGTCCCCATTCGAAACGGGAACGGAAGCGTTCTTCCAGAATATCCATATCCTTGGGAGGACGATCCGATGTCAGTACGATCTGCTTGCCGGCATCGTGCAGGACATTAAAGGTATGGAAGAATTCTTCCTGTGTGGATTCCTTGCCGATGATGAACTGGATATCATCGATCAGCAGTACATCTACATTTCTGTATTTATCCCGCAGTTTGGACAAAACGGCACTGCTTCCGTTTCGGATGGCCTCGATCACTTCATTGGTAAACTTTTCGCTGGTTACATACAGGATCTTCAGTTCCGGATGATTCTGTACGATAAAATGAGCGATGGAATTGATCAGGTGCGTTTTTCCAAGACCGGCGCCGCTGTAAATAAACAGCGGATTATACATCTTTCCGGGAGACTCCGATACAGCCAGGGAGGCAGCATGCGCAAACTGGTTGTTGCTGCCTACGACAAAGGTATCGAACGTATAGCGCGGATTCAGGCCGGCCTGCAGGGAAAGTTCCCTGGCCGCCTTTTCACTGCTTTCTTTTTCTATGTCTTCCGGCAGCACAAAATAGATTTCACAGTCCAGACCGGTGATTTCTCCGATGGCTGCTTTGATCGGAAGTTTGTATTTTTTTGAAACGTAATCCAGACCGACCTGTTCGGTAGGAACGAGGATCGTAACTGCCGAGCCGTCCACTTCATGCACTTTCAGAGGACGGATCCATGTTTTGAAAGAAACATCCGTCAGATCATGTTCTTCCCGTACACGCTCCAGAATGGCGTTCCAGTTTTCCTGAATAGTGTTGTTCATCATATTTCCCTGTAAGCTCCCGAAACAGGAGTTTTTTCCTATTTATATATAGATGCAGAAAAAGCACCGTTTATATTCTACTATAAAAGCAGGGTCAAGGCAACAGATTCCGCTATAAAAGGAAGGAGAACAAAGGAGCCGGAAAAGATTATGTTATCCACATTTTATCCACATTATGTGTATAACTTACGTAAACTTCATGACCGGAAAATCCAGATTTTACTTGACGTTGCGCGGGAAAATACATATAATGTAGCCGATGTTTTCTCGACATACATGACTGCATGCATCTGACTAATAAGATCGACGGATGCAGAAGAGAGAAAAATCGTCTCACTGCGATAAGCAGTATGTTAGAGAAAAGGAGGTGCCAGAATCATGAAAATGACATTTCAGCCGAAAAAAGTCTCTCACTCACGTGTACATGGTTTTCGTAAGAGAATGAGCACGAGAGGCGGACGTAAAGTCTTGGCTGCCCGGCGTGCCAAAGGCAGAAAAGTGCTTTCAGCGTAAGCAAATGCAGAGATGGTAATAAAGGCCACAGATCGCTGTGGTCTTTTTTTACCATAAAGATACAGGCAGATACTTGTATAAGAAATTTTGTTTTTGCGGCGCAATAAACGGGGATCGCACATGGAGTTTTCCGAAAGTCTGAAAAAAAACCGTGATTTTCAGGAGGTATACCGGAAGGGAACCTCTGCGGCGTCACGGCAGTTTGTCATGTATGTACTGGAAAACGGAACCAGCAGAAACAGACTCGGGATCTCCGTAAGCAAAAAAGTGGGCAACAGCGTTGTCAGACATACCGTAACCAGGCGTGTCCGGGAAGCCTACCGGCTGCAGGAGCAGCAGTTCCGGAAAGGAAAGGATATTGTTGTGATCGCCCGCATGCCGGCTGCGCAGTGTACACAGGAAGAGGTCAGAAAAGCCCTGCTTTACCTGGGAAAAAAGCTGCACATACGGGAGGAAGCTTTGTGATGAAGCACGTTTTAATTCTGGGAATACGGGGTTATCAGAAGTATCTTTCACCCCTTAAAACCGTGCATTGCCCGTATACACCCACCTGTTCGCAGTATGCCGTGGAAGCTATTGAAAAACACGGCGCTCTGAAGGGAAGCCTGCTGGCTTCCTGGAGAATTCTGCGCTGCAATCCGCTCTCTCATGGCGGATATGATCCTGTACCGTAAAAACAGAGGATTATTCCGGAGGAATTATCATTGGAATTATTTTTAAGTAAATCATCCATGCCGATCCTGCGCTATGTGGCGCTTCTGCTCGGCTGGCTGATGAACGGGATTTACGAAGTGCAGTGCAAGATCGGACTTCCGAATGTCGGTCTTGCCATTGTGATGTTTACGATCATTGTCTACCTGATCATGACTCCTGTGCAGTATAAGACACAGAAGAGTTCCAAGATCATGGCGGCTCTGAATCCGGAACTGCAGAAGATCCAGAAAAAGTATAAAGGAAGAAGAGATCAGTATTCCATGCAGAAAATGCAGGAAGAGACGCAGGCACTGTATGCCCGCTATGGCGTTTCCATGAGCGGAAGCTGCCTGCCGATGCTGATACAGCTCCCGCTGCTTCTGTCCGTCTATCAGGTCATTCTGTACATTCCCGGTTATATCAACAAAATCCGTCAGATATTTGAAGGCCTGGCAGCAAAGCTCATGGCGACGGAAGGTGCGGCGGAACTGATCTCGACCTTTGCAAGTGATAACAAGATACGGGTCCGGCTGGGAGATGTGCTTTCACAGGAAAAGGTGATCGATTTCCTGTATGCGCTGAAACCGGCGCAGTGGACACAGCTGCAGGAAATAAGCCAGTTTTCGGCACTGAAGAGTGATATGGTGGCTACGGCCGCACAGAGTCAGAAGGTAAACTATTTCCTGGGGATCAATATTTCCGAAGCGCCCTGGGATGCCATCAAAAACGGCTTTTTCAGTATCAAAAACGGTGAAGCCACCGGTCTGATCATCATTGCCCTGCTTGTCGGTATCCTGATCCCGGTGCTGGCCTGGTTCACACAGTGGCTGAACTATAAACTGATGCCGCAGCAGACGACAGGGGAAGGCAGCCT
The DNA here is from genome assembly GCA_024683035.1 of Eubacterium sp. Lineage (GTDB taxonomy): Bacteria > Bacillota > Clostridia > Lachnospirales > Lachnospiraceae > Bilifractor. The sequence goes on from JAIKYQ010000146.1 coordinate 8,018, forward strand.
GGGAAATTCGATGCAGACCATGAATACGGTCATGCCGATCTTTTCTGCCTTTATCTGTCTGACCCTCAGCATGGGTGTCGGCATATACTGGATCATCGGTGCTGTGATCCGATGTGTACAGCAGATCGTCATCAATCGAAAGATCGGAAAGATCGATATCGAAGAAATACAGGCCAAGGCACAGACTGCCCCTGTGAAGGCGAAACCTTCCAGGGCCAGGACCGCAGAACCGGCGGAACAGCCGGCTCAGGGCAGATCCATTGCCTCACGGGCCTCGCGGACTTATACGGATTCGCATGGAAGCCGCGCCAGAAACATTCAGAATACGGAGCAGTATTATACGGAGACAGAGGACCTTCCGGCTAACAGCATTACGGCCAAGGCCAATCTGGTCCGTTCCTTTGACGCGAAAAATGCGAAGAAAAACAGTGGTAAGAAGAAGTAATGTCACTATGTAACAGGTAAGGAGAAAAACCATGGAGTTTTTGGAAGTATCCGCAAAAACTGTGGAGGAAGCCATTACAAAGGCTTGTATAGATCTGGGTCAGTCCAGTGACCAGCTGGAGATCCAGGTGATCACGGAAGGAAGCACCGGATTTCTGGGAATCGGCAGCAAACCGGCCGTGATCCAGGTAAGAAAGAAAGAACCGGAGGTTCCGGAAGAAAAGATCCCGGAAGCGGTGATCGAAGAAACCGCAGAGCCGAAGGAAAACAAAAGAGAAACAAAGAACGAGCAGAAAAAAACACAGAAACCGGCAAAGCAGAAACAGGAAAGAAAAAAAGAACAGCCGGCCGGAGAACCGGAAGAAACCGAAGAAAATCCTGTATTCCGGGAGAAAAAAGAAGAAATACCGGAAAGGACCAATGAAGAAATCGTCATGATGAAGGCAGCCGCCTCGCAGTTCCTGGAAAGCGTCTTCAAGGCCATGGACCTGCCGGTGGACATCACGATGGAATATGAAAAGGAAACCGGTTCGCTGAACGTGGATTTTGCCGGCGAAGACATGGGGATCCTGATCGGCAAACGGGGACAGACACTGGACTCCCTGCAGTATCTGGTCAGCCTGGTTGTCAATAAGGACCAGAAAAACTATGTCCGTGTAAAACTCGATACGGAAGATTACCGGAAACGGCGCAAAGACACGCTGGAAAACCTGGCCAAAAACATTGCTTCCAAAGTGAAGCGCACACAGAAACCGGTATCGCTGGAGGCCATGAATCCGTATGAACGCCGGATCATTCATTCGGCCCTGCAGAACAACCGGTCGGTAGAAACCTACAGTGAAGGCAACGAACCCTACCGGCATGTAGTGGTTGTTCCGAAGAAAAACAGATAACCGGTAAGAAACAGATCCTATGAAGAATACATATCAGGATACGATCGCAGCGATCTCGACGGCCCTGGCGCCGTCGGGGATCGGGATCGTGCGGATCAGCGGAAACGAAGCTGTCTCCGTAGCTGACCGTGTTTTTCGGGCAAAAGGAGGCAGGCTTCTTTCGGAAGCGGAAAGTCATACGCTGCATTACGGGCACATCGAGGCAGGGGGAAAGATCCTGGACGAGGTGCTCGTTTCTGTATTGCGCGCTCCGCGCACATATACGAGAGAAGATATTGTTGAGATCAACTGCCATGGCGGCAGTCTGGTGCTCCGGCGTGTGCTGGAAGCGGTGCTGGATGCCGGCGCCAGGCTGGCTGAGCCCGGCGAATTTACAAAGCGCGCTTTTCTGAACGGAAGGATCGATCTGACCCAGGCCGAGGCGGTCATGGATCTGATCGGCAGCGAAAACAAAAGCGCAGCGGATTCTGCCCTCTCCCATCTGGGGGGAGCCGTGAAAAAACAGATCACGGCCCTTCGGGAAAAGCTGCTGTATGAAACGGCCTATATTGAAGCAGCCCTGGACGACCCGGAGCATTATGATCTGACCGGCTATGCGGCGGAACTGCAGACAAAACTGCAGGACATTCAGAAAGGCATACAAAAGCTGCTGGATACGGCGGAAGAAGGCCGGATCATAAAAGAAGGCATTGCAACGGTGATCCTCGGCAGTCCGAATGTGGGAAAATCCACGCTGCTGAATTTGCTGAGCGGGGAAGAACGGGCCATCGTTACGGATATTGCCGGTACCACGCGGGATGTGCTGGAGGAGCAGGTGATGCTGGAAGGCATGCCGCTCCGTCTGATGGATACGGCGGGACTGCGGGAAACCGGAGACAGGATCGAGCAGATCGGCGTGGAAAAGGCAAAAGCCTGTGCAGAAAAAGCTGACCTGATCCTGTATCTGCTGGACGGGTCCCGGCCGCTTGCAGAAGAAGACCGTCAGCATGCGGCAGCCCTGGCCGGCAGAAAAGTCATTCTGATACGGAACAAAAACGACCTGGATCCGGGTACAACGGATCAGGAAATCCGCCGTCTCCTGCCGTCGGCTCCGTTTGTTTCCATATCGGCGTCTGAAGGACGCGGCCTGGAAGAACTGGCGGAGATCATACGGGATCTGTTTTTACAGGGAGAAATACAGCACATCGGCGAAGTTTACATAACAAATATACGGCACAGAGAAGCGCTTTCCGACGCTTTCGAAAGCCTGCAGTTTACCCTGCAGGCGATCCAAAGCGGCATGCCGGAAGATATCTATACGGTGGATATGATGGACGCCTATGCTTCTCTGGGGCGGATCATCGGTGAAGATGTGGACGAAGATCTGATCGATGAGATCTTTTCACAGTTCTGCATGGGCAAATAGGACGAACAGCGTGAAGGTACCCGCCGTCGGTACAGATCAAATGAGAAAAAGTATGGAACAGAAAGAATATGATATTGTTGTGATCGGCGCCGGTCATGCGGGATGCGAAGCGGCACTGGCAGCGGCGCGGCTCGGCATGGAGACGATCGTTTTTACCGTCAGTGTGGACAGTATCGCCCTGATGCCCTGCAATCCGAATATCGGCGGCACGTCAAAGGGACATCTGGTACGGGAAGTAGACGCCCTGGGCGGCGAAATGGGGAAAAACATCGATGCGACTTTTATTCAGTCAAAGATGCTGAACCGCTCCAAGGGCCCGGCTGTCCATTCTCTTCGTGCACAGGCAGATAAAAGTGAATACAGCCGTCGGATGCGGCGGATCATGGAGAATCAGGAGCATCTGACGATCCGGCAGGCGGAAGTGGCAGAGATTGTGACGGAAAACGGCGTGTGCACCGGCGTGAAAACGCTGGCCGGCACGCTGTACCGCAGCCGAGCCGTGATCCTCTGTACAGGTGTGTATCTGAATGCCCGCTGTCTGTACGGAAATGTGGTGAATCCGACCGGGCCGAACGGTCTGCAGGCTGCGACACACCTGACCGATTCTCTGCGTGCACTGGGAATTGAAATATTCCGGTTTAAAACCGGGACGCCCGCCCGGATCGACGGACGTACGATCGACTATTCCAAAATGACCGAGCAGAAAGGCGATGTGCCGGTGATTCCGTTTTCTTTTTCCACGGACCCGGCGGATGTGCAGATCGAGCAGGTCTCCTGTTGGCTGACACACACGAATGAACAGTGCCATCAGGTGATCCGCGAAAACCTGGACCGCTCTCCCCTGTTTTCCGGCATGATCCAGGGAACCGGACCGCGGTACTGCCCCTCGATCGAGGACAAAGTGGTCCGGTTTGCCGAAAAGGACAGCCATCACGTCTTTATCGAACCGGAAGGCCGCTATACGAATGAAATGTATATAGACGGCATGTCCAGCTCCATGCCTGAAGATGTGCAGGAAGCAATGTACCGGGCGGTTCCCGGGCTGGAAAATGCCAGAATCGTACGAAACGCCTATGCGATCGAATACGACTGCATCAACGCGGTGCAGCTGAAAGCAACCCTGGAGTTCAAGGATATTCCCGGCCTGTTTTCAGCCGGCCAGGCAAACGGCAGTTCCGGATACGAAGAAGCGGCCGGCCAGGGGCTGATCGCCGGTATCAACGCGGCCATGAAAATACAGGGGAAAGAGCCGCTTGTGCTGGATCGTTCGGAAGCCTATATCGGTGTCCTGATCGATGACCTGGTTACGAAGCAGACACTGGAGCCGTATCGTATGATGACAAGCCGTGCCGAATACCGACTGCTGCTGCGGCAGGATAACGCCGATCTCCGGCTCCGTGCATATGGATACCGGGTCGGACTTGTTTCGGATGAGGAATACCGCCAGGTCCGGGAAAAAGAAAAACAGATCGAAGAAGAGATCAAACGGCTGGAACATACCCATGTCGGCCATACAGCTGCCGTACAGGAGGTGCTGGCCTCGGCCGGGACAACAGAACTGAAAAGCGGATGTTCGCTGGCAGATCTGATCCGCCGGCCGGAACTGGACTACGACAGCATCGCTCCGCTGGATCCGGAGCGGCCGGTATTGTCCGCGGCGGTTGGCGAGCAGGTGAACATCCGTATTAAATATGAAGGATATATACAGAGGCAGAACCGGCAGGTCGAACAGTTCCGGAAAAAAGAAGAACGTAGAATTCCGGACGATATAGACTATGACGATGTAAAAAGCCTGCGGCTGGAAGCAAGACAAAAGCTGAAGACCTACAGACCGGCCAACATCGGACAGGCTTCCCGCATTTCCGGGGTTTCACCGGCGGATGTCTCTGTGCTCATGGTCTATCTGGAAGCGGCAAAAAGAAAATCCTGAATGTTTCACGTGAAACATTCCTCGAAAAACGAACGAAGAAAAATGAACGAAGGATGCCAAATCATAAAACAGAAACTGGAAGCGGCCGGCCTGACGCTGAATGAAAAACAGAGCGCACAGCTGCTGTCTTACTATACAGAACTCGTACGGCAGAATGAACACATGAATCTGACAGCCATTACGGAATTCGAAGAGGTACTGGACAAGCATTTTGCCGACAGCCTGGCGCCTCTGGCCATGGAAGAATTCAACACCTGGCTTAAGCAGGAAGGACGGACGATTCTGGACATGGGGACCGGGGCCGGGTTTCCGGGGCTGCCGCTGGCTATTGCCTTGCCGGAAGCACGGGTAACACTGGCAGATTCGTTAAAGAAGCGGACTTCCTTCCTATATGATACAATACAAATGCTGAAACTTGACAATGTCCAGGTTGTAAATGGACGCGCCGAGGATCTGGCAAAAGAAGCGGCATACAGGGAAAACTTCGATCTGGTTGTATCCCGGGCCGTGGCAGATCTTCCTGTTTTGTGCGAATACTGCCTGCCGTTCGTTTCTGTCGGCGGATTGTTTATCGCATGGAAAGGACCGGGAATACAGGAAGAAGCCCAAAAGGCTGAAGACGCGACGATACTTCTTGGAGGAGCCGGACCGGAAATATATGATTACACTTTACCGGGTTCAGGGATCCGGCACAGCCTTGCTGTTATCAGGAAAGCTGCCGGAACACCGGGAAAATACCCGCGGCGGGCCGGCATTCCGACAAAACGGCCGTTAGGCTCCTTAAAAAAATAAAAGTATACAGATCTTTCAGCGGATGGAAATGTTTCACGTGAAACATTTCCATCCTTTTATGTGGACATATTTTTGAAAAAATGGTATATTCGTAAGGCATATAAAGGAGAAAGCTGTATGAGCAGAGTTATTGCATTAGCAAATCAGAAAGGCGGGGTCGGAAAAACAACGACAGCCATCAACCTGGCTTCCAATCTTGCCAAACAAGGGAAAAAGGTTCTGGTGATCGATCTGGACCCGCAGGGAAATACGACCAGCGGTTTGGGAGTTGATAAAAACTCGGTTGGAAATTCCGTTTATGAGCTGCTGATCGACGACTGCCCTTTAGAGGAAACGGTCCTGAGTCTGGAATTCAGCGGATTCCGTGAAAAACGGAAACTGTGGCTCATCCCCTCAAAGGTCGATCTGGCGGGCGCTGAGATGGAACTGGGCGAGATGCAGGAAAAGGTCTATATCCTCAAAAAAAGAACAACACCGATCCGCGATAAATACGATTATATTCTGATAGACTGCCCGCCGTCCCTGAGTCTGCTGACGGTAAATGCACTGACAACGGCGGATTCTGTTCTGATACCGGTTCAGTGTGAATACTATGCGCTCGAAGGGCTGGCACAGCTTCTGGATACGATCGGTCTGATCCGGGAACGGCTGAATGAGGATCTCGACATAGAAGGACTTGTCTTTACGATGTATGATTCCCGCATCAACCTTTCCAGACAGGTAATTGAAGATGTAAGGGAAAATCTGGATGTCTATATCTTCGACCAGGTGATTCCCAGAAATGTACGCCTTGCAGAAGCCCCAAGCTACGGAGAACCGGTGGACATCTACGATCGAAAATCCGCCGGAGCCAAGGCTTACAGAAAACTGGCAAAAGAATTGATCAGAAAGGGTTGACCCGATGGCAGCAGGAAGAGGTCTAAACAAAGGGAGGGGCCTGGGATCCCTGATCCCGCCCAGAAGTACGGTTAAGAAGCCGGAAACGGCAGAAAACAACCAGCCGCAGGAATCCGTGCGTAAAGAAAGCACGGAGGAGCCAAAGAGCAAGGCGCCGGCGGCGAAAGCAAAACCAGTAGGTAAAAGTGTAAAACCGGCCGTGGAAAAAACGAAAAAGACACCGGCCGCGGCAGATAAAAAGCCCGCAGCGCCGGCGGCAAAAAAAGCAGCTACGGCGGCAGCAAAAAAAGCGGCATCGACGGCAGCAGAAAAAAAGGCAGCATCGGCTGAAACGGCTAAAAAGCCCGCGGCGGCTGCAAAGAAACCCGCACAACCGGCAGCAGAGAAAAAGGCGGAAGCTGCAGATACAGCCAAAAAAGTCCCGGAAAAAGCAGAAGGGACAACGGAAGAAGCCGTGATGGAAGTACGGATCACGGAAATCGTACCGAACCGAGAGCAGCCCCGGAAACGCTTCGAGGAAGAAGGACTGGAAGAACTGGCTGCTTCTATTAAAGAACATGGCATCATCACGCCCCTTCTGGTTCAGAAAAAAGGGAAATACTATGAGCTGATCGCAGGAGAACGGCGCTGGCGGGCAGCCAAGGAAGCCGGCCTGAAAAAGGTCCCGGTCCTGCTCCGTTCCTTTACCGAACAGGAAGCGGCAGAGATCGCTCTGATTGAAAACATTCAGAGAGAAAACCTGAATGCCATGGAAGAAGCACAGGCTTACAAGATGCTTCTTGAAGAGTACTCTCTTAAGCAGGAAGATATTGCAAAACGTGTTTCCAAAAGCCGCTCGTCCATTACCAATGCACTCCGGCTCCTGAAGCTGGAGGAAAGCGTACAGGATATGCTGGCAGAGGGGAAGATTTCGATGGGACACGCCCGGGCACTTCTGGCTTTGGAAAACCCGGAACTGCAGAAAATTACGGCGGAACGTATTGCGGAAAACGATCTGAGTGTCCGGGAAACGGAAAAACTGGTCAAACGGCTTCAGAAACCCCGCAAAGCACCGGCTGCCGATACACCGTCACTGCAGATAGAGGCAGTCTACCGGGATCTGGAGGAACAGATCCGGAAAGCGGTCGGCACGAGGGTGACGATCCAGCCAATACGAGGAAAAAAAGGAAGGATTGAAATCGAGTACTATTCGAACGAAGATCTGGAACGGATACTGGACAAATTGCGTCAGAACTGACAGGGGATAATCGACATGAATGAAATGTTTGGCAGCGCGGCAGCCGGATTCGTGGTCATACTGCTGATCGTCATCGTTGCCGCTTTACTGATCGTAATGGTTAATCTGAATATGCGGATGAACCGGCTGCAGAGACGGTATCGTCTGTTTATGAAAGGAACAGACGGACAATCGGTGGAAAAAGCCATGACCAGCCGTCTGCGGGAATTGGGAAAGCTTCGTTCCGGTCAGGAAAAAAGCCGGGAAGACCTGATCGACCTGCAGCATCAGTACAACAGCATGTTATGTAAATATGGCATTGTGAAATACGATGCCTTTGAGGATGTCGGCGGGAAAATGAGCTTTGCACTGGCCATGCTGGATCAGAACAACACCGGGTTCGTCCTGAATGCGATCCACAGCCGCGACAACTGTTATCTGTATCTGAAGGACGTAGTCAAAGGCACATCCTATATTATGTTAAGTGATGAAGAAGTGGAAGCCCTGCGCCGAGCTTCTCATTACGGAGAAGCCGAGCAGGCGGTTGCTGCTTCACGCCGCAAGAAACGGGACGAAGAACGGGCTCGGAAAAATGCGGAAGAAGAAGCAAAGGCCGAGAAACAGCGTGCCGCCGCTCAGGCAAGGCAGAAAAGAGTCGTAGAAACACCGGAAGACGCTGAACTGCGCATGCTGGAAGAGATCATCGCCAATGCAGAGCATACGGCTGCGGAAACGGCCGGCGGGACAGAAACAGAGACCGCAGCAGGAACAGACGCCGGATATGCGGATGAGGCAGATGTGGCCGCAGATGAAACGGAAGTATAAGTAAAACATGTAGAATTACGGAAAACTCTAAATTACAGAGTACGAAAAACACGGAAAACAAATCAAAAACAGAACACGCAAAACACGGAAAAGACGAGCAGAAACATCATCAGACGGAAAGGAAAGACAAAATGATCGATATAAAATTTCTCAGAGAAAACCCGGAGGCAGTAAAAACCAACATCCGCAATAAATTCCAGGAAGAAAAGCTGCCGCTGGTTGACGAAGTCATCGCTCTGGATAAAGAGCGCCGCGAGATCCTGCAGGAGCTGGAAGCGCTCCGCGCCGAAAAGAACCGGACGGCCAAAGAGATCGGAAAACTGATGGGACAGGGCAAAAAAGAGGAAGCCGAAGAAGTGAAGAAACGCGTGGCGGCTTCCGGAACACGGATCGACGAACTGACGGCCCGTTCCAGAGAAGTTGATGAAGAAATCAGCAGACGCATGATGGTCATTCCGCAGATCATCGATCCGTCTGTTCCGATCGGGAAGGACGATTCGGAAAACGTGGAAATCGAGCGGTTCGGCGAACCAGTCGTTCCGGAATTTGAAGTTCCGTATCATGCGGAGATCATGGACGCTTTTGACGGCCTGGACCTGGATGCCGCGCACCGCGTGGCCGGCAACGGCTTCTATTACCTGAAGGGCGACATCGCCCGGCTGCATTCGGCCGTGCTGTCCTATGCAAGGGACTTCATGATCGACCGCGGCTTTACGTATTATATTCCGCCGTATATGATCCGCAGCAACGTGGTGACGGGTGTCATGAGCTTTGCGGAAATGGATGCCATGATGTATAAGATCGAAGGCGAAGATCTGTATCTGATCGGTACCAGCGAACATTCCATGATCGGGAAATTCATCGACCAGATCATTCCGGAGGCCGATCTGCCGCAGACCCTGACCAGCTACTCTCCGTGCTTCCGTAAGGAAAAAGGATCACACGGGCTGGAAGAACGCGGTGTATACCGGATCCACCAGTTTGAGAAGCAGGAAATGATCGTTGTCTGCAAACCGGAAGACAGCCCGTACTGGTATGATCAGCTGTGGAAGAACACTGTAGACCTGTTCCGATCCATGGAGATTCCGGTCCGCACACTGGAATGCTGCTCCGGCGATCTGGCAGATCTGAAAGTCAAATCCTGTGACGTGGAAGCCTGGTCACCGCGCCAGAAGAAGTATTTCGAGGTGGGCAGCTGCTCGAATCTCGGAGATGCACAGGCACGGCGCCTGAAGATCCGCGTGCAGGGAAGCGACGGAAACAAGTATCTGGCGCATACGCTCAACAATACAGTCGTGGCGCCTCCGCGCATGCTGATCGCCTTCCTGGAAAACCATCTGCAGGCAGACGGCTCGGTTTATATACCGGAAGTGCTGCGTCCGTATATGGGCGGAAAAGACAGGCTGGTTCCGAAAAAGTAAACGGAACCCGGCCGTCTGTGAACCATATGCCGAAGAAGTTTTGGCGGAAAGAGACGTTTTATGCATCAGTTTTTAAAATCGGTCGGATTCGGAAATCTGACGGAATTGGAGGAGCAGGACCGGCTCCTGCGGGATGTACTGCTCCATTATGATTATAAAAAAGTCGTGGAAACGGAAAACGGGCATCTCTTTGCGGAGATCGCGAAGGAATATGCGCCCGACATCGGGATCATGATCTGCGGGGAATACGATAAAGAAAACCTGTTCCGCATGGAATACTATTATCCGTATTTTCACGGATCCCAGGTAACCACTTATGAACAGATCGGGATCGAGCGGCATCTGCGTACGACCTCGTTTGCGGTAGCCTGCGATGATATCCGGGTGGGCACGACGGTTATATTTTATCTGACCAATGCCGGAGAATATCTGGAGACCACGACCCGGAAGATCCCGCTTTCGCCCACGACGTCGGTTTCTCTGGCAGGTCTGGCCGATTCGGGCTCGATCCTGCTGCCGGTGATCAAGGATCAAAAGACAGAGAAGGCAGATGCCAAAAAGCTGGAACAGCGGAATTCTCTGTTTGCGGCAGCGCAGAAGGGTGACGAAGAAGCCATTGAGAATCTGACCATGGAGGACATCGATGCGTATTCTATGATCTCGCGCCGGATCCAGTATGAAGATGTCTATACGATCGTGGATTCGTATCTGATCCCGTATGGTCTGGAATGTGATCTGTACAATATCCTGGGGGATATCACGGATGTGGATACGTTCCGGAACAGCATGACCCAGGAAACGATGATCCGCCTGGGCCTGAACTGCAATGATATTCCGCTGGATGTCTGCATCAACGAAAGAGACCTGCTGGGCGCACCGGAACCGGGCCGTCGATTCAAAGGAATCGTGTGGCTGCAGGGAAACGTATATTTTGAATGATCATAGATTTAATACAATATGAAGCAGCCGGCGGACACATGCTTTTAACGCTTGCCTGAACCACTCCGCTGAGCTAACTGCCAACTTCGACCGGGCAGCCGGGATGTTCATGAACGATTTGTTCTCATCCCGGCCGCCTGGTCTTCGTATGCAGTGGATCTCAGCTGCGTTCTTTTCAGAATGCGCGCTTGTAAAAGTATGTGTCCGCCGGCTGCGATCCACGTTTTGAAAACCTATGCATTTCCGCCATGTAATGGCTGCTCTAAATCTCCAAGATGTCAGAATAGTATGGTTATGCTTATTTAGTGTTTGCTCAATAAGATAATTGTTCTTTGAAAAGTCCTATAGTTACTGTGTTAACGGGCATCCTCTGGTATAATGGAAGTGCAGGAAAAACAAGCAATCCCGGTCAAAAACCTTGCACTTCCAAAGGAGAATCC
>JAIKYQ010000081.1 GCA_024683035.1 Eubacterium sp.
TGATCATCGGCGGCGGATCAATGGCGTATTATCTTCTGAAGATCCTTCGGAATTCCCACGTGGATGTCAAACTGATCGAGCGTGACAGAAAGCGCTGCGAAGAACTTGTTGAGGCGTTTCCCGAGGCCACGATCACCTGCGGGGACGGAAGCGACCAGAAGCTGCTCCACGAGGAGCGGTTGGACAGCATGGACGCTCTCGTGGCCTGTACCGGTATCGACGAGGTCAACGCTATCCTGTCGAAATATGCGCAGGGCAAAGTCGGAAAGAAGATCATAACAAAACTCAACCACATTGAATTTGACGAAGTGATCGAGAGTCTCGAGTTGGACAGTGTGATCGAGCCGAAGTATCTGACGGCGCAGCGGATCCTGCAGTATGTCCGGGCTATGGCCGAAAGTATGGACAGCAACGTCGAGACGCTGTATCGCCTGGTGAACAACCGTGTGGAGGCGCTGGAATTCATTATCCGGCCGAAGTCCCGTTTCATCGGTGTGAAGCTGGCGGATCTGAAGTTCAAGCCCAATACCATCGTGGCAGGCATCCGCCGGAACGACAACCTGATTATCCCCGGCGGCAAGGATTCTTTCTGCGAAGGGGATGCTGTGATCGTTGTCACGACGAATCTGGGGTATCAGGACATCAACGACATTGTAAGAACAGGGCTTTGACCGGAGGAAAAACCTATGAATTATAGCATGATCCGGTTTGTGCTGTCCTGGATATTGCGGGTAGAAGGCATGCTGATGCTGCTTCCCTGTCTGATTGCTCTGGTATTCCGGGAGCAGCAAGGCTGGGTCTATCTGATTCTGGCAGTCGTTGCCGTGGCAGTCGGGATGCTGATCTCCAAAAGGCCGCTTCATATGGAGATATATCCGAAGGAAGGCTTCGTAGCAGTCGGGCTTTCCTGGATCCTGCTCAGCTGTTACGGAGCTGTTCCGTTTGTGATCACAAAGGAGATCCCGAGTTTTTTAAATGCATTGTTTGAGATCGTATCCGGGTTTACGACGACCGGGGCCTCGATCCTTGCGGATGTAGAAGCCCTGTCCCATACTTCACTGTTTTGGAGAAGCTTTTCCCACTGGGTAGGCGGCATGGGAGTCCTGGTGTTTATCCTGATGCTGCTGCCGATGAAGAACAGCGGTTCCCACATGAATCTGATGCGTGCGGAAAGCCCCGGACCGGAGGTGACGAAGTTCGTGCCGCGCGTGCGGTCGACGGCCAGGATCCTGTATAAAATCTATCTGGGCCTGACCGTTCTGATGATGCTGTTGCTGCTGCTTTCCCGCATGAACTGGTTTGATGCGGTCTGTATTTCGTTCGGCACGGCAGGAACCGGCGGTTTCGGTGTCCTGAATTCCAGCTGCGCCGCCTATACGCCGGTGCAGCAGTGGATCATTACTGCTTTTATGATCGCCTTTGGCGTAAACTTCAGTTTTTACTATCTGATGATCTGCAGAAAACCGGGCGAAGCTGTGAAAATGCAGGAAGTAAGAGCCTATTTTCTGATCATTCTGGCAGCGGTCTGCGTGATCGCCTGGAACGTGCACAGCAGCTATGAAGGAGTGGGGCATACGGTACGTGACGCCGCGTTCCAGGTGGCATCGATCATGACAACGACCGGTTTTTCGACCACAGATTTCGATCTGTGGCCGTCGCTGTCCAAAACGATCCTGCTGACGCTGATGATGGTGGGGGCCTGTGCGGGCAGTACGGGCGGCGGTGTCAAGGTCAGCCGCGTGCTGGTCATGGCCAAGGCCATTAAGGAAGAGATCCGCCTGCTGCTGCATCCGCGGAGCATCCGGCGGGTACGTCTGGACGGACATATCATCCAGGAAGGGACCATGCATTCAATCATGGCCTATCTGGTTGCCTATTTTCTCCTCTTCTGGCTTTCGTTCCTGATCATCAGTATTGACGGGTTTTCCGTGGAGACCAATTTCAGTGCCGTGGCGGCTACGCTGAACAATATCGGACCCGGCCTGGACCAGATCGGTCCCACGCAGAATTATCTGGCGTACGGGGTTGTATCGAAGATCGTGCTGATCATCGATATGCTGGCGGGAAGGCTGGAGCTGCTGCCGATCTTCGTACTGATGTATCCCGGAAGCTGGAAGACCCATTAACAGGAGGAAAGCCCATGAGCTGGAAAGAACACGTGCGGGCCGTTGAGCCCTATGTTCCTGGCGAGCAGCCGGCAGAAAAGAACATCATCAAGCTGAACACCAATGAAAATCCCTATCCGCCTGCTCCCGGCGTCCGGAAGGCGCTGGCGGAGCTGCAGGCGGAAGACATGCGGCTGTATCCGGATCCGACGGCAGGACTGCTGGTGGAAAAACTGGCAGAGGAATACCGGGTGAAAAAGGAACAGATCTTTGTCGGCGTCGGGTCGGACGATGTACTGGCCATGGCGTTTCTGACATTCTTTAACGGGGAAGATCCGATCCTGTTTCCCGATGTCAGCTATTCCTTTTACGAGGTCTGGGCCGACTGCTTCCGTGTTCCCTATAAAGAGATCCCTCTTACCGAAGACTGGCAGATCGATCCGGATGACTATACCGTAAAAAACGGCGGCATCCTGTTTCCCAATCCGAATGCGCCGACGGGCATAGCGATGCCTCTTGACGGGATCCGGAAGATCCTGGATGCCAACCGGGATGTGGTGGTGATCGTGGACGAAGCGTATGTGGATTTCGGTGCGGAGTCTGCCCTTCCGCTGCTGGAGGAATACGACAATCTGCTCGTGGTGCAGACTTTTTCCAAATCACGGTCTATGGCCGGCATGCGGATCGGCTTTGCGATGGGGAACGAAGAACTGATCCGCTGCCTGAGTGATGTGCGGTACTCTTTCAACTCCTATACGATGAATCGCCCGTCCATCCTGGCCGGTGCAGCGGCGCTGGAAGACCGTGCCTATTTCCGGCATACGGTGCAGACGATCATCAATACGCGGGACAGTGTGAAAGAGGAGCTGGAAGAAATGGGGTTTTTCTGTCTTGACTCCCGCGCCAATTTCCTGTTTGTAACCCATCCGGACATGGCAGCGTCCGAACTGTTCCGAAAACTGCGGGAGAGGGGCATGTATGTCCGGTATTTTGCCCGCCCCCGGATCGATAACTATCTGCGGATCACGATCGGAACGACAAAACAGATGCAGGTGTTTCTGGATACGGTGCGGCTGATCCTGCAGGGCAAAAGATAACAGCTTCTGCAAAGGGCAGAGACGGCAGCATAAAAGGGACAAGATCATGGATCAGTATATTATGGCATTTGATGCCGGAACGACAAGCAACCGTTGTATTCTGTTCAACAAAAACGGGCAGATCTGCAGCATGGCGCAGAAAGAGTTTCCGCAGTATTTCCCGAAACCGGGCTGGGTCGAGCACGATGGCAGCGAAATATGGGAAACCCAGCTCGCTGTCGCGGTGGAGGCCATGCAGAAGGCCGGGATTCGGGCAGAGCAGATCGCAGCCATCGGGATTACCAATCAGAGGGAAACAACCCTGGTCTGGGATAAAAAAACCGGAGAGCCGGTCTGTCCGGCGATCGTCTGGCAGTGCCGCCGGACCGCCGGTATCTGTGATGAACTGCGGAAGCGCGGACTGACGGAGTTTATCCATGAACGGACAGGGCTGGTGCTGGATGCGTACTTTTCAGCGACGAAACTGAAATGGATCCTGGACGAGATTCCGGGAGCCAGAAAACGGGCCGAAAAGGGAGAACTGCTTTTCGGCACAGTGGAAACATGGCTGATCTGGAAACTGACCAAAGGTCGGGTGCATGTGACCGATTATTCCAATGCCTCCCGGACCATGCTGTTCAATATCTGCAAACAGGAATGGGACGAAGAGATCCTGCGTATTCTGCAGATCCCGGCGGCCATGCTGCCGGAAGTCTGTCCTTCTTCCTGTGTATACGGTGTCGGTGACGCTTCGTTTTTCGGCAGGGAGATCCCGATCGCCGGCGCGGCCGGGGACCAGCAGGCGGCGTTGTTCGGCCAGACCTGTTTTTCGGCAGGGGAGGTCAAGAACACATACGGAACAGGTGGATTCCTGCTGATGAATACAGGTTCGAAGCCGGTCTTTTCCAAAAGAGGGTTGGTGACGACGATCGCCTGGGGGCTGCAGGATACGGTGACGTATGCCCTGGAGGGGTCGGTGTTTGTGGCCGGCGCGGCTTTGCAGTGGCTGCGGGACGAGCTGAAGATCCTCGACTCGGTAAAGGATTCGGAAGCACTGGCCGGTGCGGTTCCGGATGCGAACGGATGCTATGTGGTCCCGGCTTTCACAGGACTGGGGGCTCCATACTGGGATCCGTATGCCAGAGGCACGATCGTGGGACTGACCCGGGGCGTCAACCGGAATCATATCATCCGGGCAACGCTGGAGTCGCTGGCGTATCAGGTAAATGATGTATTGCAGGCCATGTCGGATGATTGCGGAAAGAGCCTGACACTTCTGAAAGTGGATGGCGGAGCCAGTGCCAACAATCTGCTGCTGCAGATGCAGGCAGATCTCTGCCAGGTGCCGATCTACCGCCCGAAATGTGTGGAGACGACGGCGCTGGGCGCTGCATATCTGGCCGGCCTGGCGGCAGGGTACTGGAAAGACCAGGAAGAAATCCGCGAAAACTGGGAAGTTGACCGGGTGTTTGCTTCCTCCATCTCACAGGAAGAACGGGAACAGAAGCTGGATTGCTGGCACAGAGCCGTAAAGTGTGCCATGAGCTGGATCCCATCCTGAGGATCGAAAAGAATATGCTGTTTACGGCAGTACCTGAAGGAGAAATGTGTGAGTACTGAAAATAACAAGGACCGGCGCAGACAGAGCTCCGGAACCGGAAGAAATACAGACAGAAGAGAAGCCCCTTCCGGTGAACGCAGGAATGCGGGGAAGCGGCCGGCATCCGGCAGCCGCACCGATTCCCGTGTGGGAAGAAAAACGCCGGCGAACCGTTCTGCGGCCAACAGCAGAAGCCGTGAAGCGAGGCATCCGGGCGGCAGAGGCCTGACCCGTCAGCAGCGACAGAAGCAGCTGCTGCAGCAGGCACTGATCGCAGTGGCGATCCTGGTGGCGGCGGTTGTCGTGGTCGTGGCCTGTATACGGGGCGTACACAAGCCGGTGCAGGAGCAGGAAGGAGTTCCTTCGGCAGCTGCTCAGAAAACAGAGCAGACAGCAGAAGAAACGGGGAAACAGGAAACGGATTCCAAAGAAGCCGGGACAGAGGAAGAAAAAGAAACGCCGGCAGCACCTGCCGTCAAGACACAGGAAGAAGAGCCGGCGGAGACTGTGAAGACCAACAGCGTGGCGAATCAGAGTCTTGTGGAAAAACTTTCCGGAGAAGCCAGGAAAAGGGCGGCTGAGGAAAAAAAGCGGCAGGATGAAGAAGCAGCAGAACGGGCACGGATTGAGGCAGAAGAAGCCAAAAAGGCGGAGGTCAAAAGCCGGGAAGAATTGTCCGAACTCCCACTGGATGAACTGACAGAGTATCTCCGGAACAAAGAAGTGCCGGAAGAGCTGCTGTACTTCATGGAAGAGTATCCGGAAAGCCGGGAATTTGTCACTGATTATCTGTACCAGCCGGATGAACCGCCTTCCAAGGATATTTCCGCTGAAGTAACACAGGGTGAATTCCCGCATTTCCTGCAGTGGGATGAACGCTGGGGCTACGAGGATTACGGCGGGTCCTTCTTTGCGGTCGCCGGATGCGGACCGACCGCCATGTCTGTCGTGTACAGCGGTCTGACAGGGAATACCGACATGAATCCTTTTGCGATGGGTGAATGGGCCGAAGAACAGGGATTCTATGTCATCGGATCCGGCACCTCCTGGGAGATGATGTGGAACGGGGCCAACATGCTGGGCCTGGCATCCTGGGAAGTGGATATGGACGAAACTACGATCCTGACGACACTGCGGAACGGCTTCCCGATCATCGCGGCGATGACGGCAGGAGGAGACTTTACAAATTTCGGACACTTTATCGTACTGGTAGGAGCCGATGAGGACGGCAATATTACGATCCGCGATTCCAACAGTATTGAGCGGACCGA
>JAIKYQ010000145.1 GCA_024683035.1 Eubacterium sp.
GACAATCCGGCTGCTGCCCGCAATCTGTTTATATTCTGTCCCGTAGCGACAGCGTTCACATATGGTAATGTCATATCGCACCTCCTGTTTTCCGGCAGTCCCGGCACAGGAACTGCGCCGGTTACACCGATATCTTTTCTCGTAAAAACCTGATCATTTGTAGTCTTCCTTCCCCTTGTTCCCATGATCCTGCCGACAGGTTCGGGAACCTCACACAAAAATACCGCCTGTCTTTTCGGACAGGCGGCAGTCAAAGCGCTAATACTTCGATCGATCTGATCACTCCGCTATGTACCTGCGTACATCGGACGTCAGATGTCCTCCTGATCCGGTCTTTCTAAGGCATGCATCATGAAGCTGTTCCGCTTTAATGGCTGACAGCATAATGATTCCCTGAAGATCATACGGGCGATATTCAGTTTTCCTATTCTGCATATACATCTTCAGCATGGCCTCTCCTCTCCGGATCCGTGATCCTTTTTTATTTCCAACGCACACTATAACACTTCCGGAACGTCTTGTCATTATACTTCTGGTATAAAATTGCAATCTCCATTGCGCAGCAGCCGGAGCATACTGGCTCAGGAAGTCAGCACGCGGTCAAGGCGCGAATAACCACCGTCATTCACGATGATCTCCCCGGTCAGATGGCCGGCACGCGCAGAGGCCACATAGACAACAAGATCGGCGAATTCTTCGATCGTGGTCATTCTTCTGCCAAATGGAATGTTCTGCTCTGCCTGCTTTCTGCGCGCTTCCGGATCCGGGAACCTGGCAGCCCATTTGACATAGGAATTTGTCCACACCGAACCTGGGATGATACAGTTTACACGGACGCCCTTATCACAGAAATACGCCGCCCATTCACGGGTAAGCCCATTGATGGCACCCTTGGCTGCCACATACGCGCTGGTACCGCCCTGCCCCGTTATCGCTACATGAGAACCAATATTGACAACATTCCCGTGATTCCGGATCAGTTCGTCATGTGCGTAATGAACGAGGGCATAATAGTGCACCAGGTTGTCCTCCATGCCTTTCAGAAACACTTCCGGCTCGGCATCCAGTCCTATCTGATTGTTTCCGCCGGCGTTATTGACGATGCAGTCGATCCGTCCGTATTTTTCGATCACATGATCGATGACCCTTCTGCACTCCGGGATCTCCGTCAACTCTGCAGCGATGTATTCCATCCGCTGCCCCTTTTCCGCGAGCTCTTTTTCCATTGCCGGACCTTCCGGCCCCGGACGGTTTACGCAGATGACAACAGCCTCTTCCGCTGCCATGCTGCGAACAATACCGCTGCCGATTCCTTTGGTACCGCCGGTCACGATAACTACTTTGTCCTTTAAGCCGAGGTCCATTTTCCGCCTTCCTTCCTTTTAAGTCTCCCCGATAAATGCTTCCATTTCTTCCATGATCCTCTGCATGTTTTGTATATCTTTCTGCAGGTTGGTGGTTTCCAGGGAATGGTTTGCCTCCGGGATCACCGTGCAAGGGATCTGTCTTTCCCGGCACAGTTCCGGGATACGGCTGTTTTCTCCTCCGACCCACGGGTCGTTGGACCCGGTGAAGGCGGTCGCTTTTCCGAAGGAAAACCGGAACGTATCGTCCAGCGGCGTATACAGGATCAGCCGGATGCGGTCGGCCGCGCCGCTTTTCTCCGCGATGCGTGCCGCCACGATCGTCCCAACGCTCTTCCCGACAAACAGAACATCTTCATAAGCCGTCAGATCCACCTCTGCCAGCATCTCTTCCGTCTGCCGGAGCGCACTATAGAAAGACTCGACCATCTTCGCCCGGTCTCCTTTGACTTTCTCCGGAAACCCGGTGTACGGCAACAGTTTGATCTCATACCCTGCTTCGGCAGCGATCCGCCTGCTGTAATGCAGCAGCGGCTTGTCGACGGTATAGCCGATGCCGGGAAAAAAGACAGCCAGCTTACTCATGCGCCGTCTCTCCTTCCGGATGTTCCTCCAGCCACTGGATGATATCCAGGCTCTCGTACAGCGGCTGCCCGTCAATAAACAGGCAGGGCACCTGCATGATCCCGCCTTCAGACAGCAGCCTGTCTGCCGCTTCACGACTTTCAATAATATCCTGATACTGTACATCGGTCCTTCCTACAGAATCGATGTAGTCCATCACTCTCCGGCAGTAGGGACAGGTATCTTTTTTAAATAATTCCAGTTTCATTTTTCCACCTTCGTACATAAATATTCATATAGACGGTCGACAGTTTCAAAACCCATTTTCCGATACATATCCTTTGGCGTGTCATCCTGGTCCGCATGCAGGAAAAGGGTGGTCTCCGGATATGTTTCCCGGATATGCGCAAGCAGCGACGTGGCTGCATAGCGATGTCTGTACTGCGCATCGACGATCAGTCCGTCGATACATGTCAGGCCGTCCGAAGTAAAACTGTAACAGGCTCCGACCAGCGTTTCCCCGAGATAGGCGCCGTGATACGCCAGTTTTTCGTACAGGCGCCGGATGTTTCTTCTGGAAAAATCCTCGCCGTATACCGGCCCGAAATGCCGGACCTCGATCTCCTCCACCTCTGACAAGGCCGGCTTCCGAAATGTGAGTTCCCTGTTCCTGTTCCGGAACTCTTCCGCTGTCTTCAGGACCATGGTAAGCGTCACGCCTTCTTCCAGTTCGAAGCGGTCTGTAAGCGGCTCATTCCCTTCCAGTTTTATGAAGGATGCGCCCAGTTTTTTCTGATAGTCCAGTGCCTGTTCAAATTCTGCTTTTGACGGCTGCCCGGTATATTCAAAACAGTTATGATCATACTTGTCGGGCAGGGCAGGATCTTCCCACTTTACCAGGTGTTCCGAAAAAGGCCTGCACGCTGCGAAGAGCCTGGCCAGTTTTTCTTCTGTTTCTCTGGTAGGGATCATGCGGCAGCACCTCGTTCTGGATCGTCCTTGTCTTTTTCCGGTACCATCACCGCATAAGCGAGCCAGTATCCCGCGATCGGGGAAAGCCCGAACCCCATAAACGGAACCGGATAATGACCGTCCAGGATAAACAGGATCGTTACGGTGTAATAAATGGCCAGACACAGCAAGGGCCGGCTTTTCTTTTTATAATACCCGAATACAAAGAAAAGAGGAATGAGAAGAAGTGCGATCCATCCCACTGCCACCAGGATGCCGGATATATTTCCCAGCATGGAGAGAATGCCTTCGGTGTACGGCACCGGCGGAACCACTGTCTGTACGGACAGACAGATCCGCAGGAGAATACAAAGGCACACCGTGATCCCTTCCTGCAGGATCCGCTTTGTACCGCGCTTCCAGATCAGCGGCAGCGCGGCGGCGCAGAAGGCCGTCAGCTGCGAAAGATCCGGCTGGAAGCATACGACCGCGGCGGCAGCGATCAGGACCGGATACGGCTTCTTCACCCGGCATAAAACGACGAGCAGGGCCGGAAGGACCAGCATGGCCGCATGCACATGCGCCACACCGAGATCCAGCCATCGCCGGACGCCGTCTGTGCCCTGTCCCAGCAGGCTGGCCGCCAGCAGGAGCAGAAGCAGGACGTCCCATACGTACACCGGAATCCGCACGGCAAAACGCCGGAGCGCCCATGCCAGAAATGCCAGAATCAGCCATGCCGCCAGCTGCTTTCCCCACAGTACCGGCGGCTCCTTCCCTGCGATCATGGCCAGTACGCCCAGCAGGATCGCCGGCAGTATGACCAAAGCCGCTTTCTGGATCGGGTAAGTATCCGGTTGTTTTTGATCTGTTCTCTTCATGATCCGGCTGTACTAAACATTCATTCTAGGACAGGTAAATCGATACGACGGCGGCGATGCTGGGAAGCACCAGCAGGATCGTATTCCGGATCATCCGCCCCTGTCTCTTTCTCCATTCCGCTTCTGTCAGTTCTTTGACTTTGGGAATGCGGAGTGCGGAAAGCACCACGGTCGCTGAGATGAAGAAAAAATACGTATTGATCACAAACAGGTACAGGGCTCCCAGCAGCATGTGCCACTTTCCGTTGGCGATGGCATAGCCGCAGGTACATAAAGGGGGCATCAGAGCCGTTGCGATGGCAACCCCCGGGATAATGTTGTTGGCTTTGTCTTCCCGCGTCTGACCGATGATCCCGGCCACGCCGCCGGCTACCGCCACCAGAACGTCGAAAAAGGTCGGCTGTGTCCGGGCGATCAGCTGTGCTGTTGCTTCCTTGACCGGCGACAGCAGGAAATAAACAGCTGCGGAAGCAATGCTGACCGCAATCTGGAAGCCGAATCCGGACAGGTGTTTTTTTACCAGATACCCGTCGTTGGCGGCAGCGCCGTAGGCGGTTGCCAGGATACTGCCCATCAGAGGCGAGATCAGCATGGCGCCGATGATCACGGCTACGGAATCCGTATTCAGGCCGACGGATGCGATCACGATGGCGCAGATCATCACGCACATATTCGTTCCCGTAATCTTTCCCCCGGCCAGCAGCCTGCTGCGGATCTCATCGTTTGAAGCCACGTCTTCTGAAATGGAAAACCATTTCCGTGCGGTTCTTTTCAGGGATTCCCTGCCTTCTTCTATGCGCTGCTGTCTGTCATGCTGCATGTTTCTTCTCCCTTAATGCGCTGTATTCTGCGGTCCCTTGTATTCCAGGCACATCATGGTCAGATCATCAAATTGTTCGGCGTCGCCGACGAATGCATCCACGGCCTTTCGCACTCCCTGGAGGATTTCATACGGATTGCCGTCTGCGCATGTATTCAGCGCCTCCGTCATGCGGTCCGTGCCGAACATCTCACCGTCTGCGTCGGTGGCTTCCGGCACCCCGTCCGTATAGATAAAGAGCTTGTCCCCCGGATCTATCTGAAGTTCATATTCTTTATAATGAACTCCCTCCATGGCCCCTATGACGAGTCCGTGTTTGTCTTTATAAAGCGTAAAGGCGCCGTCTTTTTTCCGGATCGCCGGATACTCGTGCCCCGGCCGAAGCTGATTCTTCCGCCGCCGAGGTTTCCTGCGACGCAGCATTCTCCTCCGCTACGACGGGCCACACCAGGGCCGGCAGGAGCAGCAGGACAGATACGATACATGACAGAAGCTTTTTCAAAACGTTTCATCCTCGTATTCGTATATTTCGTTTTATCATATCACATTTCAGCTGTATTCTCTCCCTACTTTTTCAGAAATTATAAAAGGGCATTTTTCTCAAATGCCCCATCCTTCGATGCAGTTATTCACAAACTCTTTTACGCCGTCCTGTTCGTTTTGCGCGTCAGGCAGTTTCTTTTTTGAATTTCTCCCGGTCCAGTGTCTTGACCTGTTTGGCCGGATTGCCTGCCACGACCGCGTAGTCCGGTACATCCTTCGTTACGATCGATCCCGCGGCTACAATGGCCTGTTCACCGACCGTTACTCCCGGAAGAATGACCGCATTCGCACCGATCCACGCTCCCTTTTTGATGTGCACCGGTTTGCAGAGCAGGACCTGCCTGTCATAGGGATCGTGATTGTTGCTGATCAGCGACACGTTGGCAGCGATCATGGCATCATCCTCTATGGTGATCCCGCCGCGCGACATCATCAGACAGTTATACATGATCACAACATTGTTCCCAATCCGCACCGGATCCGCCAGGATGCAGCGGAAGGGCGCCTGGATCATGACGTTTTCCCCCATATGATCGCCGAAAAGTTCTTTTACGATCGCCTGGTATTCTTCTGTCATCGGCATTGTATTGTTCAGTCTGAAGCAGAGTTCTGCCGAACGCTTTCCGTCCGCTGCAGATTCCGCATCGTATTCTCTTGTATCTACCCGGATCTCTTCCATTTTTCTCTCCTGTTCCCGTGCTGCGTTCTTTCCTGTTTCCGTGCTGCAAGTTCCCCCGGATCCTCCGTCAGGCTTTTTCAAAACCCGGCTTCCAGGCTGCGAACTGCACCAGCTGCTCATCCGTCCGATGATAGTATCGTTCGCCCTTATCCAGCTCGGCGATCTCGTTCATTTCCTCTCCGGTCAGTGAGAAGTCCAGAATATCCAGGTTGTCTTTGATGTGATCCACGTTTTTACTGCCGGGAATGACGGCAAACCCCATCTGCGTATGCCAGCGGAGTATGATCTGTGCCGGCGTCTTCCCATACTTTGCTCCGAGTCCGGCAAAGACCGGCTCCTGGATCAGCGATGCGTCCCCGTGCCCCAGCGGATACCAGCTCATCAGCCGGATGTCATATCTGTCCAGTGTTTTGCGCAGTTCCTTCTGTGTAAAGTACGGATGTGCCTCCACCTGGATGAACTGCGGTACGATCTCCCATTTGGTCTGGAGTTCTTCAATGTACTTTCCTTCAAAATTGGAAATCCCGATCGATCTGGCTTTTCCTTCCCTGTATGCTTTCTCCAGCTGGCGGTATCCGGCAAGCCAGTTACCGGCCGGCTGATGGATATAGAGCAGATCCACATAGTCTGTGCCAAGGCGTTCCAGTGTCTCCTCGACAGCCTTTTCATTTTCATACTCACTCGGCCACAGTTTTGTGGAAAGGAAGATGTCTTCCCGCTTTTTGCCGCTGTCCTTCATACCGCGGCCGCAGGCACGCTCATTTACATAGGCATTTGCCGTATCGACCAGGGAATATCCCATCTTCAGAGCTTCTCTCACGCTGTTTTCCGCTTCCGCCGGGGAAAGCATATAAGTTCCGATCCCGATTACCGGGCAGTCAATTCCGTTGTTCAGTCTGATCGTTTCCATGGTTTTTATTCCTC
>JAIKYQ010000206.1 GCA_024683035.1 Eubacterium sp.
CTTCCTCATCGACACTCAGAACAGTATAATCAATTATGAAGTAAGTTTCAAGGAAAGACTGTATACAGAGGAGGTACTTATGAATCCCAAACAGGTATACTATCAGAATCTCGCAAACACGCTGATCCCGCAGTTTGCCAAAAGAAATATGGAGGCTTGCTACTGCGCCACTGCTGCTGAAGCTAAAGAGCTGGTGCTCTCACTCATTCCGAAAGGGTCGACTGTGACAAACGGCGGTTCCATGACTCTGGAAGAAACCGGCATCCTGCCCGCTCTGCAGACAGATGACTACGCATATGTCCCGCGTCTGAAATCAGACGACAAAAAAGCCGTCCAGGCACAGTTTGCCCGGCAGGCCCAGTGTGACTATTTCCTTATGAGTACCAATGCCTTTACGGCGGACGGCGAGCTTGTCAACATTGACGGCAACGCCAACCGGCTGTCCCTGCTTCTGCACGGCCCGGAACACGTGATCATCGTTGCCGGCATGAATAAGTATGCCAAAACAAGGGAAGAAGCTTTGGACCGCGTACACAACGTAGCTTCCCCGCCCAACTGTGTGCGGCTGAGCAGAAAAACCCCCTGCAGCGTTACCGGCCAGTGCGGCGACTGCCACAGTCCGGACTGCATCTGCTGTCAGGAGGTCATTACCCGCCACTCCCTGGTGCCCGGACGGATCCGGATCGTACTGGTCGGAGAAGAACTCGGTTATTAATTCTCCTTTTTCCAGGATATAAACACAGCGGCCGGATCAACCGACCGCTGTTTCTTTTTCTTATACTGCCTGGGCGTCGTCCGGAGGCTTTTCTTCGGGCTCGCCGTATTTCTTTTCCCAACGGGTCGCCACGGCCTCACGCAGGGCAAAATAGGCAATCGCTGCAAACGGGATGGCCAGCAGGATGCCCCATACTCCGAACATTTTCCCGCCGACTACGATACATACGATCACGATGACACCGGGGACACCCAGTGCTCCCCCGAACAGCTTGGGTTTCAGGATGTAGCCGTCGAATATCTGGATGGCCACGGTAAAGATCAGGAATTCCAGCGCAAACATCGGCTTGACCAGGAAAAGCAGGAACGCACCGATCACGCCGCCCACGATCGGACCGAACGTCGGCGCCAGATTGGTCACACCGACAACAACAGAAACCAGGACTCCATACGGCATGCCGGCGATCAGCATAAAGATAAAGTTGGCAGCGCCGACAAACAGGCCGTCCAGAAGATCGAACAGGATATAGCGGATCAGAATGTCATTGCCGCGGACGAGAAAGCCGGTCACCTTCCGGTATGTTTCCGGTTTCAGGATCACCTGCATGATCTTCCGGATCCCACGGAACAGACGCTCTTTATCCGCCAGGAAATACAGAGCCAGGATAAAAGCGATCAGCACATCCACAATGTTGGAGCCGATCCCGCCCAGCAGGGAAAGTATTTCAGCCGCTCCGGACGGAAGCGCATTCTGTATGCCGGAGAAAAAGGACTGTACACTTTCCATCAGGTTGCTGGCATCGATATGCCATTTGGCAAGAAACTCCGATACGCTTTCCAGCGCTCCCTGTGCGGATTTCGTATAGCTGTCCAGATTCTGTATGAACCCGCCGATACTGGATACGACCTGCGGTATCAGCGAAAATCCCAGTATGAACAAGGCAAACAGCACCAGTATGACCGCACATGCCATAGACAGGACATGCCTGGTGGTTTTATGAAAACGATTCTTTAAAATGCGGAATTCAAATAACCGCACCAGCGGATTGAGCAGATAGGCAAAAACGACACCCAGACCGACAGAGCGGAAAAAGCCGAGAAAGCCGCCTATATAACCAAACACCGTCGACAGGTGGGAAAGGAACAGGAAAAGGACCACACCGATACAAATCGCTATGGTCATGGGTACCCATTTTTTGTTTTCCCAGTTCTTATTCCATTTCATACATCAAATGATAAATGTCTGACTGTGCAGTGTCAAGAGGTCTGTTCTGCCGACGGCATTTCTCCCGGATCTCCTTCCGGCGGGGCAGCCGGACGTTCTCCGGTCCCATCCGGCTGCTCTCCATTCTTTTGCTGCCGGCCGCTGTCACTGCCGGAGCCGTTCTTTCCGCCCTTCTGACCCCCTTTGCCCATCGGCCTGCCTGTTTTTCCTTCCGGCGGGGCATCTGGTCTGTCTCCCTTCTCTTTCCCGGCGGAGATTTCCACAACAACCGCTTCTCCTTCTGAAGCTGTCCCTTCTTCGTAGGCTTCTCCATCCACATAAAGTGTATAGCCATTGAGATCGACTGCGTCTGCATCACAGGTCAGGGAGGTGATATAGGAATCCCCTGTCAGTGTCCAGCTGGCATTTTCACCCACTTCTACATAGATCTCTCCGGCTGTTCCATCCGGATTGACAGCGCCTTCCAGTACGGAAGTCCCGGTCAGATACAGATTCAGAGAAGACACCTCATCTACCAGCAGATCTCCTGTGATCTCCTGATCCGCTGCTGTCATGGTCACATGTCCGCCGTTTGCGCCTTCATTGCCCCAACCGGCCGCTGCCGCGCGCAGGAACACTCCTTCCTCGTCTTCATTGACAATCTCCGCTCCGTTCAGATCGATCGAAGCCACCGTATTATTGACAAAGAATATGTCACCATTCAGATTGGTCAGCGTTCCGCCGTTCATGGCGAAGGAAGCCTCGCCTTCCGCCGCATCTCCGGACATGGACTGATAGATCATGACAGCCTGATAATAGTCGGATTTGTCGCTGTTTTTCGATGTGTTGTCCGCCGTCAGGGATACATTGTTCAGGGTTACGGAATTCTTCCCTTCTACCACCACGCCCTGCGCAGAAGTAGACGTCATCTCCGCATCAGAGACCGTGATGTCTGCTGTGGAATAGATCACCGGAGAGCCGACGCCGTCTGTCGTATAGGACCCTTCTGTTACCTGCACCGTGCCGCCGCCCCGGTCGGAACGGATCGCAGCAGAGGAATTCCCGGTCGTATGGATCGTCAGATTCTCTGCCTGCATCGTGCCTCCGCCTGTCGTCATCAGGCCTCCTGAGCAGTTGCCGCTGGTTTCGATCGTCGTATCGGAAACGTGCACTGTCGTTCGCTCTCCATATGAGAAAATGCCGTTGGCATGTGTCCCGTCCGTGGTCACCGTACTGTCCGTTATCTCCAGCGATGCCCCGTTCGTTGCGAATACCGCTGCATTCTCACCGTAAAAATCTGCTTCATCACCCTCGGCTTCCCCCGTCTTTTTTACAGAGATCCCTGTATACGATACGGTCTCTCCGTCCGCTTCGATCGCGTGGCCGCCATCCGAGCTGTCCTCAAATGCTTCTCCGGACACGGCTGTATCCTCCGCTTCTTCTGCTGCTTCCGAAACACTGGAAGAAGAGCCCTCTGCTGTTTCCGAAGTGCTTACAGAAACTTCTTCTGCCATCTCCGAAACGCTGACGGAAGAGTTTTCTGCTTCTCCGGCATATGCCGACACGGCCATACTCAAAGCCGTTACACCAACTATGGCAACTGTACCGATCCGTTTTCTTATACTTGTATACTTCATATCACTGTACCTCCTGTTTTCATTTTCAGTCTTACTCTGAACCGTCCCGGTATCTGCTTCTTACCTGTCCGATATCTGCTTCTTACCTGTCCGGTTTTTTGTTTGTCATGCGTACATCTTATCCTTCAAAACTAAACTGAACTTAAAACAGCAAATATTTTTCTGGCTGGTTTTGCAGAGTAAAATGTCAAAAAGAAGCTGGTCCTCTGCAACCGGCAAAGGACCAGCCATGTGTCGTTCATGAACCATATTGAAAAACAGACCAAAAATGAAATCCGACTTATTCTGTCGCTGCAACGGCAATTCCCAGTTCCTGCAGCTGTTTTTCTTCTACCGGAGCCGGTGCTTCTGTCATCAGGTCTGATGCATCCTTGACCTTCGGGAAGGGGATCACGTCGCGGATCGAATCCGCGCCGGCCATCAGCATCACCAGACGGTCCAGCCCGTAAGCCAGTCCGGCATGCGGCGGAACTCCGTAGCGGAAAGCCTGCAGCAGGAAGCTGAACTGTTCGCGGGCCTGTTCTTTTGTAAAGCCCAGCACCTCAAACATCTTTTCCTGAATATCATCCTGGTGGATACGGACCGATCCTCCGCCGATCTCGTTTCCATTCAGTACGATATCATAGGCTTTGGCACGAACGCTGCCCGGATCTTCGTCCACACGCGCCCAGTCCTCTTCCACCGGCATGGTGAAGGGATGATGCATGGCCATATACCGTCCTTCTTCATCCGACCACTCCAGGAGCGGGAATTCCGTGATCCAGACAAATTTGTACTCCTTCGGATCCAGCAGTCCCATCTCTTCTGCGAACTGAAGACGCAGCGCCCCCAGCACATTCCAGACGATCTTGTTCCTGTCTGCCGCAAAGAGAAGCAGGTCGCCGGTCTCTCCGTCCATGGCCCGGATCAGAGCTGTCATCTCTTCTTCCTTCATAAATTTGGCGAAGGAAGATTTGACGTTGCCGTCCGGCTGGAGCTGGATATAGGCCAGCCCGCCAGCGTCGCAGCCCTTTGCGAATTCGACCAGCTTATCGATCTGTTTTCTGCCGAGTCCGCCTTTTCCTTTGACATTCAGACCGCGCACGGAACCATCTTTTTTCTCCAGCGCATTCCGGAAGACGGCAAATTCGCTGTCCCGGACGATATCAGAAACATTCACCAGCTCCATCCCGAACCGGAGATCCGGTTTGTCGGATCCGAAACGGTCCATAGCTTCCTGCCAGGTCATCCGCGGGATCGGCAGAGGAACTTCCACACCAAGCGCTTCCCGGAACAGATAATGCAGAAAACGCTCATTGACGTCCATGACGTCTTCCTGATCGACAAAAGAAAGCTCCATATCGATCTGGGTAAACTCCGGCTGACGGTCCGCACGCAGATCTTCGTCCCGGAAACACCGGGCGATCTGGATATACCGGTCATAACCGGCACACATCAGCATCTGCTTGAAGAGCTGCGGGGACTGCGGCAGTGCATAAAAGCTGCCCGGATGCACCCGGCTGGGAACCAGATAATCTCTGGCGCCTTCCGGCGTACTCTTTCCCAGCATCGGGGTCTCTATCTCGTAAAAGCCTTCCTGATGGAAAAACTGTCTCGTCAAGTATGCCACATCGGAACGCAGCTTCAGGTTCCGTTGCAGATCCGGACGGCGCAGGTCCAGGGTACGGTATTTCAGGCGTACTTCATCCTTCGTCTTGCTGTCCTCTTCAATCGGAAACGGCGGGGTTTCCGCTTCCGAAAGCACACGCAGTTCCGATACAGCTACCTCGATGGTACCGGTCTGCAGTTTGTCATTGACCGCGCCTTCCCGCTTCTGCACCTTGCCGCGTACGGCCAGTACAAATTCACTGCGGATACGTGCCGCTTTCTCCAGCCCTTCCGCGTCAATATGCGTATTTTCAAAAATCAGCTGTACGATCCCGGTCCGGTCCCGCAGATCTACAAACAGGATGCCGCCTTTGTTCCGGTTTTTCTGAACCCAGCCCATCAGCGTGACTTCCTGCCCGATCATGGCCTCCGTCACTTCCGCACACCGACATGTTCTCTTCAAGCCCTGCATCGATTCTGCCATTTTCTATATCCTCTCTACTCCGTTATCAATTATTAAAAACCTCTATGATCTCCGTATATCCCTGTTCCATCAGCTGCTCTTTCTGGAACTTCTTATTCTTCTTCATGACTTCCAGATCCACGATCCGCCCTTCCTGGCGTTCCTGCATGGCCTTGCGCACGGTTTCGCTCATCTGTTCGTCCGACAGTTTCTTTTCCAGCAGATATACTTTCTTTTCCGGCGCGCCCGGAACCTGATAGCCGTTTTCCAGCAGCAGCATCACGATCCGTTCAAATCCGATCGAAAAGCCGCAGGCCGGCGTATTCTGACCCGTAAACTTCCCGATCATCTCATCATATCGCCCGCCGCCGCCGACAGATCCGCCATATTCATCCATGGAAATCTCAAAAATCGGTCCCGTGTAATATGACATCCCGCGCACCAGCGTCGGATCAAACACGATCCGGAAATCTGCGCTGCGGACCGCTTCCACGCTTTCCATGATACGGATCAGCCCGCTGCTGTATGCCGGATCCAGCACATCGCCCAGAGTTTCCTGCAGATACCGGATCCCGGCGGCATCCGGCGTCGTGTTCCGGAACAGCTCCAGATAGGTATCCACTGCCTGTTTGGAAAACCCTTCGCCAAGCAGTTCCGCCGTCACACCGTCCGGCCCGATCTTATCCATCTTATCCAGGATGATGAAGACCGTATCGTAACTGTCTTCCGGAAAACCGCTGTAGGCAGCCATGGCTTTCAGGATGCGCCGGTCATTCAGCCGGATCGTAAAATTCCGGAAATCCAGTTTCCCCAGCAGTGTGGAGGTTGCCAGGATCAGATCGATCTCCGCCAGATTCGTGGCTTCTCCGAGAATGTCGATATCACACTGCATGAACTGCCGGAATCGTCCTCTCTGCGGCCGGTCTGCCCGCCAGACATTTCCCATCTGCAGCGCCTTAAAGGGGCTGGGCAGCGCTGCCGCATTATTGGCATAATACCGGCAGAGCGGTACGGTCAGGTCGTAGCGAAGGCCGCTGTCCACCAGATCCAGCTCCTTCTGTGCCTCCGAGATCCGCAGTTTTTCTCCGCGTTTCAGGATCTTGAAGATCAGTTTCTCGTTTTCTCCCCCCTGCTTGCTGTTCAGGTTCTCTATATGCTCTACACAGGGAGTTTCGATCTGCGTAAATCCGAATGTCGTATAGGTTTCCCGGATCAGCTGCATGACGTGGTTGCGGATCGTCATTTCTCTGTCCAGAATGTCCTTCATTCCTGTAACCGGTTTTTTCTTTAATTCCATACTGTTGCCCAAACTCCTCTCACTTCTTCAGCCGTTTCCGGCAGTCCGATCGTTCCCTGGTCATCCACGTGTACGATCCTCTGAAACGCCAGAAACACCTTGATGTCAAATATCTGCACTCTCTCGATCATCATTTCGATCGCTGCCTTGCCGGAGAACGCACTCCGGTACGGCCGGTTGGTAACCAGGGAACAGAACAGGTCGCAGACACGCAGAATACAGGCGTCCAGCGGAATATTCCATCCCTCCAGATTGTCCGGAAAACCGCTGCCGTCAAAATTCTCATGGTGATGCAGCACCGCCTGACAGATCTCTTCGTTGTAGCCGTGCCGTTTCAGGATCTCATACCCCTTGTTGGGATGAAGGCGCACGGAATTCATCTCCTCTACCAGCAGAGCAGACTCATCGGAGATATTATAGATCTTTTCGATCTCGGTCTTTCCGATGTCATGGAAAAAACCGGCGATGACCAGATTTCGCCTCTGCTCTTCGTCCATGCCCAGCTCCAGGCCGATATGATAGGCCAGGTTGCTGACCATACGTCCATGCTCCAGCTGCTCCGTCATGGAAAACTCCAGCAGATGGTGCGTGCGCGGCGTATACGGAAGCGTTCCGTCGTTTTCTGTTCTGTTTTCTTTTCCCATGTTTACCCGTTTAAAAAGGCGGCAATGCCTTTTCTCTTTCTTTCCGTCATTTCTTCGATCCGTGTCAGATACTGCTGCAGATCCTTCACGTTCTCCACCCGGTCTACCCGGGTCCCGTTTTCATGGATCAGCTTGGTCGAGGCGCCGGAACCGGCACCCAGGATCGTCTGACGCTGCTCCATGATCAGGATATTATACAGACATGCTTTCCCCTCGCGGGCATAGCCGACGTTTTCAAAGTTTCCGGCAATGTTCTTCTGCCGGTACAGGTAGTACGGCGTCATTCCCAGATCCGTCGCGCAGGCTTCTGTCATATCCATGATCCGCTCCGAATTGACAAAAGACTCTTCCTCGTACGCATCCCGGAAAAGATGCAGGCGGGTGGCGCGTTTCAGAGCCAGCGAATGAACGGTCAGGCTGTCCGGCGAAAGCTTCCGGATTTCTTCCAGTGTCCGGTCCACTTCTTTTTCCCCTTCGCCGGGGAGGCCGACGATCAGGTCCATATTGATATTGGTAAAGCCGGCGTCTCTGGCAGCCGCAAACGCGGTTCTGATCTCTTCGACGGTGTGCTTTCTGCCGATCCGGTCCAGTGTCTCCTGATTCATGGTCTGCGGATTGACCGAAATCCTGTCCACCGGAAACTGACGCAGTACCTGCAGTTTTTCTTTTGTGATCGTATCCGGCCGCCCGGCTTCCACCGTAAATTCCCGCAGAGCGTCGGAAACAAAGGTATCCGTTACGGTTGTCAGAAGGCGCTCCAGCTGCGCTTCGGTAAGGGAGGTCGGTGTACCCCCTCCTATATAGATCGTATCCGGCCGGCGGCCTTCCATGAGGTCGTAAACGGATTTCAGCTCTGTCTCCAGTACATCCAGATAGGTGTCCGTTTTCTTTTTCCAGACTGCCAGGGGATGCGATCCGAACGAACAGTACAGACAGATCGACGGACAGAACGGAATGCCGATATACAGGCTGTAACCGTCTTCCGTCCGGATATCTTTCAGAAGGGCTTCCTCCCGCTTAGCGGTCTGCAGGGCAAGCTGCGCTTTCTTTCTGCTCACAAACCAGGTCTTCTGCATGAAGGCCAGCGCTTCTTCGTCGGTTTTCCCTTCCTGCAGAAGGCCGCTCATCAGTTTGACAGGACGGATCCCCGTCAGATCTCCCCAGGGCAGCTGCCTGTGCGTCTGTTCCGAAAGCGTCCGGTAGATCAGTTCCTTGACCTGGTTTTTCAGAATGATCTTATCGCTCCGGGTATCTGTTTCCACCGCTGCCGTGATCGCACCACAGCCGGAAAGTCCCAGAGTCTCCGCTGCCTCCGCCGATCCCGGCACCAGATGGAACCGGACGGTTTCTGTATACGGCTCTTCTCCCGGCGCATAGTACAGTTCACATACGGTTTCTTCCGCCTGCTGCTCTTCTTTTTCGGTCTCGTCCGTATAGCGGATCGTGATGTCCGCACCGGGCCAGAATGCTTTCAGCAGCGAATAGATATCATATTCGAAAACATGTCTGTCAAACCAGAGTGTGATCCTAACGTGCAAGCGGATTGTACCTCTTTTCATAGGCGATCGTGGTAAACCCTTCATGGCCCGGGTATACCTCGGTGTCATCCGGAAGCTCATGCAGCAGCCGGAAAATGCTGTTTTCCATGTCCCTGCCGCTGGAAGTCGGAAAATCGATCCGTCCATAGGAACAGCAGAAAAGTGTATCCCCGCTGAAGAGGACCTTTTCATCCGGAAGATAGAAACAACAGCTTCCCTGCGTATGTCCCGGCGTATGCAGCACCCGGATCCGCAGGCCGGCCAGTTCGATCTCCTGTCCGTCCTTCAGCAGGCGGTCAGCCTGCAGGGATACAGCCTGTCCCCAGCCGGCCGAAAGATTCTTTCCCGGATTCTCCAGCACTTCTTCTTCATGCTCTTCCGCATAGAGCGGGATCTGATATTTCTGCCGGATCTCCTCCACCGCCATAATATGGTCAAAATGGCCGTGGGTCAGCAGGATCGCCACGGGCTTCCCTTCCATTTCCCCGATCTTTCGGTCTATCACATCCGCCCGGTCTGCCGGGTCGATCACGATCAGTTCCTTCGTGTCGGTATTCTGCAGGAAGAACACATTCGTCCCGACCATGCCCAGTACAAGATTCTGAATCTGGATCTTTGCCATTGTCTTACCTCATATTTCCGCAGTATCTGTTATCCCATGGAGCGTTCCACTTCAATAACGCTTTCTACCTGCCGTATTTTTTCGCTCAGGTCACGCAGCTGCTCTCTGTTTTTCACAGCGAACGTCATATCGATCGTCGCCGTTCCCTGCTTGCTGGTCCGCACATTCATCGCCGACAGGTCGATGCGTCTTTCGGAAAAGATCTTGGAAATATCCACCAGAAGGCCTGTGCGGTTGTTGGCATACACGATCACGCCGACCGTATAGCTCCGGTCTTCCTGCTGGTCCGAGGCCCATTCCGCTTCCAGCAGACGATTTCGTTCGGACTCGGGAAGATTCAGGATATTGATGCAGTCGGTCCTGTGGATCGTAACGCCTCTGCCGCGTGTCACGAAACCGATGATCTCATCCCCGGGCAGCGGGCTGCAGCATTTCGAAAAGCGTACCGCCACATCATGGATCCCCTGCACGGTGATACCGCCGTGTCTGCTTCCTGCCCGGCTGGTTTTCTCCTGCTCTTCCGCCGCATGCAGTACATCCTGGTCAGTCAGATTTGCCTGCCGCTCCTTCCGCTGCAGCTCGATCAGCTTGTTCATGACCTGGCCTTCTTTCAGGCCGCCGTGACCGATCGCTGCCAGTACGGAGTCCCAATCCTGAAAACCGTACTTCTGCAGGATTTTTTCCATATATTCCGGCTTCAGAAGTTCGCTCAGCGTCTGTCCCTTGGCGTGAGCGGATGAGGCCAGGATCTCTTTCCCTTTCTGGATGTTGTCTTCTTTTCTCTCCTGCCGGAACCACCGGTTGATCCGGTTCCGGGCCTGCGGACTTTTGACGATCGTCAGCCAGTCCCGGCTGGGACCTTTCGAGTTCTGGGAAGTGATGACTTCCACCCGGTCTCCGTTATGCAGCTCTGTTTCTATGGGGACCAGCTTGCCGTTTACCCGGGCTCCGACCATGCGGTTTCCCACGGCAGAATGGATCATATAGGCAAAGTCGATCGTACAGGATCCGGCCGGCAGCGTCACCACATCGCCTGCCGGAGAGAAACAGTATACGTTTTCATTGAACAGATTCAGATCGCTCTTGAGCAGCGTCATGAACTCCCGGTTGTCCGACATGTCCTGCTGCCATTCCAGGATCTGCCGCAGCCAGTTCAGTTTTTCTTCTTCCTGCTCCGGATCTGTCCTCTTTCCGTCCGATGCCTCTTTATATTTCCAGTGTGCCGCGATACCGTATTCCGCCACCCGGTGCATATCGTATGTCCGGATCTGGATTTCAAACGGTGTCCCGTTCGGCCCGATCAGTGTCGTATGCAGACTCTGGTACATATTGGGCTTGGGCATGGCAATATAGTCTTTGAAACGCCCCGGGATCGGGGTGTACATTTCATGGATGACGCCCAGCGCCGCATAACAGTCTTTGATGGTCTCCACGATAATGCGGACAGCAAACAGATCGTAGATCTGATCCAGGGTCTTTTCCTGGTTGACCATTTTTTTGTAAATGCTGAAGAAATGTTTGGCCCGCCCCTTGATCTGGCCCTGTATGCCTGCCGCATCCAGATGTTTGCGCACATTCTCCACGATGCCGTTGACGAAGGCATCCCGTTCGGCTCTTCTGGCATTGATCTGCACCACCAGATCACGATAGGCCTCCGGATGCAGATATTTCAGCGAAAGGTCGTCCAGTTCGTTTTTGACCTTGGCAAGACCGAGTCTCTGCGCGATCGGCGAATAGATATCGATCGTTTCCCGCGCCTTTTCCCGCTGCTTCTCGGGCCTCATATACTGAAGGGTGCGCATATTGTGCAGACGGTCTGCCAGCTTGACCAGGATCACACGGATATCCTTGGCCATGGCCAGGAACATCTTCCGCAGGTTTTCCGCCTGTTCTTCGACTTTATCGGCCGCATAGGAGAGCTGACTCAGCTTGGTGACGCCGTCCACGATCTCCGTCACTTCCTGTCCGAAGATCTGTGTCATCTCCGCCTTGCTCATGGCCGTGTCTTCCAGGACATCATGAAGAAGCGCAGCCTCGATCGTCTCTTTATCCAGCTCCAGATCTGCCAGGATCAGACTGACACACAACGGATGGATAATGTACGGTTCTCCGGATTTGCGCTTTTGCCCCTGATGTGCCTGATAAGCAACATCATAGGCCCGGCGGATCAATGACAGATCGTCTGCCGAAGGATGATATTGCTTAACCGTATCTTCCAGCTCCTGATACAGTTCCTCCGGGGTACGGAAGGTATCCCGCTGCTTCAGGAGGGAATCCGGTCTGGTTACTTCACTGCTCATTTATTTCCCTTCATACGTGATTGCAGCACTGACATCGTAACCTTCCAGAACTTTTCTGCCGTTCAGTCCGGCAAGTTCCATGACAAACAGGATCTTGACCACTTCGCCGCCCAGACTCTCGATCAGATTGGCGGCTGCCTTGATCGTGCCGCCGGTGGCGATCAGGTCGTCGACCAGGACAACCTTCTGGCCGGGCTTGATCGCGTCTTTGTGGATCTCGATCGTGGCCGTGCCGTATTCCAGATCATAGGTCTGCTGCACCGTTTCCCGCGGCAGTTTTCCTTTTTTACGCACCGGGATGAACGGTTTGCCGAGGTTATAGGCCAGCGGCATGCCGAAAATGAATCCGCGGGCTTCCGCTCCGGCGATCATATCGAATTCCACACCGTCCAGCTCTTTCTGCAGCTGGTCGATCGCCATATGCAGCCCCTCAGCACTTTGCAGAATACCGGTAATGTCACGGAAAATGATACCCGGTTCCGGAAAATCCGGGATGCTGATGACATAATCTTTTAATTCTTTCATGATGCTCTGACCTCCTTTGGATGCAGTTCCTCTCATGTTTTGCTTTTTACAGATGATAGATAATGGTACAGTATAACATCTTTTTCCTTATCCTTCAACGATATGCCTGCACAGTAATCTGCAGTTTTTCCAGTCCCTGCCAGGTATCGATGGCCGGATAATAGACAATATCCAGCGTGTCCTTCTGTTCTGCGTACCGGAGCAGCTCATCGGCTTCCCCGAAATAGACGGCATCCACTGTCCTGCCTTCCGGATCTGCCATCTGCATTTTCAGTACATTCCTGTTCTTTCCGAATACCCGGGCAGACAATACATGCATATCCTTCTGTGCAAACAGCGGGCGCGGATTGCCTTTTCCGAACGGCCGGAGCTTTTCGAATTCACGGACCAGCTCCCGGCTGACATAGGAAACCGGCATGGGTACGTCGATCGTGATCTTAGGCATCATATCCTGTTCCGTAAGAGAACAGCCGGCATTAATCCTTTCCCGGAATTCTTCCCGTTTTTCCGCCGGCAGCGTAAGGCCGGCCGCCATGGGATGTCCGCCGAACTTCTCCAGGATATCCCGGCAGCTGTTCAGTTCTTCATACATGGAATACGCCTCGATCGACCGGCCGGAGCCTTTGAGCGCTGCGCCGGTTCCTGTCAGCACATAAGCCGGGCGGTTGTATTTTTCCCGCAGTCTTCCCGCAATGATCCCGGCCAGGCTTTCATGACATTCCGGCAGATACACGACCAGCACCCGGTCTTTCTGCCAGTCCGTATGATCCACCATCCCAACTGCTATCTCCAGCTGCTGCCCGGTCAGTTCCTTTCTCCGGGCGTTCAATGCGACCAGCTCCGCCGCTGTTTCTGCCGCTTCTTCCCGGCTGTCCGTACAGAGAAGCTGCAGTGCCCTCAGGGCCGTATCCAGACGTCCGCCTGCATTCAGGCAGGGGCCCAGTACAAAGCCGATATGATATACATCGATCTGCTCCTTTTCCAGCCCGCTCTGCCGTATCAGTTCCAGAAGGCCGGGGCGCCCGGTATGGTGCAGCTGCTTCAGGCCTTCCCGGACAAGGATCCGGTTTTCTCTGCACAGGTCCATCACGTCCCCGACCGTCGCCATGCCCACGATGTCCAGATAACGGTACGCCTCCGTTTCCGGAATTCCGGCATTCTGAAAAACCGCCTGTATCAGTTTCCAGGCAACCGCTGCACCGCATAATCCGTCGTATGGATAGGGACAGTCCGGCTGCTTGGGATCGATCACGACATCTGCCGGAGGCAGGTGAAAGACTTTTTCCCCGTTTTCTTCTGTAAACGGGATCTCATGATGATCGGTCACGATCACCCGCAGGCCTGCCTGCCTGGCGCATTGAATGGCTTCTGCAGCGGCGATCCCGTTATCGCAGGTGAGGATCATGGTGCGTTCATCCGCGATCGCCTCTTCCACCAGCGTCCGGTTCAGGCCATAGCCGTCCCGGACCCTGTCGGGGATACGGACATCCACGTCCGCTCCCAGTTTCTGCAGACCGTTCAGCAGAATATAGGAAGCACTGACGCCATCCATATCATAATCCCCGATCACCCGGATCCGCGCGCCTTCCGCAGCCGCAGAGCACAGCATCTCCGCCGCTTCCGGGACACCCTTCATCAGCCGGGGATCATGCAGGTCTTCCAGACTGCCGTACAGGTATTCCCGTATCTCCTCCTCCGTTACCATATCCCGATTCCGGATGAGACGGGCTGTCACCTGGTCAATGCCAAACTTTTCCGCAATCCCCTTAAAATCGGCGCGTTTTGCCGCCACCACCCAGTTCTGCTCTGTCATTTCGTGATCCTCATATTATGAAGTCCGCAGGCGGACATCAACTCTCCACCCCTCAGTCTTGAGGAGAGCACAGCAGGGCTGTTATCAATCCATGACGGAAGGGCGGTCCGATGGGACCGCCCTTTTATGATACTCAGCGTCTTCTGCTCTTTTTACGTTTTGTACTCTGCAGTTCGCTTCGATCCTTTTTCACATGTTTGTTTTTCGAAGCATTGACCGCTCCGGCGGCAGCCTGTGCCGTTTTTTCAACCGTGCTTCCTGCTGCTACAGCCGGTGCAGCTGCTGCGGCCGGTGCCTGGCCTGCGCCCACCGGTACGATGTCGGCTTTACCGTTCTTTGTCTTCATGATATACCACAGCGGGCCTGTCACGAACACGGAGGAGAAGGCACCGGCGATCAGACCGATGATAATGGGCAGTGCAAATTCACGGATGGACGGAATTCCTCTGCTCATGAGGAACAGCACGAAAATCGTGATGAAGGTTGTCAGGTTCGAATACAGACTTCTTGTCAGTGTCTGTGAAATGGACGTATCCACAATGTTCCGGTAGCTGTCTCCGCGCATGACCGCCATATTCTCACGGATACGGTCGAAGATGACGATCGTCGCATTGATGGAGTAACCGAGGATCGTCAGCATGACGGCAATGAAGCTGCTGCCGACGGAGATCCGGAACCAGATATAGAACGCGATACACACGGCGATATCATGGACCAGCGCAATAACCGCACTCGAGGCAAACCGGATGTCACGGAAGCGGATGAAGATATAGACCAGCATGGCCGCCACCGCGATGATCACCGCCAGGATCGCATGCGAACGCATCTCTCCGCTGATGATGGAAGAAATATTCTCTGCCGTGATCTCACTGGCCGTGACATTTTCAAAGTTTTCTTCCAATACCGCATTCAGTTCGTTTCTCTTATCCAGATTGAGTTCCTTGGTCTTGATAATGACCGATGTGCTGCCCTGGATCTTCTGGAACTGGATATCGTTGTCTCCGGTGACCTCCGATACGACAGGCTGTACCTTTTCGTCAAGATCCGCCAGACTGTACTCTTCTCCGAAATCCACGGTAGTCGCTGTGCCGCCGATGAAATCCAGGCTGAAATTCATGCCATGTCTGGCCGCCAGCCCGACCGGAACCGCAATGATCATGATCAGGGCAATGATCATCGGGACCGCACGTTTGCCGACGAAATTCCGTACCCGGTTCTGTCTGGCACTGCCGTACAGTTTTTCATCTCTGGCACCGACGCCGTAGAAGGCATAGCTGAGCAGA
The DNA here is from genome assembly GCA_024683035.1 of Eubacterium sp. Taxonomy (GTDB): domain Bacteria; phylum Bacillota; class Clostridia; order Lachnospirales; family Lachnospiraceae; genus Bilifractor. The sequence continues at coordinate 15,628 of JAIKYQ010000206.1, forward strand.
CGGGAGAGCACCAGGCTGGTGAACATGGAAAGAATAACACCGACTGCCAGCGTCACAGAGAAGCCCTGAATACTTCCTGTTCCCAGTGCATACAGCACCACTGCCGCGATCAGGGTGGTGATGTTGCCGTCCAGGATGGCCGATAACGCTTTGCTGAAGCCGGCTTTCAGGGCAGAATAGACGCCGCGGCCGGCAGACAGTTCCTCACGGGAACGGGCATAAATGATGACGTTGGCATCCACAGCCATACCGATCGTCAGGATGACACCGGCGATACCGGGAAGCGTCAGTGTAATATCAAAAGCATTCATGAACGCCAGGTCCAGAAGGACGAAAAGGACCAGCGCCCATCCGGCCGCCAGACCGGAAATGCGGTATACACAGATCATAAAAAGAATGACCAGCAGAATACCGATGATACCGGCGATCACGCTGACATGCAGTGCGTTCTGCCCGAGGGAAGCACCGACAACGTTGGAGTAGATCTCATTCAGTTCCAGAGAAAGCGAACCGATCCGGATAAAGGACGCCAGCTTGCGGGCGCTCTCGATATCCGACATACCGGTGATCTCTGCCTTACCGCCTGTGATGACCGACTGCACGACAGGAGCGCTGACCACTTCTCCGTCATATACGATGGCGATCTGTTTTCCCAGATTAGCTTCTGTCGCTTCCGCAAATTTTTTGGAGCCTTCCGAGGTAAGGGTCAGGTCGACCACATATTTATGCTCTCCGGTTTTGTTATCCTGATACGCCACGCCTTCCGCGCCGGCGATATCGGTTCCCTGCAGAACAACGGTACCCTCTGAATCCTGAAACTCCAGAGCACCCGGCTTGCCCAGCTCAGCCAGGATCTGGTTGGCATCCGAGACACCGGGGATTTCCACGTTAATACGATTCAGTCCCTGCTGATACACATTTGACTCTGTACTGAACTGTGTGACACGCTGCTGCAGCTTGTAGATCGTGTCGTCCATGTCAGACGCGGACGGAGCAGCCTCCACCGCTTCATACGTAATGCTGACACCGCCGGAAAGATCCAGACCGGTTTTGATGTTCTTCATGGCACCGGTGTGATGTTCTCCCCATCCCACAAAAACGGTATAAGCCAGAAGAACAGTCAGGACAGCCATGATGATCAGAGTCGCAATACCTTGTTTCTTCTTCATTTCCTTAACCCTCTTTTTCTATTTTATCCGCCATTTTTTCGGCGGCATGTATCATTAAGGCACATTCTACACGCTTACGCTGCATCGTGCAGCCGATCGAATAGACACCATTGATGGCACCGGACGCATGCCAGGCATTTGCCATACAGCCTCCGCTGCAGAAATAACGCGCAAAACAACCGGTGCATTCCGGCCGGCTGTATACATTCACAGAACGGAACTGCCGGCAGATATCTTCCCTGTCGATGCCGTCAGTGACATTGCCGAGCCGGAATTCCTCCATGCCGACAAACTGATGGCAGGGATACAGATCCCCCCAGGGCGTGACCGCCAGATATTCTCCGCCGGCACCGCATCCCGAAAGACGCTTGTATACACAGGGTCCCCCGCTGAGGTCGATCATAAAATGGAAGAAATTAAATCCGCGCCCTTCCTTTTTGCGCCGGACCATTTCTCTCGCCAGCAGGTCATACTGTTCACAGATCTGAGGCAGATCCTCTTCCCGAATGGCATAATCCTCTGTAAGAGGCGCTACCACCGGCTCTACGGAAATCTGTTTAAATCCGAGATCCGCCATATGCAGGACATCTGCCGCAAAATCCAGATTATAGCGGGTAAACGTGCCCCGCACATAGTACTTCTCCTGATGACGACTTTCGGCGAACGCCTGGAACTTCGGTATGATCCGGTCGTAACTGCTGCTGTTCCCGCCCCGGAACGGACGCATCCGGTCATTGACCTGGCGCCTTCCGTCGAAACTCAGGACGACGTTGTCCATCTCCCGGTTGCAGAACGCCATGATCTCCTCATTCAGTAAAACACCATTCGTCGTCAATGTAAACCGAAAATGTTTGTCCGACGTCTTTTCCCGGGCTCTTCCATACGCAACCAGTTCTTTAACGACCTCCCAGTTCATGGTCGGCTCGCCGCCAAAAAAATCCACCTCCAGGTTCCGCCGGTTTCCGGAATGGCTGATCAGAAAATCCAGCGCCGCTTTGCCCGTCTCCAAAGACATCAGGGCCCGGCGTCCGTGATACTCGCCTTCTTCCGCAAAACAATACCGGCAGGCCAGATTGCAGTCATGCGCTATATGCAGGCACATCGCCTTCACCACGCCGGGACGCGCGGCGAACTCTTCGACCGCCGGCCGGTAGGGTTCTCCGGTAAACAGCGTCCCTTCCTGCTGCAGCTGACGGCATTCGGCAAGAACTTCTTCCAGTTCCTCCCCCGACCAGTTATGCTCCAGCTCTTCCCGCACGGCAGAAACTGACTCCCCCTGTTCCAGACGGCGCAGTACCTTATAAGACAGTTCATCCAGCACGTGGACGGATCCGCTGTTTTCATCCAGGCAAAGCCTGTATCCGTTGTTTTCGAAAGTATGGATCACCGTGTAACCTCACACACAAGAACGTTCCTGCACCATGACGGTGCAGGAACGTCCGTGCACTGATCTGAATTTATTTTGTCTGCTCGCAGGACTGGTTCCCGACTGTACAGGAAGTCTTGCAAGCGGACTGGCAGGATGTCTGGCATTCTCCGCATCCGCCTTTCTTTACGGTGTTCTGCAGATTCTTTGTTTCCAGCGTCTGAATATGTTTCATATAAAGTATCCTCCTGTTCGCCCAAAATATCCCGTATAGTATACCATAGGGTTTTGCAAAATAAAAGCCCTAATGAAAAACAGGCCCTCCTTTACAGGAGAGCCTGCTCTGTATGCTTTTTCATCCGTTCTTACAGTCTGCAGGAAACCTTGAAGTCCAGCAGCTCCTTGTAGTACTTCTCGGACTTGCCGTACCGCACCTGATTCATCTGGAAGTGGAAGAAAACCCAGAAAGCGGCGATGGCGGCGCAGATGATCGACAGGAACGGGACTACTTTATCCATAACCCCTGTCTGTACCTGTGAGTTTACTCTTCTGACGCCCGGATCGCCCTTCGCATACGTTCCCGTTGCGATATTGGACTGTGTTCCCGAAGTCTGGGCAACCGTTCTGGTCCCTGTGGTGCTTCCGTTTCCGTTGTACGTGGTGGTACCGGTACGTGTGGTCGTTCCTGTTGTGGTCTGTTTTCCGGTTCCGCGGCCTACCAGGTCATTGGCAGCAAAAACAGATGTGCTGCAGCCAAAAATAAAAATGGCCGCGCAGAGAATCGTGACCAGTTTCGCAATACGTTTTCTTCTGTTCATAGTCTTCTCCCCTTTATTCCCTTATTTACGGTCTCCCCAGACCGATACTTCCAAATGGCAGTTACCCCAGCTGTCCACTTACGTAACAAACTATAGCATATCCGTTCACATTTGTAAAGCAACAATTTAATATTTTTTTAAGAATTCATTTCCTTTCTTATTTATATATACGAATTTTATGTAATATACGGACGATGTACCTTCCCATCGGGAATTGCAGCATCTCTTCTTCTTTTGTATGGGAAATGACCACATACAGGATCAGGTACACGATCACCGCCAGCAGAATGGCAACGAGCAGCGCGATTGAAGGACGCTTTGTCACGGAAAACACCGCCTGATAGATTGCATAGGCGGCAACCCCCATGATCGCCGAAGCCAGAAACGGCTCCATATATGTCTTCCGGATCTCCCCCTTGAAATGGAGATACTTCTTCATAGACTGCACATTCAGGATACAGCAGACGACCGAAAACAGGATATTGGCCAGCATCACGGCGTAAATATCCAACGCCGATACCGCCACGAGCATCAGTGCCAGCGAGATCACATTGATGACCAGAGAAGCCGCCGCGTTAAAAAGCGCCCTTCTCTGCTGCCCGATGGCCTGCAGAGCCCCGCCCGTAATGATGGAAAACGAATCGGTTACGGCAAAAACCGAACCGGCCAGCAGCAGTTTTGCCGCCAGATCGGTCGAAGTCGGAAACAGGACGCCCATGATGGGATAGGAAAGCACCGTCAGACCGACCATGCACGGAATACAGATAAACATGGAAAGCCGGATCGACTGATTGACCTGCTGTACGGCTTCTTTCTTTTCTCCGATGGCGTACCGGCCGGCCACCTCCGGCATCATGGCTGAGGTACTGGCAGAGGAAAGCGCCAGCGGAATGCCCAGGATCGGGATATAAAAGTTTATGTACTCCCCGTAGGCGGAAGCGATCAGCTCCGAGTCTATGTGGTGCCAGCCCTGGATATTGGAATACAGTACACTGTTCAGATAGGTGCTGCAGTTGTATATAAACGATGTAATGATGATCGGCGTGATCATCAGAATGATCGTTTTGATGATTTCGCCGTACGATTCCGTATCCGTATGGATATCCCGCTTCTGCCGTTTTTTGAAATACCCGCGGTTGATCTGATAGACAAAGATCATGAACAGCAGCCCGATCAGCACCCCGGCGCCCGTACCGATCGTACCGCCCATGGCTCCGATCACGGCTCCGCGTGTCCCGCCTTCCGGTGCCAGCGTCCGCAGCAGGATAAACGCTGCCGCCACACTGACGATGGCGTTCATGATCTGTTCCAGGATCTGCGAAACAGAGGTGGGCGTCATGGTCCTGTGCGCCTGGAAATAGCCGCGGAAAACGCCCAGTATAGCCGAAAGGAAGATCGTCGGAGCCAGCGCCCGCAATGCCGGAAGGGCATTCTGCTGATTCACCGGCAGCAGGAAACGCCCGCCGAACCAGCAGAACAAAGCCGTGGCGCCGCCTACGATGACAGCATACAGCAGTGCGCCCATAAACGTTTTATGCGCACTTTTGTATTCCCTTCTCGCATTCTTTTCGGCAACGATCTTGGAGATCGCCATCGGGATACTGTAGGATGAGATCAGAAGAAGAATGGAGTACAATCCGCTGGCAAATCCATAGTACCCCATACCGACAGCCCCGACTGTCGCGGCCAGCGGCCTTCTGTAGATCAGTCCGATCACACGCGAAACGATGGACGCGATCATCAGGATCGATGCATTTTTCACCAGGCTGCTTTTTTTCATAAATACGGTTACTCCCGAGCTATGTTTTCAATCTGCCAGTCGATGGGTTTCAGACCACACTGCTGCAAATACGTATTTGTCCTGGAAAACGGCCGGCTTCCGAAAAAGCCCCTGTACGCGGACAGCGGACTCGGATGCGGCGATGCGATCACCAGATGCTCCGGACGGTAGATCATGTTCTGCTTGCGCTGTGCCGGTCTCCCCCACAGGATGAACACCAGCGGCCGGGCCTGTTCTGCCAGCACCCGGATCGCCGCATCGGTAAACTGCTCCCATCCGATCTGCTGATGGGAATTGGCCTGATGCGCCCGGACCGTCAGCACGGTATTCAGCAGCAGCACGCCCTGCCTGGCCCATTTTTCCAGACAGCCGTTATCCGGCATGTAACACCCGAGATCATCATGCAGTTCCTGATAGATATTGACCAGCGACGGCGGAATGGCAATGCCCGGACGCACGGAAAAACTCAGGCCGTGCGCCTGCCCTTCTTCATGATACGGGTCTTGTCCCAGGATCACCACTTTCACCTCGGAAAGCGGGGTGAAATGAAAGGCATTGAAAATATCATCTGCCGGCGGGTAGATCCGTCCTCTGCGGTATTCTTCCCCCACGATCCGGAACAGTTCTCTGTAATACGGTTTGCGGAATTCCGGCCGCAGAGCCGCTTCCCATTCTCCCTGAATCGGCGGCATATCCCCTCCTGCTTCTCAGTCCATGCGGACAGGCACTTTTCTTTCTTTCAAATACGCTTTCAGATCATGGATCTCCAGTTCTTTATAATGAAACAGAGACGCGGCCAGGGCGGCATCGGCGCCGCCGGCGGTCAGTGCGTCATAAAAATGCGCTTTTGTCCCGGCTCCGCCGGAAGCGATCACCGGAATCCCGACTGCATTCGCAATAGCTGCTGTCAGCTCCAGGTCATATCCCGCCTTGGTCCCGTCGCAATCCATACTGGTAAGAAGGATTTCACCGGCACCCAGTTTTTCTGCTCTGACTGCCCATTCGACCGCATCCAGGCTGACGTCCCGGCGTCCTCCGTGTGTATAGACCGTCCAGCCTTCTCCATTGTTTCTCCGTTTGGCATCGATCGCCACCACCACACACTGGCTCCCGAAAATCTCTGCCGCCTCCGAGATCAGCTCCGGTCTGGCGATCGCCGCAGAGTTGACCGAAATCTTATCGGCCCCTTCCCGGAGAAGCATGCGGAAATCATCTGCCGTGCGGATCCCTCCGCCGACGGTAAACGGAATAAACACGGTTTCCGCCACCTTCCGCACCATATCCACAACCGTTTCCCGGTTGTCACTGGACGCCGTAATATCCAGGAATACCAGCTCGTCCGCGCCTGCCGCATCATACGCTTTGGCCACTTCCACCGGATCACCGGCATCGCGGAGCTGCACGAAATTGATCCCTTTTACCACACGTCCCTTATCCACATCCAGACAGGGAATGATCCGCTTTGTATGCATATGTCACACTTCCTTTCCGACTGCAGCAAAATTCCGCAGAATAGCCAGCCCGCTCCGGGAGCTCTTCTCCGGATGGAACTGTGCGGCAAACACATTTCCCTTTTCCACGACCGCATGGATCCGCACCCCGTATTCGGTGGTTGCTTTTACGATCTCTTCCTGCGCCGCCTGCAGATAATAGGAATGCACAAAGTACACATATGTCTCTTCGGGAATTCCTTTCAGAAGCCTGCCTCCGTTCTGCATATGCAGGGAATTCCATCCCATATGCGGGATCTTTAGTCCCGGCGCATCCGGAATGCGCAGCACTTCACCCGGCAGGATCCCCAGTCCTGCCGTTCCCGGGCTCTCTTCACTTCTGTCAAACAGCAGCTGAAGCCCCAGACAGATCCCCATAAGCGGTACCTGCCGGGAAACTGCCTCCCGGATCGCCTCCGGAAGATGGCGGCTATTGAGATGCTGCATGGCATCTCCAAAGCTCCCTACTCCCGGCAGGATCAGCTTTTCCGCTTTCCGGATCTTTTCCGGATCCCCGGTCAGCATGACTTCCTCTCCGAGATACTGCAGTGCTTTTTCGATGCTGCGGATATTGCCCGCGCCATAGTCGATGATCGTGATCATATCGGACCCCGCCTTTACAATTCGTGATTTAATCAGTATAATACACTTTCGTCATGAATACAAACGGCTGATGCGGACAGATGCCTCCGCACCTGTTCCGGCCGGATATTGGATAAGAAAGAGATTTCGGATAAGAAAGATGTCTGCTTCTACTCATACCACCCGTCTGCGTTCCTCACTCTGTCTGCTGGCCGCCGCCCTGATCTGGGGCTCGACTTTTGTGGCACAGAGTGTGGCCATGGACCTCATGGAGCCCTATATCTATAACGCCAGCCGCTTTCTTCTCGGCTTCCTGGTCCTGCTGCCGGTCGCCCTGTTCGTCGGCAAAAAGGACCCTCTGGCCGTCAATTACAGCGGGCAGCGCCGCCCGGAAAGCCGCCGGCTCCTGTTCCGCGGAGGAATCTGCTGCGGACTCTGCCTGTTTTTTGCCGGAAGCTTTCAGCAGGTGGGCATTCAGTACACTACTGCCGGAAAAGCCGGTTTTATCACCGCCCTGTACATCATCCTGGTCCCCCTCTTCGGGCTCTTTCTCAAAAAGAAATGCTCGGTGCTTATCATACCGGCCGTTATCCTTGCCGTCATCGGCTTTTACCTGCTTTGCATTCATGAAGGCTTTTCCATCAACAAGGGAGACGCCATTGTTCTGGGCTGTTCCTTTGTTTTTGCCGCCCATATCCTTTTTGTAGACCACTACTCACCTCTGGTGAATCCGATCCAGCTGTCCTGTGTGCAGTTCCTGGTCGCCGGCCTGCTTTCCCTGATCCCGGCCTTCCTTCTGGAAACGCCGTCCTGGAAAGCCATTCTTTCCTGCTGGTTTCCGATCGCTTATGCCGGCGTTCTGTCTGCCGGCGTTGCCTACACCCTGCAGATCATAGGCCAGCGGGGACTGCATCCGGCTGTCGCCGCTCTGATCATGAGCCTCGAATCGGTCGTTTCCGCCCTGACAGGCTGGCTCATCCTGGGTGATGTCCTGACACGCAAAGAACTTCTCGGCTGCATCCTGGTCTTTTCCGCCGTCGTCCTCGCCCAGCTTCCGGTCGGCGCCCCGGCAGATTCTTCTCCTGCCACTTGACCCAAACATTCCCGAAAAGCGGGTACGCACTAAAATACACCTTTTATTCAGTCGCTTTAATACGCAGGTCTGTGGCAAATATGTTTCAACGCAAACCGCCTCGCTTGCCGAGCTAGTCGTTAACTCCGACTAAGCGCCCGAAGCATTCGACGAACGCTTTTCTCTTACTTCGTGCGCTAAGTCGGAGTAATCGCCGGATCTCGTCTGCACTCGTAGCTACAGTTTGCTTATGAAATATATTTGCCGCAGACCTGCTTC
>JAIKYQ010000037.1 GCA_024683035.1 Eubacterium sp.
AGAATCAGATAGACCCAGCCTTGCTGCTCCCGGAATACCAGAGCAATCAGACAGGGAAGCAGCATCAGCATGCCTTCTACCCGCAATATCCAGGACAGCTCAAACCGGATCATACCATAGTTCATAGATTATCCCTCCGGTCAAAGCCCTGTTCTTACTATGTCGTTGATGTCCTGATATCCCAGATTCGTCGTGACGACGATCACGGCATCCCCTTCACAGAAGGAATCCTTGCCGCCGGGGATGATCAGATTGTCGTTCCGGCGGATACCTGCCACGATGGTATTGGGCTTGAACTTCAGATCAGCCAGCTTCACACCGATGAAACGGGACTTCGGCCGGATTATGAATTCCAGCGCCTCTACCCGGTTGTTCACCAGCCGGTACAGCGTCTCAACGTTGCTGTCCATACTTTCGGCCATGGCCCGGACATACTGCAGGATCCGCTGCGCTGTCAGATACTTCGGCTCGATCACACTGTCCAGCTCCAGACTTTCAATGACCTCGTCGAATTCGATATGGTTCAGTTTGGTGATGATCTTCTTTTTGACTTTTCCCTGCGCATATTTGGACAGAATGGCATTGATCTCATCGATCCCGGTACAGGCTACCATGGCATCCATGAAATCCAGACGCTCCTCCCGCAGCAGGGTCTGGTCGGTACCGTCTCCGCAGGTGATGGTTGCCCCGGGAAACGCTTCATCCAGTTCTTCGCAGCGTTTTCTGTTCCGCTCGATCAACTTGACATCCACCCCGGTATTCAGCAGGATTTTTGTCAGATAGTATGCCATACGGCCCCCGCCAATGATCATGACATTGTTGCAGCGGTTCGTCTTGACGCCGATCGCACGGAAGAACTTTTCAGCCTCTCCGGGCATGGCGATGATGGTCAGGATATCTCCTTTTTCCACCACGTAATCGCCGCGCGGGATCGTGATCTCGCCTCCCCGGTCTGCGATGCAGACCAGGATGTTCTGCTTGACATGCGGTGCAATTTCCATCAGGGAGCGTCCGAACCAGTCCGAATCCTCCGGCATCTTAAACCGGAACAGGTCGATCCGGTCCCGGGCAAAACTGTCGATCTCGATCGCATTCGGAAAACGAAGCAGCCGCGCCACCTCGCGTGCTGCCTCCAGATCCTGGTTGATGGTCATGGACAGCTGCAGCTCACTGCGCAGAAAATGCCGCTCTTCCGAATAAACCGGATTGCGTACACGCGCGATGGTATGGCACTGCGATTTCCGCTTCGCGATCACGCAGCACAGCAGATTCACCTCATCGCTCTCGGTAAGTGCGATCAGGATATCCGTATGCTCCAGATCCGCATCCTGCAGGATGCTGTAGCTGGTGCCGTTCCCTACGACGCCCATGACATCGTACATCGTAGACACGTTCCGGATACGCTCCGGATCCATATCTACCACGACAATATTATGATGTTCCTTCGATAACTGGCCGACAAGTGCTCTGCCGACCTTTCCCAACCCAACAATAATGATCTGCATAATAGATGTATTATAGCACTTTTATACAGGGAATGCCATCTCTTTGGCGCAGCAGCCGTCTTTGGGAAACAGGATACCCTGTACCGGAAAAATATGATACAATGCATGCGTATGAAATCATTCAGAAAGAAGGAGAATTTTTATGGGAAATACTTCACCGTCCGCCTGTATCGAAATCAAAGAGGGAACACATGTGGCCAAAACCGTGCTGATGCCGGGAGATCCGCTGCGCGCGAAATTTGTGGCGGAAACCTATCTGGAAAATCCGGTCTGTTTCAATGACGTCCGGAATATGCTGGGCTTTACCGGTACCTACGAGGGAAAGGAAGTTTCGGTCATGGGAAGCGGCATGGGTGTGCCGTCTCTGGTTCTGTACGCACATGAACTGTATACGTTTTTCGGTGTGGAATCGATCATCCGGATCGGCAGCGCCGGCGGCATCGGAGATGATGTCAAAGTCCGGGACGTGCTGATCGCCATGACTGCCTCCACCAATTCCAACCATATCAATGCCTATGATTTTATCGGCACTATCGCTCCGACAGCCACCTGGCCCATGCTGCGCAAGGCCGTGGAGATTGCGGATGAAATGGGTGTCCGTACGTCTGTCGGCAGTGTGTATACTTCCGATTTCTTCTATTATCCGGATCCGTCCGTCAATGAAAAGCTGAAAAAGATGGGGATCCTGGCCGTAGAGATGGAAACCGCCGGTCTGTATCTGGAGGCTATGAACAGTCATAAGAAGGCTCTGAGCATTCTTTCTGTTTCCGACCATATCTTTACCGGCGATCACCTGACTCCGCAGGAGATCAGAACTACCTTCAACGAGATGATGGAGATCGCACTGAAGACGGCCGTGCAGGCAGGCTGAACCGAATGCTGTCCGGCGGCTGCTACATATTGTACTAAAAGCTATAGCTATTAGAACGATATAAGGCAGCCGGCGGACACATATTTTTACCGCTTGCCTGAACCACTCCGCTGAGCTAACTGCCAACTTCGACCGGGCGGCCGGGATGTTCATGAATGATCTATTCTCATCCCGGCCGCCTGGTCTGCGTATGCAGTGGATCTCAGCTTCGTTCCATTCAGAATGCGCGCTTGTAAAAGTATGTGTCCGTCGGCTGCTGTCCACGTTTTGAAAACCAGCATTCCGACTGGAAACAGGTCCCCATAAGCCGACTGTCGGAGCATGGCCGGCCCTTAGCGAGCCTGCTGGGCGAGCTTAGTGCCGCTGCCAATGCGACCAAGCGCAAGCGTGTCGGCGATGGGGTTCTGTATCCGGGAGGAATGCGTCCGTTTTATCATCTGAAAATCTATATATTCCGATACTTCTCCAGAATGTAGCGGTACAGGGTCCGCACGGCCGGTGCCATCAGCTCCGGATTCAAAGCGGCCAGTCCGATCATGCGGAAGGCATCCGGCTCCATCCGGTACCTCCTGACCTTGTACGGGATATCGCGCATGGTCAGCTCCGGCATGATACAGATGCCAAATCCACTCTCAACAAGTGCGACCGTAGAAAGATCATCCACCACATGGTAGCGTGTCTGGATGTCCAGATGGTTTTCCTTCAGATAATTCTGGATGTCTGCATCGGTGGACTCCCGCTGCACGACAAACTGCATCTCTGCCATCTCTTTGATCGTCATGACATCCGTATGACGCTCCCGTGCGTTTTTCGCCTTGCCGCCGCCCTGCTTTTCTTCTCTGGAAGATATCATACCGGCGTCTTCTTTTTTTTCGTAATCTCCTGGTACGATGCAAAGCAGCGGATCCCGATAGAACGGTTCAATATACAGATCCCCGGCACTGGAAGCAGAGAGAAACCCGAAATCCACGATCCCGTTCCGGATCCAGTACACCACATCATCATACGTTCCCTGAAACACTTCGATCTCAATGGCCGGATACTGTTCCCGGAACGAAGTGATGACAGACGGCATAAAATTGGTACAGACGCTGGCAAAACAGCCGACCTTGACCGTACCCTGCTTCAGTCCTTTGAATTCCGCAACGACCTGCTGCAGGGATTCGTCACTGTTCAGCACGGCATTGACATACGGCATCAGCTGCTCTCCGTAGTTAGTCATGGTCACGCCGCTTTTGCTGCGATTCAGAAGACTGAATCCCAGTTCTTTTTCCATGGCAGAAATCGTATGGCTGATGGCAGACGGAGTCAGCCCCAGAATATCGGCCGCTTTCCTGAAACTGCCCATTTCGGCAACGGTTTTAAAAACCTGATAACTCAGAAGCGTCATTCTTTCTCCTTTTTTAAAAGAGCTGCCGCATGGTCTTTGTCTTATGCAGCAGCTCTGAAAAGTCTCAATCCCGTGAACACCGGTACAGCAGGTCTTCCCACCGTTTATCCACTTCTTCCTGGAAACGCGCCAGCAGATATTCATTGCCCGGCTCGAACAGATGGCGGAACCGTCCCTGCGGCCGGAGGAAATCTTCGATCGGCAGTTTCCGTTTCGGTTCATACGACAGCTTCCATTTCCCGTGATCCACCTCAAACATGGGCCAGTAACAGGTCTCGACCGCCAGTTTGCAGATCTGCATGATATCAGACATTTCATACCGCCATCCGCGCGGGCAGGGAGCCATGATGTTGAGGAACGCCGCGCCTTCCGTATAAATGGCTTTATCCGCCTTCCTGTGCAGGTCCCGGAAATCCGCTGTCAGCGTTGTCTGCGCCACGTAGGGCACGTAATGGTCTGCCAGAATGGCCGCCAGATCTTTGCGCGGCTGGATCTTTCCGTCCGACTGGGAACCGACCGGCGTAGTGGTCGTATCTGCATACATGGGCGTAGCCGAGGACCGCTGGATCCCGGTGTTCATGTATGCGCCGTTGTCATAGCAGACATAGACCATGTCATGCCCGCGTTCCATGGCGCCGGAAAGCGACTGGAAACCGATATCATAGGTCCCGCCGTCTCCTCCGAAGGTGATGAACTTGAAGGTGTCCTGCTCTCCCAGTTTTCCTTTTTTCTTCAAAGCTCTGTATGCTGTCTCGACACCGGAAAGAGTCGCTCCGGCATTTTCAAAGGCGTTATGGATATAGCTGTCCTCCCACGCAGAATAGGGATACATGTAAGATGAGACTTCCAGACAGCCCGTGGCATTGCCGATGACGGCATGATCTTCCGGTTTTAAGGCACGCAGCACGGCACGAACAGCGATCGTAGCCCCGCAGCCGGCACACATCCGGTGTCCCGGAGCCAGCCGTTCCGGCTGCTGCATCATCGTCTTTAATTTATGATCTTTCATAAGAATCTCTCCCTTACTCGCGCAGCCCGATATATTTATGCTGCACCGCTTCGCAGGTTCCTTCGGCAACGCCTTCCAGCTCTGCAAAGATCTCTTTTACATGCTCGGTCGTAAAATCTCTTCCGGCCAGTCCGTAGATGTAGTTGACTGTTTCGATCTGCACCTTGTTCCGGTACAGTCCTGCCGGCACCTCCATGCCCAGCGGACCGCAGTTGCCGTTATAGCTCTCACAGCGGTCCATGATGGCAGCGGCCCTGCAGCCAGAAAGCGCCTGAGCCAGTTCTTTTTCCGGGAACGGGCGGAAGACCCGCAGTTTCAGAACGCCGACCTTCTTTCCCTGCTCCCGCAGCTCATCTACGGCCGCCTTGGCCGTTCCGGCTGCGGAGCCCATGATCAGCATGATATACTCGGCGTCCTCCGTCCGGTATTCTTCAAAAAAGCCATACTCTCTGCCGGACAGCCGGGCAAACCGGTCCGCTACCGCCAAAATGGCTTCGCGGGCATGTTCCATGGCTTCTTCCTGCTGTTTCTTTGCCTCCATGGCATAGCTGGAAACCGAATACGGACCGACAGCCACAGGTCTGCCCGGATTCAGCAGGTATTCCTCCGGCTCATAGTCTCCGACAAAAGCCCGCACATCGGCATCCTCCAGCAGTTCGATATTCTCCACCGCATGACTGGTAATAAACCCGTCCTGGCAGACCATCACCGGCAGATGCACCCCTTCGCTTTCCGCGATCGGGAACGCCTGGATATAGTTATCATATGCTTCCTGGTTGTTCTCAGAATAGAGCTGGATCCATCCTGTATCTCTGGCTCCCATGCCGTCTGAATGATCACAGTTGATATTGATCGGTCCTGAGAGGGTACGGTTGACCAGCGTCAGTACGACCGGCAGCCGGTTGGACGCAGCCAGCAGCAGTTCTTCCCACATCAGTGCCAGACCGGCCGAAGAAGTAGCCGTCATCGAGCGTGCGCCGGCCGCTTCCGATCCGATCGCGGCAGACATGGCCGAGTGTTCACTTTCTACGGGGATAAACTCTGTATCGATCTCGCCGTTTGCGATATAATTCGAAACCATCTGCGGGATTTCCGTTGAAGGCGTGATCGGAAAAGCCGGCATGACATCCGGATTGACCTGGCGGATCGCATAGGCAACCGCCTCATTGCCTGACATACGTTCCCGTCTGCTGTTTCCCGTACTCATGGATTCACCCCCTCTTTCATGACGATTGCACCGAAGGGGCATACCTTGGCACAGATTCCGCAGCCTTTGCAGTGATCATAGTCAAATCCCCTGCGCTTTCCTTCTACGACCGGAATGCAGACGTCCGGACACGTCGGGGTACAGAGCAGGCACTGTTTGCATTTTTCAAAGACCCATACAGGTGTATCAGTCCGCCACTCTCCGGTCCGGAACATACGGGAGGTGCCCCCGGCAAACAGCTGCAGGCCTTCGGTCAGTTCCGTATACGGGGACTGTTCGTTTATCCTTTCCACATCGGTACGCATCATTTCCTCCTCATTCAACGGCTTCAAATGCCTGCTGCAAAGCCAGCATGTTCCCTTTGATCACTTCCGGTTTCTTGGCAAATTTATGGCGGAAGGATGCTTTCATATCATCAATAAAAGACTGCTTGTCCATCACCTTGCAGACGGCAACCGCCGCCGCCAGCATCGGCGTATTGGGGAAATTCCTGCCCAGTGTCCGTTCGGAAATCGCCCGGGCATCAACCGTAACGACCCTGCCGGTATATCCCCGCAGCAGCGGCCGTATCTCCTCCGGTGACTTCGCCGTGTTGATGATGATCGCCCCTTCTTCTTTCAGCCCGTCCGTAACATGAACCGACTCCAGCAGGGTCTCATCGACCACGATCACATAATCCGGGTGATAGATATTGGAATGCACGCGGATCGGTTCGGAGCTGATCCGGTTGAAAGCCGTGATCGGCGCCCCCATACGTTCCGGACCGTATTCCGGAAATCCCTGAACATACTGTCCGGTCTTAAACGCCACATCTGCCAGCAGCAAAGCAGCGGTTTTTGCTCCCTGTCCGCCCCGGCCGTGCCAGCGGAGTTCCAAGGTGTTCTGCATGTTTTTATCCTTTCATTTCTATCATGAAATTTTCTCACTAAAGCCCAACATTGTTTATTATACGCAGATTTCATGAAATGTAAACAAACCTATTCATATTTAACATGATATATTTTCATCTTCTGGACGCCCTGCGCAAAAAATGATACACTCTAAAAGTAAACCCGATTCACAAGGAGTACGTATCATGAACGAACTGTTTACCAATGAAAAAATACTCTCCTGGCTGCAGTATTACGCCAAAAACACACCGGTAGATCTCGAACGTGTCAAAATGCTGGATATCACCAAGAAGAATAAAAACGTGATCCCCACCGTGGAGTCCCATAAGGTCACTCTGGTCTTTACGCAGGCCGGAGATCCGGACATTTTTTACCGGATGTGGAATGCCGGTCTGGGCGACTGTGATGTCTGGTACAACGAAGGATCCGAACCGGAAGGCACGATCAAAAACGACAAGTTAAAGGATATGATCAACCGGGGGATCAACGCTTCTGCCGGAATGCTGATCTTCAACCGGAATGCGAGGAACACCTATAAGATCGGTATGGACAACGAAAACTTCCGCCGTGGTTCCGTCCGGTACGTGGGCAGTGAGATCCGCGCCGTGATCCTGAACAAGATGCAGGTAGAACGGCAGGATTCGATCTGTGTGATCAGCGGGGAAAGCATCGCCGTCGAGGCCGCCCTGATCGCCATCGAAGGCTCTGTGATCGCCGTGGAATACAATGGCGACGACCGGAATACGATGGAAGAAAACGTAGAGCACTTTGGCCTGAACAATATCACGATCGTGGACCATGTGGATGAAAAATCCATGCGCGGCTGTCCGGTTCCTTCTCTGGTTTTCATGGTGGCGTCTGCCAGTATGGAGCAGGAGCTCGCTTACCTGACACGCCTGAATCCGCACATCAATGTTGTGATCTACACACTGGACTTCGGTGTTGCGGCCAACATTGACAGGGTGTTTGAAAAATACCACATTCAGGATAAAGAAGTGATCCAGATTTCTGTTTCCAAACTGAATGCCAAGAATTCCTTTGTACAGCAGCCCGCTCCGTGGATCATATCCGGAAAGGCTGCCGCCCGGTAAGGATCTGTTTACAGAAAAACGGCCGCAAAACCACACTCTTCTGCCCGGACGGATGTCCCCGAAGAGAATGGTTTTGCGGCCGCTTTTTATGCTCTATCAGCGGATCATCAGGAATGCGCCGAGGTTCCCCCGCCGGCCCTGCGAGGCGCGGTGGGAAAACAGGATCTGCGGATTGCAGCAGGTACAGATGTCCGTTACGGATATATGGGACGGCACGGCCCCTGCTTCTTCCAGCACGATCCGGTTGGCCTGCCACAGATCCAGATGGAATTTGTCTTCCGACTTTCCGCCGGACAGGATCTCCGTAACCGGGATAAGCCCGGCTGCCTGTTCCGGATCCTCCGGCCGTTTTTCTCCGCTTTTCTGCAGCGGGGAAGTCAGGATTTCAGTCTCCCGGCCTGCAAATGCTTTTGCAAATACTTCTGCCACATCCCGGCTGATCTCGTAACAGTCCTGACAGATCGACGGGGCGATGGCACAGAACACATCCTGCGGCTGTGTCCCGTATTGTTCGTGCATAAGACGAAGTGCCTTTTCTGCGAT
>JAIKYQ010000064.1 GCA_024683035.1 Eubacterium sp.
ACAAAACACAAGGTTTATACGAAGAATGCCAAAAAGTGCGTGCAGAAGCTTTTGCATCGCTACTATGATGCACAGACAGCTGCAGAGCTCTGGGAAAGGATTCAGCTTCAGTACTGCGAATACTTAAAGGACGAGCCGGCACTCGCCGGGCTGAAGATCACCACCAGCATTTACGACCCGATCCTGATCTTTGCCTGGTATGCGGTCATTCCGGACAAGCCTGCGCTGGAGGAAGTGCAGCAGGACATCTATCAGAGTTTTTTTGGCTCATTTGAAGCAATGGGCAAGGTGTTCAACCTGAACCGGAAGCTGGACAACAAGCTGGCCAGTAAGATTTTTAAAAAAGCCAACGACATTCGTGTCGAAGAGATCAAAAAGTTCCCGGAGTCCTTCCGCATGGGCAGCTGCTCTTACGACAAGGCGAACGGCATCATTCGCTACAGTTTTACCAAATGCCCCAATGCGGAGTTTGCGAAACGGCATCACATGGAGGACGTGCTGCCGGTCCTGTGCAACTGCGACCATCTGGCCATGCGGGCGATCCATGCGTCTTTGATCCGGGAAGGGACCTGCGTGACCTCCGACTGCTGTGACTACTGTATTGTCGGCGATAAGAATCCCATGGCAGCGGAATACGACCTCATTGCAGCGGAAAACGGTCTGCTGCTCAGTGTGGAAAGATCGTCGGTATGAGGAGAATGACCTGATGAAAAACAAGCATCTCTGGAAGCTGCTTTTGCCGATCGGGCTCTGTGCCGTGGAGTTTATGATCATGGCCTGCTATCTCTACCCAAAAGCGCAAAGCGGCGAATTGCTTTCCGTACGTCACGCTTCAGAAAACCTTTCCGGTATCCTGGGGCAAAGCGTGGTCACCTTCCTGTTTACGGCGACCCTGCTGATTCTGTTCGCCCTCCATTTGAAAAAGGATTTCGCCCGGCAGATGTATCTGCGGCTGGAAGGAAAATGGCAGCGGATTACCGCCGGTACACTCCTTTTGGGGATCCTGGTCCTCACCGGATATTGTCTGATCGTCAAGGAGGACAAAGTATCCATCCTGTTCAGTCTCCTCTATTATTCGGTCTTTGTCGCGTTCGCGGAGGAGTTTTTGTGCAGAGACGCATGCACCTGGTTCCTGCGGGACTTCGATTGGCCGGTGCGGTATCTGATCCCCAATGTCTGCTTCGCGTTGCTGCATGTGTTCTCCGCCGTGGGTTGGCAGCAAGTCACGGGTGCCGCGCTGTTCCGTTTTGCCGCGTCGGACCTGCTGGGATATGCCATCGGCGGATGCCTGCTGCAGTTATTCAAGGAAAAATCGGGCACCCTCTGGCTTCCGGTGCTCCTGCACACCCTGATGGATTACTCGGTCGTTTTGACGTATTAAAAAACTTCGAGGGGAATCGATATGATCGTCCTGCAATTGATTCTATTCTGTGCCTTGTTTGCGCTGATGGTGAAGGTCGGTGTGGGGAACAACGCACTGAACGGTTTATATTTCTATCCCAAGCCGGTTCAGGAAAAGGTTTATGAACTGGGACTGACAGATCGGGAAACGATCGCAAGGAAGCGGAAACGCTTTATGACAGCCTTCTTCGCAGTCATGGCAGCAGCTTTGATCCTGATCATCCGCGTTTGGAATGGGGTGCACAGCTTCCTGCCGGCATACCTGCAGGCACTTCTCTTTCTTGAAGTCATGAACTGGTATGACGGGATCGTGATCGACCGTCTGTGGGTCGGTCACAGCCGGTTCTGGATCATACCCGGCACTGAAGAAATCCCATTCGTACAAACCTGGCCTCAAGTCCTGAAGAAACGAGGGATTCTGACGCTGATCTGGATCGCCGGGGCGGCCATTGCAGCCGGAATCATCGTATTGCTTTTTTAGGAGGGATCAGATATGGCACGAAAAGATTCGGAACACCAAAAGAAATCTATGAGTATGCTGTTCCGGGGAAAGGCGATCTTCAAACCGCTGAACACAGGACACATCGATGCGCACGTCAGCTGCGTCCGGGAGTGGATCGCCAACATCTTCTTCTATACGAAGAATGGTACCACCATCATGATCGATGCAGGCTACAACTATGCACGTTTGCAGGAAAAAATGGGATGGCTGGACCTGGATCCGGC
The DNA here is from genome assembly GCA_024683035.1 of Eubacterium sp. Classification (GTDB taxonomy): domain Bacteria; phylum Bacillota; class Clostridia; order Lachnospirales; family Lachnospiraceae; genus Bilifractor. The sequence continues at coordinate 2,128 of JAIKYQ010000064.1, forward strand.
TTCGATCCGGCATATCCTGATCACACACCAGGATACGGATCACGTCGGCGCCCTGGAGCGGGAC
>JAIKYQ010000104.1 GCA_024683035.1 Eubacterium sp.
CATTTTCAGGACACGTTCGACTTCTCCGCCGAAGTCTGCATGTCCGGGGGTATCTACGATATTGATTTTGGTGCCTTTATAATCAACGGCCGTATTCTTGGACAGGATCGTGATCCCACGCTCCCGTTCCAGATCACCGGAGTCCATAACGCGTTCCTGTACCGCCTGGTTTTCCCGGAAGATCCCGCTCTGCCGGAGAAGTTTGTCAACCAGCGTGGTTTTGCCGTGATCTACGTGTGCAATGATGGCTACGTTGCGAATATCATCTCTTTTTGTCATGCTCATGTATATACCTTCTTATTCTTTTTCAGCTGCACGTCATCCTTTTCAGCTGCACGGACGCATCTGCATTCCGCCGATCCACTATGCACACACAGAAAGATCCTGGACTCCGGGCACTGTAACTAAAAATTATAGCATGAATACAGGTCTGCCGCAATCCTGCCGCTGCCGGTGCTTTCGGGCTGCCGCTGCCGGTATTTCCGGGCTGTTATCGATATTTCCGGGCTGCTTCGGTCTCTTCTCCTTCGTGATGGGCATTCGTGCGCACATCAATGAACTGCGCCTTCAGCTTGTCATACAGAATCCTCTGGCTCGAGTACAGCCCGCCGTACCCGGACAGTACATAGGCCAGGCCGCAGGCAAGCGCATAAAAGAGCAGGCCGTCGGCACCGAACAGTTCCACTGCCAGAAAGATCGACGCGACCGGGCAGTTCACTACGGCACAGAACACGGCCACCAGCCCAAGCGCCGAGGCAAACCCGGCCGGAATGCCCAGCAGGGGGCCGACGACGCAGCCAAAGGTGGCGCCCACGAAAAACGAAGGAACTACTTCGCCGCCCTTAAACCCGGCTGCCAGCGTAATCCCCGTGAACAGGATTTTCAGCAGGAAATCCCAGGGCAGAGCCTGCCCCTCCTGTACCGCCGCCGTAATGACGTTCATACCTGCGCCGTTATACCGGCCGGAGGAGAAGACAAGGCTCAGCCCCACCAGCACGGCTCCGCCGGCCAGGATCCGGAGCCATGGATTCTTCAGATACTTTTCCATACATGCTTCGGTATGATGCAGAACGGAGCAGAACAGGATCGATACAAAAGCACACAGCGCAGAGAGCACCGCTACCCGCAGCATCATCGGCAGACTCACCGCCGGAAATACCGTTACGAAACGTGTGGGCTCCACACCGAGCAGCAGAGAAACCCCATACGCCGTCAGCGACGCCACCAGGCAGGGAATGAAAGCAGCATAATACATAAGACCCACGCTGATCACGCCCATCGCAAAAACTGTTGCCGCCAACGGAGTCCCGAACAGAGCTGCAAAAAAGGCCGCCATCCCGGCCATGGTCGCTGTCCGCATATCCCGGTCATCCAGATGCCCCCACCGGCCGACCGTATATCCCAGAGAACCGCCCATCTGCAGAGCGGCACCTTCTCTTCCCGCGGAACCGCCTGCCAGATGTGTCAGGATCGTAGCGAAAAAAACCGACGGCAGCAGCCGCAGTGCCAGCCCTTCTCCGGACTGCACTTCGCTGATCACATCGTTGGTCCCCTGCCCTTCCGTATGGAACAGCTTATAGATCGCAACGATCAGCAGTCCCACGCCCGGAAGCGCATACAGAATCCATGGATGGGAAAGCCGGAATGCCGTTGCCTTTTCAACACCGATATGAAAAGCCGATCCCAAAAGTCCGGACAGTACGCCGATCACCACGGCAAGGAGCAGCCATTTCCCAATCGCCCTGCCATACAGGCTGTAATGTCCTATGTAGTACTGCAGACGTTTTCGAATAAAATTCATGCCTTTTATCTCCCGCTCTTCATATTTTTTTATCGTACCACAGCCATTACGAAATCTCCATCCCGAACATGCTTTTCCACTGTCGCAAAACAGATTTTTCCTGCACACTGCCGATGCACCGGCTGCCTTGACATTGCCTTGCTATATGTTATAATTTCGGTATCACTGCATAGAGGTTGCGTATTTCATCAGTACGCGGCGGGATGTACCGGCATACAGGCGAACGCTGCGGAAAGGGAACTGCGCCGAAAGAATATACCGGCCGGCTGTATATTCTTGGGCATGGGGCAAACAGGTCCATGACTGTCATCGGAAGATGGAGCGCTATCAGGAAAAGCCCGCGGAGATACTGCGGGACTGCAGGGCGCCCTTACGGAGCCCTTTTTTCTTATCAACAACGCTCCGGCAAACAGACAGGCAGCAAGCCAGGCCTGCACACAGAGCAGGCTGGTGATTGCCGGAAAACAGGAGGTAATAACATGCCACTTTTTACTGGTTCCGGTGTGGCGATCATCACACCGATGCATGCGGACGGATCCGTCAATCTGGAAAAACTGGATGAGATCCTGGAATGGCAGATTGCCGAAGGAACAGACGCGGTCATTATCTGCGGAACAACCGGCGAGTCTCCGACTCTGGATGTTCCGGAACATATGGACGTGATCCGGCACTGTGTGGAAACTGTAAACGGCCGGATCCCGGTCATCGCCGGCACAGGTTCCAACAGCACCCAGAGTGCGATCGAAATGAGTCGGGAAGCGGCTGCTTTCGGCGTGGACGGTCTGCTTCTGGTCACTCCCTACTATAATAAAGCCACGCAGAGCGGTCTGATCCGGCATTACACTGCTATTGCCGAGTCGGTTCCCGGCACACCGATCATTATGTACAATGTACCGTCCCGCACCGGCACCAATATTGCGGCGGAAACCGCTGCCGCGCTGGTCAGAAGCGTGGAAAACATCGTCGGCATCAAAGAGGCCAGCGGCAACATCTCTCAGGTCGCCAAAGTCAAACAGCTCGGCGGTGAAGAGCTGCAGCTGTATTCCGGCAATGATGACCAGGTCATCCCGCTGGAGTCTCTGGGCGGCGTCGGTGTCATCTCCGTGCTCGCCAATGTAGCTCCGAAATTTACACACGAAATGGCCACAGCCTACCTGAACGGCGATACGCAGAAAGCCGCTGCCATGCAGCTGGCCTGCCTGCCGCTTTGCGATGCTTTGTTCTGCGAAGTCAATCCGATCCCGGTTAAAACCGCCATGAATCTGATGGGCTGGGACGTCGGTCCGCTGCGCGGCCCGCTTTTCGAAATGGATCCGGCTCATGTGGAACTGCTGAAAAAGGAACTGACGGCTTTCGGGATCTGCCTGGCATAACGGCATCCCGCAAAACACGGAGGAAACAGATATGCTTCGTATCATTCTCAGCGGCTGCAACGGACATATGGGCCGCGTAGTTACCGATCTGATCAGTGCCGAACCGGATATGTCCCTTGTCGCCGGTATTGATATCACGGAGAATCCTGCTGCCGGTTATCCTGTCTATCCGGATCTGGCGGACTGCACGGAAGAAGCCGACGTTGTCATTGATTTTTCCACGGCGGCAGCCATGGACGCCCTGCTGGCAGCCTGTACAGTGAAAAAGCTTCCTCTGGTCCTGTGTACGACCGGGCTTTCCGATTCCCAGCTGGAAAAAGTGCAGGCGCTCAGCAGCGTTGCCCCTGTCCTGCGTTCCGCCAATATGTCCCTGGGCATCAACCTGCTGATGAAGCTGGTGCAGGATGCCGCCCGCATCCTGGCTTCAGCGGACTTTGATATTGAGATCGTGGAACAGCATCACCGGCGCAAACTGGATGCCCCCAGCGGCACGGCTCTGGCCCTGGCTGAGAGCATCGATGCCGCCCTGGACCATACCTGTCATTTCACATATGACCGCAGTCAGAGGCACGAAAAAAGAGATCCCCGGGAAATCGGGATCTCTGCTGTCCGCGGCGGCTCCATCGTCGGTGAGCACGAGGTGATCTTCGCCGGACAGGATGAAGTGGTCCGCATCAGCCACAGCGCCTACAGCCGTTCTATTTTCGCCAAGGGTGCCCTGTCTGCCGCCCGCTTCCTGGCCGGCAGACCCGCCGGGCTGTACACCATGAGCGATGTGATCGGGTAACGATCTGTCAGATACGGCCCTTCCGGCGGAAACTCCTGTCTGAGACAAGGACTTCCTCGTTAAGAAAACCTAAGCGCAGAAAGTTCTCTTCCGGGGGCTCGCTGCGGAACTCGTCCATCTTCCTGATGAAGATGGACTCAGACAGTCCTCGCTCATGCGGATGCTTTGATGCATCCGCATGTCCCCCTTCAGGGTTCTTTCTGCGCTAATGTTTTCTAATACTCGTCCGTATTGTCGCAGACAGGGGTCTCCGCCGGAGGGCCTTACTCATCATCCTGCCTACTCAGGCAAGGATACCCGTGTGCTCCAGCAGGATCTTCGTGCCGATCAGGATCAGCACGACGCCGCCGGCAATCGAAGCACCTTTACGGAAACGGGTACCGACAAGCCGGCCGGCGTATACGCCCCCAAAAGAAAAGCAAAACGTCACACAGCCGATAAATACGGCGGCAGACACGATCCGGACACGCAGCAGGCCCAGGGTGATGCCTACGGCCAGAGCGTCAATACTGGTGGCTACGGCCAGCAGGAACATCGTACCGACGCGCAGATCTGCGCCTTTCTCCTTCTTCGCCGGAGATTCTTCTTTTATTTCTTTATCTTCCGCAAAAGCCTCCCGGATCATGTTAGCGCCGACAGCCGCCAGGATCCCGAAGGCAACCCAGTGATCCACCGCCTGGATCCGCGTGATAAAACGGGAACCGAGAAAGGCCCCGATCAGCGGCATCAGACACTGAAAGCCTCCGAACCAAAGGCCGATAAGGGCCGCATCCCGCAGCCGGACCCGCTTCATCGTCAGTCCTTTCCCTATAGAGACGGCGAATGCATCCATGGAAAGACCGATCGCAATTAATAACAATTCATACAGCTGCATGCCGGATCCTCACTGTGTTCCCGAACCACTGACTCAGAAGATATCTGCATCTACAATAACACAGGCCGCCCGGTCCGCGCAGGGACCACAACGGCCTGTTGCTTATCTTATTACGGTGTTCCTTCCGTCAGAAAACGGTGTTCCATCCGAAGGTGATTCCCGTCACACTTCCACCGGCTCTTCCGGTGTTTCAGTTAATTCCTCTTCTACTGCTTCTTCTGTTTCAATCAGGTCTTCGGCAGTATCCTCTTCCACCAGTTCCTCACCGGATTCGGAAACAACCGGGTCATCCGTTCCGCGCTGTGCTCCTCTGCGGATCTCCTGCCCGTCCGTATCCAGCTCCAGACTACTGTAATATTTCATGCCTGTACCGGCCGGGATCAGTTTACCGATGATGACGTTTTCTTTCAGACCGATCAGATGATCGACCTTGCCCTTGATGGCAGCGTCTGTCAGAACACGCGTTGTCTCCTGGAACGAAGCAGCAGACAGGAACGAATCGGTGGCCAGAGAGGCTTTGGTAATACCCAGCAGCACCCGCTTGCCTTCTGCCGGCTTCTGTCCTTCTGCCAGTGCCTTTTCATTGACGTCTTCGAAATCCAGGAAGTCTACCATACGGCCCGGCAGGAGTTCTGTATCGCCGCTGTCCTCGATCCGGATCTTTTTCAGCATCTGGCGGACGATCACTTCGATATGCTTATCGCAGATTTCCACGCCCTGCAGCCGATAGACACGCTGTACTTCACGCAGCAGGTAATCCTGTACCGCGCCGGTTCCTTTGATCCGCAGGATATCATGCGGATTCATGGAACCTTCTGTCAGCGGATCGCCGGCTTCCACCGTCTGGCCGTCCTCGATCTTCAGAACAGAGCCATAGGGGATCAGATACGTTTTGCTGTTGCCGTCTTCCGCATTGGTGACCACGATCTCGCGTTTTTTCTTGGTATCTTTCAGAACCGCGACACCCGGGATCTCCGTGATAATGGCAAGTCCTTTCGGCTTTCTCGCTTCGAACAGCTCTTCGACACGGGGAAGACCCTGTGTGATATCGCCGCCGGCCACGCCGCCGGTATGGAACGTACGCATGGTCAGCTGGGTACCCGGTTCACCAATGGACTGGGCCGCGATGATACCGACCGATTCACCCACCTGCACCACTTCGCCGGAAGCCATGTTGGCGCCATAGCACTTGGAGCAGATCCCCAGATGGGAACGGCAGGTAAGGATCGTACGGATCTTGACCTTCGTCAGCGGATTTCCGTCTGCATCCACGCCTTCACTGATGACACGGCCAGCGCGGCGCGGTGTGATCATCTGGTTGGCTTTGACAATGATATTGCCGTCTTTATCTACAATGTTCTCACAGGATACACGTCCCGTGATACGCTCCTGCAGGCTTTCGATCTGTTCCTTGCCTTCATAGAACGCATAGACTTCAATACCCGGGATCTCATCCTTACCGGCACTGCAGTCGGCTTCATGAATGATCAGTTCCTGTGAAACGTCGACCATACGACGTGTCAGGTATCCGGAGTCAGCCGTACGCAGCGCCGTATCAGACAGACCTTTCCGGGCGCCGTGCGCAGACATGAAGTATTCCAGAACGTCCAGACCTTCACGGAAATTGGATTTGATCGGCAGCTCGATCGTATGACCGGTGGTATCCGCCATCAATCCACGCATACCGGCAAGCTGTTTGATCTGTTTGTCCGAACCACGGGCTCCGGAATTAGCCATCATGAAGATGTTGTTATAGTGATCCAGACCGTTCAGCAGATCTTTGGTCAGCCGGTCATCGGTGTCTTTCCAGACCGCAATAACGTCTTTGTAACGGCCTTCCTCCGTACTCATACCGCGTTTGAAACGACGGTTGATCTCATCAACCCGTTCCTCGGCTTCCGAGATCAGTTTCGCCTTGTCGGCCGGCACGGTCATATCCGAAATGGAAACTGTGATCCCGGCTTTGGTGGAGATATGGTATCCCATATCCTTGATCTTATCCAGCACTTCCGCCGTCTTGGTAGCCCCGTGGATGTCGATGACTTTCTCCAGGATCTGTTTCAGGTGCTTCTTGGCAACCATGAAATCGATTTCCGGCAGCAGTTCATTGCCCGGCACAGTCCGGTCTACATAGCCCAGATCCTGCGGAATGATCTCGTTGAACAGCAGTCTTCCCAGTGTGGTTTTCACAATACTGGTAAGCGGATTGCCTTCTGCGTCCTTGCCGTTCAGCCGCACATTGATCTCGGTCTGATAGGTGATATATCCGTTTTCATAAGCCAGGATGGCTTCGTCAATGCTCTTGAAAGAAGAACCTTCTCCTTTGGCACCCGGGCGCAGCTGCGTCAGATAATAAATGCCCAGAACCATATCCTGTGAAGGAACCGCCACCGGTCCTCCGTCCGAAGGTTTCAGCAGGTTGTTCGGAGAAAGCAGCATAAACCGGCACTCAGCCTGTGCTTCTACAGAAAGCGGCAGATGGACCGCCATCTGGTCGCCGTCAAAGTCCGCGTTAAAGGCAGTACATACCAGCGGATGCAGCTTGATGGCTTTACCTTCAACCAGGATCGGTTCGAAGGCCTGGATACCCAGACGATGCAGCGTAGGCGCACGGTTCAGCATGACCGGATGCTCTTTGATCACATCCTCCAGCACATCCCAGACCTCAGGCTGCAGCTTTTCGACCATCTTCTTGGCATTTTTGATATTGTGCGCCGTGCCGTTGGCACAGAGCTCTTTCATAACAAACGGCTTGAACAGCTCGATCGCCATCTCCTTCGGAAGACCGCACTGATAAATCTTCAGCTCCGGACCATTGACGATAACGGAACGACCGGAATAGTCGACACGTTTGCCCAGCAGGTTCTGACGGAAACGTCCCGATTTGCCCTTCAGCATATCCGAGAGCGATTTCAGCGCACGGTTTCCCGGTCCGGTGACCGGACGGCCGCGGCGGCCATTATCGATCAGGGCGTCCACCGCTTCCTGCAGCATCCGTTTCTCATTGCGCACGATGATATCCGGCGCACCCAGATCCAG
>JAIKYQ010000159.1 GCA_024683035.1 Eubacterium sp.
TTTGCCGCCTTCGGTTATGCCGTCTTCATCTTGGCCGTGCTGTATGCCGTCGCCCATCTGCCCCGGTTCGGCACAGACAATCCTCTGGCGGATACCGTAGCCAAACGCTATATCGAATCCGGGCTGGAAGAAACCGGCGCCGCCAATATCGTGGCCGGTATGATCCTGGACTATCGCGCCTTCGACACACTGGGCGAGTCCTTCGTCCTGTTTACGGCCCTTCTCTGCTCGATGATGCTGCTTCGGATCGACAGCAAAAACATGCGGCCGGATAAAGAGGATTATTATACCGTCCGCCTGGACCGGTATTTTGATACCTCGCAGGACTCCATTCTCCGGAAAATCGGTCTTCTGACTGTTCCGATCATTCTGGTATTCGGGATCTATGTCCTGCTGAACGGCCATCTCTCACCGGGCGGCGGATTTTCCGGCGGTGCCATCCTCGGTTCCGGCCTGATCATTCTTTCTTCTGCGCTGGGCTTTGAGGCTTCTGACCGCCTTTTCACCGCCCGCAGGCTGAACCTGCTGTCTTTTGCGGCACTGGGTTTTTATGCACTTTCCAAATGTTATGTGTTTTTCATCGGGGCCAACGGCATTCACAATCCCATTCCCAAAGGAATCCCGGGGGCAATCCTGTCCGGCGGGCTGATCCTGCCGCTGAACATTGCCGTCGGCCTGGTTGTGGCCTGTACCATGTATGGATTCTATTCACTCTTCCGAAGGGGGAATATCGGCAGTGGCTGAGATGTTGCTGACAAACTATCAGGAAACGGCAGCGATCATTCTGTTCGGCATTGGTTTTGCCATGCTTCTGTTCCAACGGAATCTGATCCGCAAGCTGATCGGTATGAACATCATGGATACCGGTCTGTTCCTGTTTCTGGCTTCTCTTGGCTATATCGAAGGCCGAAAGGCACCGATCATCCAGAACGGTATCACGGATATGGAAGCCTATATCAATCCGGTTCCGGCCGGCCTGGTCCTGACCGGGATCGTCGTGTCTGTCTCCGTGACGGCAGTCATGCTGTCTCTGACCATCCGCCTGTACAAGCGGTATCATACGCTGGATGTTGATGAGATTTATTTCCTGCTGGCACAGTCACGGGAAAAGGAGGATTCGCGATGAGTTTTGTCTGGAATCTTCCGCTGTTCATGATCGTCGGATGCCTGTTCTCCGGTGCACTCTGCCTGCTGCTGAAAGGCCGTACAGCCTGCCGGTATTCCGCTGTTCTGACCATCGGTCTGATCCTGGCCGATATCCTGGTCCTGCACTTTACCGCCAAAACCGGTTCTTTCACCTTTTCCATGGGTGAGTTTCCGGCTCCCTGGGGAAATGAGATTCGCGCCGGTACCCTGGAATGTTCGGTACTGCTCGTATTTCTGTGTGTGATCCTGTGTTCCCTGCTGGCCGGTTACCGGTACCTGCTCCGGGATGTGGATGAAAGCAAGATCAATCTGTACTGTGCGCTGCTGAACCTGGCATCAGCCGCTACCTGTGCTCTGGTCTTCACAAACGACATGTTCACCGGCTATGTCTTTCTGGAAATCATGACCCTGGCCAGCTGCGGTCTGATGATCTCCCGTGAAACAGGGCGTACCACACTGGCTTCCGTGCGCTACATGATCATGAACCTGCTTGGCTCCGGTCTGTATCTGCTGGGTGTCACCCTGCTGTACGGACTGACCGGACATCTGCTTCTGGTGCCGCTGCAGGAAACCATTTCCATGCTGGCACAGGATCCCTCTCTGCATCTGACACTGACCTTTTCCGTGGCCATGATCACGATCGGGCTTTCCGTCAAAAGCGGCCTGTTCCCCTTCCATTTCTGGATGCCGGACGCCTATGGATATGCCACACCGACAACCGCTTCCATCATGAGTTCCGTGGTGTCAAAAGCCTATATCTTCCTTCTGATCAAAATATACTACCGTGCGCTGGGGCCGGCTGTGATGGAACAGATCCCCGTGAGGAAAATCCTGTTTGTTCTGGGTATCGCCGGGATGGTCTTTGGTTCCATCTCAGCGCTGCATACCAACGACATCAACCGTATGATCGCCTACTCTTCCGCAGCACAGATCGGTTACATCTATATGAGTCTGGGAATCGGCGGATCGTTCGGTTACCGGGCCGCTATCGTCCATCTGATGGCGCATGCCGTTACCAAGTCTCTGCTGTTCCTCACCGTTCCGCGTTTGTCAGATGCCTCGGAGGGAAGCCGGATCTTCAGGGATCTGCAGGGCAGTGCCCTGCGCGACCGGTATGCCGGATTCTGTTTTACCGCCTGTGCCCTGTCCATGGTCGGTATTCCGCTCTTCGCCGGCTTTTCTTCGAAGTTCCTGATCCTGCTGGCAGCCACTGACAACCGGAATCCGGCGGTTTCCTTTATTGTCCTTATCGCTCTGGCCGTCAGCACACTTGTGAATACACTGTATTTTATCCGTACCGTTATCCGGATCTGGTCACGGCCGCAGGAGAGTACCGCTCCGTCTTCCGCGGAGTCGGCGGCTTCCGGCAAAGATTCCGTCCGTCCTGTATACCGGGTTTCCGATCAGGGGCTTCTTTCTCTC
>JAIKYQ010000138.1 GCA_024683035.1 Eubacterium sp.
CGTCTTCTGAGAACATAGACACCGGTGGAAATGATGTTGAAGTTTGTCGCCATCGGCTTCTCTTCAAACTCTTCCACGCGGTACTCTTCATTCATTTTCAGAACGCCGAATCGGGTCGGGTCATCATCTTTACACTCGGTACAGACAATGGTAATGTCAGCACGCTTAGCGATATGATACTCGAGCACCTTGTTATAGTCAAGCTTATATACGCAATCTCCCGAAGCAATGATCACATATGGTTCATGACATTCCTTGAGCCAGCGCAGATTCTGGTAGATCGCATCGGCTGTTCCGCGGTACCAGTAGCTGTTTGTCGCCGTAACAGTCGGGGTAAACACATACAGACCGCCCTGTTTGCGTCCGAAATCCCACCATTTGGAAGAGAACAGATGCTCATTCAGGGAACGCGCATTGTACTGCGTCAGCACAGCGACCTTCTGCACATGGGAATTGGTCATATTGCTCAACGCAAAGTCGATGCTCCGATAGCTTCCGGCGATCGGCATAGCTGCGATGGCGCGTTTGTTTGAGAGTTCCTTCATCCGGTTACTGTTGCCTCCGGCGAGGATAATTCCGAGTGCCTTCATCCAACATCACCTTCTTCCTTCAGCAGAGCGCCGCCGCTGACCAGCCCTCCGTCATTCACATAGTCTTCTTTTGTGGTTTCCCCTGAGATCACGGTGTTTTTGCCGACCCAGACGCCGTCCGGAATGACCGCGCCTTCTCCGATCGTAACCAGCCCCCATCCGTAGATGGCGGGCTTGTAGATGTTGGGAGCTTCTTCCCCCACACCGATCCGGGTGTTTTTGCCGATTTTAACACTTTCCGCCACAATCGCTTTATTGACTTCGGATCCTTCGCCGATCCGGGAATAACTCATAATGATCGAGTCCCTTACGACCGCGCCTTTTTCGATCCGTACATCGGCACCGATCACAGAATTATACACCTGACCGTAGATTTCGGAGCCTTCCCCGATGATACAGCGGTCTGCAACACCTTCCGGTGCAATATACTGCGGACGGATCACTTCCCCTTTTGTATAGATCTTCCAGAACTCTTCATACAAGTTGAACTCCGGAACGATATCGATCAGCTCCATATTGGCTTCCCAATAGGAACCGAGCGTCCCGACATCTTTCCAATAGCCGTTGAATTCATAGGCATACAGGGCTTTCCCGTTGTCCCTGCAGTACGGCAGGATATGCATGCCGAAATCCAGATTGCTCTGATCCTTCAGCTTCAGGAGAGATTCCTTCAGAACATCCCAGGTGAAGATATAGATACCCATAGAAGCCAGATTACTTCTGGGATGTTCCGGTTTTTCTTCAAAATCCGTAATCTTACGGTGCTCATCTGCGATCATCACGCCGAAGCGGCTGGCTTCCTCCAGCGGGACCGGCATGCAGGCAACGGTAACATCTGCTTTGTTCGCCTTATGGAAATTGAGCATAACCTCATAATCCATCTTATAGATGTGGTCGCCGCCCAGGATCAGAACATAATCCGGATTGAAGGATTCCATGTAAGCCAGATTCTGCAGAATAGCATTGGCCGTACCCGTGTACCATTCACTGTTCGTACTTTTTTCATACGGCGGAAGGACAGACACACCGCCAATATTACGGTCCAGATCCCACGGGATTCCGATACCGATATGACTGTTCAGCCGCAGCGGCTGATACTGTGTAAGTACCCCGACCGTGTCCACACCGGAGTTGATGCAATTACTCAGCGGGAAATCAATGATACGGTATTTCCCGCCAAATGCCACGGCCGGCTTGGCCACTTTAGAGGTCAGTATGCCAAGTCTGCTGCCCTGACCTCCGGCCAGCAGCATGGCGATCATTTCTTTTTTGATCATATGACCACCTCTCATTCCGTGCAGTAAGATTAGCAGATAAATAGTGCTGCCACACGAGTGCGTATGCGTTCTTACAGGTAAAAGACATGCAAAAAATGATCCCATGCCAGTATCACAATTATACCATACTATTCATGGAATGTGTATACTTTTGTTCCTCCTGAAACAGTTGAAATTCTCTCCCTCAGACGGTATACTTGAAGAACCTTACAGGTACATGACATTCGCTTATCCAAGGAGATTTCTTTTATGTATACACTTGCCTTTGACAGGCCGTCGCACGTACATTTTATCGGTATCGGCGGTATCAGCATGAGCGGTCTGGCTGCCATTCTGCTGCAGGAAGGTTTCACCGTCACAGGCTCCGATTTCAAAGAATCCGAACTGACAAAACGCCTGACGGATGCCGGTGCGCGGATCGCCTATGCACAGACTGCAGAAAACATTACCGACGACATTGATGTCGTTGTCTATACAGCCGCGATCCATCCTTCCAACCCAGAATATGCCGCCGCTTTGGAAAAAGGCATTCCGCTTCTGACCCGTGCCGAACTGCTCGGACAGATGATGCGTTCCTACCGTATCCCGATCTGTGTATCCGGCACACACGGCAAAACGACAACCACCTCCATGGCCGCACATATCCTGATGGCCGGCGGTCTGGATCCGACTATTTCCGTAGGCGGAATTTTACCTCTCATCGAGGGCAATTACCGTATAGGCAGCAAAGAGACATTTCTGATGGAAGCCTGTGAATACACGAACAGCTTTCTCAGTTTTTTTCCGAAGATCAGTCTGATCCTGGATATCGATGCCGACCATCTGGATTTCTTCAAGGATCTGGAAGACATCCGGCGTTCTTTCCGGAAATTCGCGGAACTGCTTCCGGATGACGGTACCCTGATCATCAATGCCGATGATCCGGCCTGCAAAATGATTACAAAAGGCCTGTCCTGCAAGATCATCACGTACTCGGAAGAAAACGGCAAAGCCGATTATACGGCAGATCTTGTCACCTATGATTCCATGGGTCATGCCACGTTCCGTGCCCTGTATCAAGGCACACCGGTCGGCACTTTCTCTCTGCAGGTCCCTGGGCAGCATAATGTAGGCAATGCGCTGGCAGCGATCGCACTGGCCTGTGAACTGGGCCTTTCCGCCGATGTGATCCAGGAAGGCTTTACTTCGTTCCACGGGACAAACCGCCGCTTCGAATACAAGGGCCGTATGCATGATGTAACGATCATTGATGACTACGCCCATCACCCGACGGAAATCAAGGCCACGCTGCGCACGGCACAGCGGGTGCCGCATGAGACGATCTGGTGTGTTTTCCAGCCGCATACCTATACCCGCACCAAAGCGCTTCTGCCGCAGTTTGCGGAAGCCCTTTCCATTGCCGACAAGGTCATCCTGGCCGATATCTACGCGGCCCGCGAGCTGGATATCTATGGCATTTCCTCCCGGGATCTTCAGGAGGAAATCATTAAGCTGGGAACGGACTGCCTGTATTTTCCGACCTTCGGAGAAATCGAGGATTACCTGCGCGGGCACGCATCCGCCGGTGATCTGGTGATCACCATGGGTGCCGGCAATATCGTGCAGGTCGGCGAAAATCTGCTGAAGGAGCCGGTATGAGTACACTCTCGATCCGTGACCAGCGGCTGGCAGGAGCAACCATGCTGCCGGATGATTTTATCGATTACTATATGCCGCGCGCCAATGGGGATTTTGTCAAGATTTATCTCTATCTTCTCCGCAGTGTGCATGCACAGACACCGGCCCCCACCATTTCTTCCCTGGCGGACGTGTTCCGCCTGACGGAGCGCGATGTGGACCGCGCGCTCCGCTACTGGCAGGAAGCCGGTCTTCTGGATCTGAAATACAAAGCAGAAGAGCTGGATGAAATCACGCTGCTGCCCGTCTCGCAGAAACTGCATGAGACCCGGAAAGATCCCGTACTGGAAACACCGGCGGCCGCCGGAAGTGAACCGGCCGCAGAGACCCAGGTCTCTACCGCCCGCATGAAGGAACTGAAGGCAGATGAAAAAACCCGTGAAGAAGTCCGGAACATTCTCTATGTGGCACACCGGTATCTCGGCCATCCGCTCAGTCCGACCGATATGCGGCGCCTGCTCTATTTATACGACAACCTGCATATGTCGGCAGAACTGATCGATTATCTGGTCGACTATTGCGTGAGCCGCGGAAGCGGCAGTATGCAGTACATCATGAAGGTGGGGCTGGCCTGGCATGACGAAGGCATCGATTCGGTCAAGGATGCCAAAGCCCGCAACAACCTTACCACGAAGAATTACTATGCTATCTTCCGTGCCTTCGGAATCAGCGGCCGCAGTCCGGTTCCCGGAGAGATCGCCGATATGGACCGCTGGCTCAAGGAATACGGTTTCCCGATGAAGATCATCGAAGAAGCCGCCGCCCGGACCATCAAACAGACCGGCAAACCGAGCTTCCCCTACGCCGAGCGGATCCTTTCCGCCTGGCACGAAGCGGATGTACGCCGGATGGCTGATATCACGGCCCTGGATGAACAGCATAAAACCGTTCAGAAAGAACAGCACGCGGCTCCGGCTGCCAAACCGCGCCAGAGCGCCGGAAAATTCGGAAATTTCGCACAGCGCGATGATGAAGAACACCGTCGCCTGGTACAGGAACTGATCCGGAATCAATAGCGGAAAGGATATACTATGGCTTTAACCAATGCGCAATATGACGCGATCATGCGCCAGTATAATGATGCGCAGCTGCGCCACAGGCGTCTCCAGGAGGCGCACCGCAGCGAAGTTTACGCTGCCCTGCCGCGCATGGCCGAGCTGGATGCCGAAGCGGCGTCCCTCTCCATGCAGCGGGCCCGTGCCCTGCTGGATCCCGACCTTTCCTGTGAAGTTCAGGAGAATGCCTCTGTAAAGGCCTACCTGAAAGCGATGGAAGAGATCCGGGAAGAGAGGGACGCCCTGCTGCAGGCTCACGGATGGCCGTCTGATTATCTGGAGATCGGAGCAGACTGCCCGTATTGCCGGGACACCGGTTATGCGGACGGTCAAAAATGTTCCTGCTTCCGTCAGAAAGAGATCGATCTGCTGTATGCACAGTCCAATCTCAGCCATGTCCTGTCCGAGGACACCTTTTCCCGTTTTTCCCTTTCCTGGTATCCCGATAAGGCAGACAAGAACGGCTGCATCCCCCGCCAGGACGCACGCCGTGCACTGGATGCCGCCCGGAAGTTTACGGACGGATTCGGATCCGGCGAAGCGGCCAATCTCTGTTTCTACGGCAGCGTCGGTGTCGGCAAAACCTTCCTGACACACTGCATAGCCGGAGAACTGCTGAAAAAAGGATACAGCATACTGTATCAGACTTCCTACGAACTGTTTGAAAACCTCGGCACGTATACCTTTTCTTCAGAGCACGAACTGAAAGAGGCGCACGATGCCGTTTTTTCCTGTGATCTGCTGATCATCGACGATCTGGGCACGGAACTGACGAATTCCTTTGTGGCTTCGCAGCTCTTCCTGATCATGAACGACCGCGCCCTGCAGCACAGATCTACCGTCCTCTCCACGAATATTTCGCCGGAAGCGTTTGCGGACACCTTTTCCGAACGCGTCTCTTCCCGCCTGCTGGGTTCCTATACTCTGATCCGGCTGTCTGGTCCGGATATCCGGCTGCTGAAAAGACTGCAGCATCATGAAACCGACACTGTTGATCCTGACGCTCTGTCTGCAGACCGCCAGTGAATAGAAATAAAGGAGTATCCGCATGTCATCTGAGTATTACGATTCGTATCCTGTCGGCCGTCTGGGCATCATCCCGCTGAAAAGCTGCGAAGAGATCGGGAAAAAGGTCGACGACTATCTGGTAGCCTGGCGAAAACAGCGGGAATCAGCCCATAAGTATTCGCTGGAATTTGACGGATATGAAAGAGACAGCTATATCATTGCTTCCGAAACACCGCGCTTCGGTTCCGGCGAGGCCAAGGGGCGGCTGAAAGAGTCTGTACGCGGCGATGACCTGTATCTGCTGGTCGATGTCTGCAACAATTCCCTGACCTACCGGTTTTTCGGTGACCAGACACGCATGTCGCCGGACGATCATTTCCAGGATCTCAAACGGACGATCGCCGCTGTGGGCGGAAAAGCCCGTCGGATCAACGTGATCATGCCGTTCCTCTACGAAGGGCGGCAGCACAAGCGGAACGGCCGGGAATCCCTGGACTGCGCCCTGGCCCTGCAGGAACTGGTTTCCATGGGTGTCGACAACATCATCACCTTTGACGCACATGATCCGCGTGTCGTCAATGCGGTGCCGCTGCACGGCTTTGAAACGCTGCAGCCCGCGTATCAGTTCATCAAAAACATTCTGCGCTACGCCGAGCCGGACATGCAGGTGGACTCGGATCATCTGATGGTCATCAGTCCGGATGAAGGCGGCATGAGCCGCGCGATCTACCTGGCCAACAACCTCAGTGTGGATATGGGTATGTTCTATAAAAGGCGGGATTATTCCACGATCATCGACGGCAAGAACCCGATCGTGGCGCATGAATTTCTCGGCGCCAACGTGAAGGGAAAGGACATGATCATTGTCGATGACATGATTTCTTCCGGCGACAGCATGGTGGAAGTAGCCTCCATGCTCAAAGACCGCGGGGCCAAGCACATCTATATGTGTGCGACATTCGGCCTGTTTACCAATGGCATGAGCGTGTTCGACCGTGCCTATGAAAAGGGCATCTTCACCAAACTGGTCACCACCAATCTGGTGTATCAGACGCCGGAGCTGCTGGAGCGGCCGTATTATATCGGCTGTGACATGAGCAAGTATATTGCGCTGATCATCGATACTCTGAACCACGATGCTTCCATCAGTTCTCTCCTGGATCCGGTAGACCGCATCCAGAAGGTACTGCGGAAATTTGCCAACAAAGAGAAGATCTGAGTTTTATAGTGTGATGTCGCAGACATCCTCCAGCTCGATCCGGGTCAGCATGGCTTTGCTGACCTTTTTCTTGTTCTGGAGGGCTACGATACGGCCGGCCTGGTTGGTGATGGCTTTTTCCAGATAGTTACGGACATCGCGCCCGTTGGCAAAGGACGCCGGTTTGTTTTCGCAGCGCTCTTTGAAAAAGGCTTCTGCTGCCGCTGCCGCTTCCTTGGACAGAGTATAGTCCTGCTTTTTGCACATGGAACGCAAAATGGCCATCTGCTCTTCCGCCGTATAATCTTCAAACACGATGATCTTATTGAAACGGGAGCGCAGACCGGGATTCGAATCCAGAAACTCGGCCATCAGGTCGGTATAACCGGCGCAGATCACGATCAGATCGTCTCGGTGGTCCTCCATCGCTTTCAGCAGCGTGTCTACCGCTTCCGATCCGAAATCATTCTGACCCTTTGCCGATGTCAGAGCATAGGCTTCGTCGATAAACAGGATCCCGCCCAGCGCGCTTTCGATCACATCCTGTGTCTTCAGCGCCGTCTGGCCGACATAACCGCTGACAAGCCCCGCACGGTCCACTTCAACCAGATGTCCTTTTTCCAGTACGCCAATGCCGGCATAGATTTTGGCCAGCAGCCGCGCCACGGTCGTTTTGCCGCTTCCGGGGTTTCCGGAGAACACCATGTGCTTATTGACCGGCACGGTCTTCAGTCCCCGCTCGGCACGCATCTGCTGCACCTTCATCAGATTGATCATGGCGCCCACTTCTTCTTTTACGGAACGCAGACCTGTCAGACTGTTCAGTTCTTCAATCAGTTCCTCCGCCGTTTTTTCCGGCTCCTGTGTGCCTGCCGCATTTCCTCCTGCAGTTCCCGAACTCTGAACGCTGACCCCGGTTGTCTTTTCATCCGGCCGCAGCAGCCCGTATTCTTTCAGGAATTCTTCCAGCTTAAGCAGATACCGTGTCAGTACGCCGATCGGTTTCTGAGCCGTTCCGGTTTTGCTGGACAGGAAGACCTCACCCAATTCGCGGTACGTGCGCACCAGCTGCCGGGCCTTGCGGTTGTTGTATTTCCGGTCGGGAGCGATGTGGCCGGCATCGGCCAGCACGAAGTATTTGACCGTGGTCGGAATGTTACGACCGAATTTGCTCTCGGTCAGTCCGCGGCCGGAACGCAGCTCTCTGGCTTTACTTTCCGGGATGTCCAGATCCAGTTCGTCTTTCAGAAACTGCTGTTCATCCGGACTGTAACGGCCGTCGGCAAAAGCCAGATACAGCAGGAAGTTCAGGAACGCCTGTTCCTGGATCTGACGCAGAGGATAGGCCGGCAGTTTGTTCACCAGCCCGTTCTCCTCGATATAATCGCAGATCTCATAGATCTCGTTCATGCTGTTTTTTACGGTTGTTTCACCCATACTTACCTTCCCGCCATCTGCTCCCGTTTGCGCAGCCGGGAATCCAGCTGTCTTTTGCGCATGCGCAGGCTTTTCGGTGTAACTTCCAGCAGTTCATCCTTGTCAATGAACTCCAGTGCTTCTTCCAGAGACAGTTTCTTCGGCGGCGTCAGCGTCAGCGCTTCATCTGCAGAAGAAGAACGGGTATTGGTCAGATGCTTCGTCTTGCAGACATTCAGCTCGATATCTTCCGGTTTGGCACTTTCCCCGATCACCATACCGGCATAGACCCGTTCGCCCGGCCCGATAAACAGGGCGCCGCGCTGCTGGGCGGAAAACAGGCCGTAAGCCACGGACTCACCCGCCTCAAAGGCGATCAGAGAGCCCTGCGGACGATACGTAATGTCGCCTTTATACGGCAGATAATCGTCATAGATCGTATTCAGCACACCGGTTCCCTTGGTCATGGTCAGGAAATGGCCGCGGTAGCCGATCAGCCCGCGGGAAGGAATAGAGAACTCCAGCCGGCAGATGCCGTCTTCCCCGATGCTCATCCCCTGCAGTTCACCTTTCCGTTCGCTGAGACTCTGGATGATCGCCCCGGAATACTCCTCCGGCACATCCACATAGGCTATTTCGACCGGTTCCAGCTTCCTGCCGCGCTCGTCTTCTTTATAAATGACCTCCGCCTTGCTCACAGCAAATTCATAGCCTTCACGCCGCATACTCTCGATCAGTACGGACAGATGCAGTTCTCCCCTGCCGGAAACCTTGAAGCAATCCGGAGAGTCCGTTTCCTCTACCCGCAGACTGACATCCGTCTGCAGCTCCCGGAATAGCCTGTCGCGCAGGTGACGGGATGTTACATACGTCCCTTCCTGCCCGGCCAGTGGGGAATCATTGACCAGGAAATTCATAGAGATCGTCGGCTCCGATATTTTCTGGAAGGGGATCGGCTGCGGATTTTCAAGATCACAGAGAGTGTCCCCGATGGAGATATCTGCAATGCCGGAAATGGCCACGATCTCTCCGACGCCCGCTTCGCGGACTTCCACCCGCTTCAGCCCGTCAAATACATACATCTTGCTGATTTTTACCTTGCTCTGTTTCGTCCGGTCATGGTGATTCATCAGCAGGACTTCCTGATTCAGCCGCAGGCACCCGTTGTCGATTTTTCCGACGCCGATACGGCCTACGTATTCATTGTAATCGATGGTGCTGACCAGCATCTGCAGTCCGGCTTCAGGATCGCCTTCCGGTGCCGGTATGTATTTCAGGATCGCCTCGAAAAGAGGCGTCATGTCCACTTCTTCATCGCCGAGTTCCGCTACGGCAAACCCTTCCCGTGCAGAAGCATACAAAAACGGAGCGTCCAGCTGTTCATCCGAAGCGCCCAGATCCATCAGCAGCTCCAGCACCTCGTCCACAACTTCTTCCGGCCGGGCATTCGGGCGGTCGATCTTGTTGATGCAGACAACGACCTTCAGATCCAGATCCAGCGCTTTCTGCAGAACAAACCGGGTCTGCGGCATGGCTCCCTCAAAGGCATCCACCAGCAGGATCACGCCATTGACCATTTTCAGGACACGTTCGACTTCTCCGCCGAAGTCTGCATGTCCGGGGGTATCTACGATATTGATTTTGGTGCCTTTATAATCAACGGCCGTATTCTTGGACAGGATCGTGATCCCACGCTCCCGTTCCAGATCACCGGA
>JAIKYQ010000167.1 GCA_024683035.1 Eubacterium sp.
GCGACGGCTGATCAGGATAATGTGATCATCGCCCGTGTTGCAGAACTGGCCGAAAAACATGACGTGACCATGACAGAAGTCTCTCTTGCCTGGCTTCTTACAAAGGTGACTTCTCCTGTAGTCGGGGCAACAAAGCTTCACCATATCGAAGGAGCCGCCAAAGCTGTGGATCTGGAATTGACTCCGGAGGAGATCACGTATCTGGAAGAGCCATATGTTCCGCATCCCCTGGCCGGTGTGATGGCACAGAATAAACCCGCAGCGGCAAAAGAAAAACATGTCTGGTCTACCGGTGATCAAAGAATCGGAAAATAACAGAAGGATACTTACACAGCTGAGGAGATTGTTCAAAAAGAAAGAGGTGTTTTATGAAAAAAATCATGTCAATCATTACGTTCGTTCTTATGCTTACCGTTTTTACGGCAGGCGGCAACATGGTACATGCGGAAACGGCGGATACTCCGGCGGCGCATTCCGATATCCTTGTAGCCTATTTCTCTGCTACGGGTACTACGAAAGGTGTGGCGGAAAGGATCGCTTCTGTTACCGGAGGAGATCTGTACGAAATTCTGCCGGCTGAACCCTATACGGAAGAGGATCTGAACTATAACGACAGCAGCAGCCGTACTACGATAGAACAGAATGATAAAAGCGTTCGTCCGGAGATCGGCAGTGAAGAGATTTCTCTTGAGGATTATACAACCATTTATCTTGGTTTCCCGATCTGGTGGGGGGAAGAGCCGCGTATCCTGGATACCTTTGCAGAGAAATACAGTTTTGAAGGGATCACGGTGATTCCGTTCTGCACATCCGGCGGAAGCGGTATCGGCAGAAGCGGCTCCAACATGGAGACTCTTGCAGGCAGCGGTACCTGGCTGGAAGGAGAGCGTTTCAACGGGAATGTATCGGAAGAAGATCTGCAGTCCTGGATCGATGGACTGCAGTAACAGGCATGACATATAAACGAAGAGGACATACAGCATGACCAGGCCCGGATCAAATCATATCGTCAAAAGGATCGTAGATACGGCGATGACCGTTCTCCTTCTCTTCCTTATGGCTTATCAGGTTACGGGGGAAACGGCGCATGAATGGATCGGGATCGGTATGACGGTACTTGTCATCGTCCATCAGATCCTGAATCGGAAATGGTACGGCGCACTTTTTAAAGGGAAATACAATTCGTACCGGATCCTGTCCACCGTACTGAACATCCTGCTGCTTGTCAGCTTTGCGCTGACAGCTTTCTGCGGTATGTCAATGAGCGGCCATGCGGTACCTTTTCTGTACGGTATGGCGCCGGTCTCATTTGTCCGGAGAATGCACCTGTCGATGTCACACTGGTCCTTTGTGCTGATGGGTCTCCACCTCGGAATGCATATCCCGGCAATAACCGCCGGTCTGAAGTGGAAGGACCGGACAAGAGCCGTCCTTACCTGTTTCTTTGTCATCGTCGGCGGTTTCGGCCTGCATCTGTTCCTTCGAGGCGGGATGCCGGACTATCTGTTTTTCCGTGTGCCGTTCGCGTTCCTGGACTATGACAAGGCCGGATGGCGGGTACTTCTTGAAAACCTGCTGATGTTGTCGTTCTGGGCTTTGATCGGGACGCTGGCAGCTCATATCTGCAGGAAGCGTATCAGTCGGAAAGGGGTTTAGAAAGAATGAAAAAGAATCGGATATCGATCACAGCCGTTTTGGCGGCAGCTTGTCTTTTTTTCGGATGCACAGAAAGCCGGGTGGAAGCAGCTGAAACAGAAGCGGAAGACATAACGGAGGCAGAGACGGAGGAACAGGCTGTTTCTGAAGTGCCGGTGGTATATTTTACCTCGGACATTTCTGCAGAGGGTCTGGTAAAGATCTATGACGCGCTCGGATGGACGCCGGAGGGCAAGGTGGCTGTCAAGATCTCAACCGGCGAACCGCCGGCAAGCAATTATCTTCGTCCGGAACTGATCGGTGATCTGGTAAAAAAAGTGGACGGTACGATCGTAGAGTGCAACACTGCCTACGGCGGATCACGATCGAGTTCCGCCATGCACAAACAGGTCGCGGAGGATCATGGATTCACGGCGATCGCAGACTTTGACCTGATGGATGAAGAAGGCGACGTCGAGTGGCCCATGACAGGCGGAACAAGACTTGATAAAGTAATCGTCGGAAGCCATGCGGAAAACTACAGCGACTGGGTGATCCTTTCACATTTCAAGGGGCATGCGATGGCAGGCTTCGGCGGTGCCATCAAGAACGTCGGTATTGGGATTTCCTCCCCGAGCGGCAAAGTGTATGTCCATACGGCCGGTACCAAAACCAGCGGCAGTATCTGGTACAACGATCAGGATGCCTGGCTGGAAGCCCTTGCGGAGATGGTATCCGGCTTCAGCAGCCACGTTGGAAAGGACCATATCATCTACATCAACGTGATGAACCGGCTCTCCGTAGACTGCGACTGCGACGGACATCCGGCAGAACCGGATATCCACGATATCGGTATCCTGGCAAGCCGCGATCCAGTCGCACTGGATCAGGCATGTGTGGATCTGGTTTATCAGGCGGAAGGAAATGCGTCTCTGGTAAAACGCATGGAGTCTCTCCACGGCATTCATACTCTTGAACATGCAGAGGAGATCGGCCTCGGCAGCCGGTCTTACGAACTGGTAACGATCGATGACTGAGCTTCCGGCAGTCCTCAAGAGGGAATTCATTTATATCTGGTACTACTTTTGGATCCAGTTTCGGCAGATTTGCTGGTACTGGATCCTCGGTATGCTGATCGGATCTTTCCTGTCTGTTTTTGCAAAGGACCACATTCACGGTGCCTTTACAGGGATACGGGATAAAAAATGGGGTCTGTTCGGCATTATTCCAGCCTGTATCCTGGGCATTGCTTCACCTCTCTGTATGTACGGCACAATTCCGATCGCTGCATCCTTCCGGCAGCAGGGTATGCGCGAAGACTGGCTTGCAGCATTTATGATGGCTTCGATCCTGTTGAATCCGCAGCTCATGATCTACAGTGCTGCACTGGGTCCTGTTATTCTCGCAGTCCGGATCGTCAGCTGTTTTCTCTGCAGTGTGGCGGCAGGGCTGCTTGTTTTTGCTTTTTACCGGGGCCGGGATTTTTTTGATTTTACCGGTTTTGCAGAACGGGCCAGTCGTGATATCCATCCGAACCTGCTGATCCGCTATCTGCTGAATCTTTGGAGGAACGTCCGGGCAACCGGGCTGTATTTCCTTTTCGGTGTGCTGTTGTCTGCCCTGTTTCAGCGCTGGGTTCCGCAGGACATGATGGTTAAAGTGTTTGGAGGCAATGAGGCCTGGGGCGTGCTGATGGCCGCAACGGTCGGCGTGCCGCTGTATGCCTGCGGCGGCGGGACGATCCCGCTTCTGCGGGAATGGCTGATCAGTGGTATGAGTCCCGGCAGCGCGGCGGCCTTTATGATCACCGGCCCGGCTACGAAGATCACCAATCTCGGCGCTTTAAAGATCGTAATGGGGCTCCGGCGGTTTTTGCTGTATCTTGCATTTGTCATGCTGTTTTCACTTATCGCGGGATTACTTGTCAATATCATCCTTTAGTACGGGCGAAACCGGCTGAAAGGCAGGAAGTGAATCTTGTCCCGGAAGGAAAAGGTGTCATATAATATAGTTGCCGGAGTACGGTTCCGTTAGACGGAATGCCTGTCATGGGAAAGAGAGGACCGTTATGTCAGAAAAATATACCGAAGAGATGAAAAAACACTTCCTGGCTATGGCCGGGATGATGAGAGAAGTGAACCGGAAAACGAAAGTCTCCGGAGAACGTTTTGACATACCAGCAGAGGGAAGAGAAATTCCCATTGTATATTATGCGGCGAAATCGAAGAAAGCCCCTCTTATTCTGGGGTTTCATGGCGGAGGCTTTCTGTTTGGAGGCAATGCGCTGAACGACGCCATGTGGAAGGCGGTTTCTGAAAGACTGGATGTCAACGTCGCTTCGGTAGGATACCGTAAATCTCCGGACTATCAGTACCGTGCATCACTCGAGGACTGCCTGGAAGCGCTGCGGTATTTCCGAAGTCATGGAGAGAAATACGGATTCGATCCGGAGCGGATCGCGGCCATGGGCTGCAGCGCCGGGGCGAATCTGGCGGCAACACTCAGTATTTATGCGAAACAGCAGGGGGAAGCCCCGTTCTGGAAACAGATCATGATCTATCCGGTCGTGGATATGTACACGGATCCTGAAGAAAAAGGGGGCGGTACCCTTGCACAGCCGCTCCAGTATCTGTTCAATGATCTGCACTCTTCCAGAGAAGAGGCGAAGCTGCCGGTGATCTCACCGATCTATGCGTCGCAGGAAGAACTGCGCGGGCTTCCGGATGCCGTGATCTGCACAGCAGAACTGGATTCTCTGAAGACAGAAACAGAAGCATATGCGGCCATGCTTCAGCAGGCCGGTGTCGGGGTCACACTTCTGTCGGCAGAAGGTATGCCGCACGGCTTTTTCGAAGTGGGATTCGGCAGCGTGTCCGATGCCGAGATCGAGGTGCTGGGGCCGGAGATCGCAACATGCGTAAAGGACGGCTCAGCGGCGAAGATCAGTGAACACATCCTTGAAGAAATCGAAAAATGCCTGTAGAAGTTCATGAGGGCACCTCTGATCGGT
This sequence comes from Eubacterium sp., assembly GCA_024683035.1. Taxonomy (GTDB): domain Bacteria; phylum Bacillota; class Clostridia; order Lachnospirales; family Lachnospiraceae; genus Bilifractor. The sequence continues at coordinate 4,646 of JAIKYQ010000167.1, forward strand.
AGGGAGCAATTATACAGTGGAAAAATATGTGATCGTCAAAAAAAACATGATTCCCGTTTCCTGTATCAGGGAGATCCCAGAGAATCCGGCCGGTATCGTGATAGCGGTACACGGGTTTTCCAGCAGCAAGACAGGTCCTACATACCGGCTTCTCCTGGAGAGCATGCCGGCATATGGGCTTGGCGCCGTCGCGTTTGACCTGCCGGGTCATGGGACAGAAGAATCCGCGGCAGAGCTGCTGCGCATACAGGGAGCCATTGACAGCCTGGAAGCGGTGGAACGGGATGTGTCGATGCGTTATCCGGGGCTGCCGGTCTATTATTTTGCATCCAGTTTCGGTGCGTATCTGACCGGTCTGTACATCAGCAGCCGGGAACATGCCGGAAGGAAAGCATTCTTCCGCAGTGCGGCAGTCAACATGCCGGCGTTGTTTATCAAAGAGAATCCGACGGAGAAAGAAAAGAAGCAGCTTGAAGATCTGGAGCGGCAGGGATGGTTCGATACGGATATGGATCTTCATGCACCGGTCCGGATCACCCGGGATATGTACAGGGATCTGGCGGAGACGGATCTGTTTGAACAGTTTGATCCTGCATACGGCGGGAAACACTGGATACAGATGGTACACGGAGCGGAAGACGACGTGATCGATCCTTCAGAGGCGGTCCGGTTTGCGGAGAAGTTCTCCCTGCCGATCCGTCTGTTTGAGCAGGAAGGGCATGCGCTTTCCAATGACCCGCGGCTGCCGGGCTGTTTAATGAAAGAGGCAGCGGAATTCTTTGGACAGGAAGAGACTCCGGCGAAAGGGTGAGACTGCCATGGTTCCGCTCTTGACGGAAGCGGGCGCCATGGCTGTGCTGACAGGTGTTGTTTTGGCGGCATTATAGAAGGGAGGAATGAAATGAGCAGTTTGATTTCATTTCATAAGCTGCATAACACCCGCGATCTGGGCGGGATGCAGACAACGGATGGCAGGAGGATCCGTGCAGGCCGGCTGTTCCGGAGTGGGCAGCTGTATGAAGCCGATGCGGATGACAGGCGGAAACTGGAGGAGATGCTGGATCTCGTAGTGGATCTTCGTACAGAAAAAGAGCAGTCTGAAAAACCCGATCCGGATTTGGCAGGAGTGGAATACTGTTTCATCCCGGCTCTGGATCTGTCTGCACCGGGTGTGACGCGTGACGAACAATCGATGCAGGAAATCATGCGTCTCTTTCTTTCGGACCCGGATCAAACCCGGCAATACATGTGCGGAATATATACAGGTTTTATAGAAACCAGATCTGGCGCAAAGCCGTTTGGGGATTTCATAAGACTCCTTCTCACAGAACATGATAAAGGAATCCTGTGGCATTGCACGGCCGGAAAGGACAGGGCCGGATTTGCTGCTGTCATTATAGAAGAGATCCTCGGCGTGAGGAGAGAAGAAATCATGGCGGAATACATGGCATCCAATGGCTATCTGAATATGGATATGCAGAGCCTGTACGGCATGGCGGGTCAGCAGGTCGGAAACATTGATCTGAAAGTAGAACAGGCATTGCAGTACCTGTTCACGGCCCAGGAGGTTTATCTTTCTGCAGCTTACGCAAAAGCAGAAGAACTTTTTGGCGGAATGGAAGGCTATATAACAGGGAACCTCGGCGTCACGGAGGAAGAGAAAGAACGGCTGAAAGAACTGTATCTGGAATAAACCGTATTTGAAAGGAGAATGCACATGGAATACGCGATGAAAGAAATGTCCATAGAATAATCTGGACCTTATCGCGCAGGGAGGTATGGGAAAAATCTACAGGATCAACGATGAACAGATCCTGAAAGTCTTCAACGATATCACACCGGAAGAACTGCAAAAACAGAAATCTTCGGCTGTCGAGGTATTTAAGGCGATGGTGCCGACAGCCATTTCTTTTGAGACGGTCAGGGTGGGGGACAGGTACGGCATCATCTATGAATTCCTGAACGCTACTTCTGTGGGGAAAGCGCTGGCGGATCAGCCGGATAAGGTTCAGGAGTTCGGAGAAAAAATGGGCATGCTGCTGAAAGAGCTGCATGGAGCGTCCATGGAAGGCCGGGCGTTAGAATATATGAACGATCGGGTCAACACCTGGATCGACAGGATCGAGAACAAGTTCATTAAAGAAAAGGATGCCCGTATACTGCGGGAGATCGTGAAGGCTATACCGCGGGGGAACTGCCTGCTGCACTGTGACTTTCACGAAGGGAACGTTATGATCCATAACGGAGAGTATCTCCTGATCGATATCGACGAGGTATGTATCGGGCATCCGCTCTATGATCTGACGTATCATTATATAAATCATGAATTCTTGGCAAAGACGCCGGAACTGCTTCTCCAGTCTACAGGGCTGCCCCCTGATCTCGCGAAGCAGTCGGCGCGGATCACCCGGAAAACGTATTTCGGAGCCGTGGATAAAAAGACAGAGATTCTGTACAAAGACCTGATGACAGGGTTTGTGCCGTTCCTGATGGTTATGAATCTCGGACGGCTGGGAGACAAAGCAGAGTATCTGGACAAACGCTCCCTGTCTATGATCCTTCATGAATTTCTTCCGCTGTTGCGTTTGCAGAAGGACAAGTTTATCCTAGATCTGGGATACCTGAAACAGCTCCCCGGGGATCAGGCCGGAATCTAAACAGAGCTAGAAAAATGATCATACGGAGAAGGATATGGTAGAGCTGGTAAAGTGGACAACAGATCTTAAACAAGATCTGATCGATATATGCAATCGGGCAGACCGGACCTTTCTGTCGGAAAGGATGCCGGACCCGTATACAGAGGAAGCCGCTGACTGGTGGCTGAGGATGGCGGCAGAGCATGACGGGAAAGACGGTCTCTTCCGGGCAATTTTGGCAGACGGGCAGCTGGCTGGCAGTATTTCCATAGAACAGAAGGCGGATGTGTACCGCAAAGATGCCGAGATCGGATATCTGCTTCTGACAGAGTACTGGGAAAAGGGGATCATGACAGAAGCGGTGAACAGGATCTGCCAGATTGCCTTTTCTGAGCTGGATATCCTGCGGATCACCGGCCTTGTATATGAACCCAATACGGCGTCGCGCAGAGTGCTGGAAAAAAACGGCTTTACACAGGAAGGGTGTCTGAAAAATGCCGTATATAAGAACGGGAACGTATATGATCTCTGTGTGTATGGGAAACTGAAAGCCGGGGGCCATCCGCAGAAACCATGACATTCCTGATGCAGCAAAGACGGAACCGGCTGCGTGCAGCGGGGTTGTTGGAAAAAAGATATGAAATCCGGCAAATGAGGAGAAGCGGGTATGGGTTTGTTCGACAGATTTAAAAAGAAAGACAGCGCGCAGGAAGAATCAAAACTGGTACCGGGTGTGGGAAGGCTCCCTTATCCCGCATACCGCGGGAAAGAGCCGTATATCTTTGTCAGTTATGCCCATGCGGATTCGGCCCGCGTATTCAAAGAAATTGCCCGGCTGAATGAAGCAGGCTATCATGTCTGGTATGATGAAGGGATCGCTCCCGGGAATGAATGGACCGACGAAATTGCCGATGCGCTGGCGAACTGTGCGGTATTTATTGTGATGCTTACGCCGGTGTCTGCACCCCGGGAAAATGTACAGAACGAGATCAACTTTGCGCTGGATGAAAAGAAACCTTTTCTCGCCGTGCATCTTGAGGAAACGATATTGCGAAGGGGCCTGAAGCTGCAGATCGGTACAAAGCAGGCGATCCTGAAATACAGCATGGCGGAAGACGAATACCTGTACAAGATAACAGAAGCATTGGGACGTTTCGGATTGAATGGCAAAAAAGGCAGCGCCGGAAACGTGACGCAGCCAGACCAGAACATGCAGCGACAGCATAAACCGGAGTCATCTGCTGCGGAGCTGAAAGAGCCGGCTGCAAAGCCGTCGGGTTATACGCTGAGTCCGGAAGCCCGGATGCGGATTGAGCGGACCATGAATTCGGAAGTAAGAGATATCGATTTCGAGTGGATCGGTTCGACGCTTAAAGGATTTCACGGCATCCAGAAACGCGTTACCGTTCCGATCAGGGCTACCAGGATCATGTCGCATGCTTTTTCCGGACTGCCTGCAGAGTATATAACACTTCACAAAGGAATCTCCAAACTGGATTTTGCTGCCTTTAATAAATGTTCCAGCCTCAAACAGGTGATCATCGAAAGCCCGCAGTTAGAGATCGGTTATTTAGAGGATCCTGTTTCGCCGATCGGTGCGTTTTATCAGTGTCCGCAGGTGGTCGTATACTGCCATAAAGATTCGGCAGCGTATGAGGAACTGAAGCGGACGCACGATGGTGAAATCCGGTTTATTGAAGACATGGAGGAGAGATCCTCTTTATGAAACCCGGGAGGATGTATACATACGGTGATCCGGAAGCGGAGAATCTCCTGATACAGATGGTGGATGAGCATGATCTGGAAGTGATCGAACAGGAAGTTTCGCTGATCCGTGAATTGTCACAGGAGAAGTCGTTCTGTCTGACAGCAGTAAAGGTACAAAGCTGGAATAACGATCTGTCCCCTTGGGCAGCCCCGGCGGTTTTCGGCGATGAGGGATTTGGCGGAGGTGCATCCGATACGTTGGCATTTCTGACAGAGGAATGGATCCCGCAGCTCAAAGGTGCTTCCCGCTCTGAAAAACGAAAACTGTATATCGGCGGATATTCTCTGGCGGGCCTGTTTGCTCTTTGGGCGGTATACCAGACAGATCTGTTCTCCGGTGCGGCGGCGGCATCGCCATCGGTGTGGTTTCCCTCTTTCACAGAATATATGAGAAACCACCCGATCCGCACGGATGCCGTTTATCTGAGCCTGGGTGACAAGGAAGAAAAGACAAAGAATCCGGTCATGTCCCGGGTGGGGGATGCGATCCGGGAAGGATATGCGATCCTGCAGGCTGCCGGATGTGACAGCGTTCTCGAATGGAACGCGGGAAACCATTTCAAAGAGCCGGATCTGCGGACAGCAAAAGCGTTCGCCTGGCTGCTGAGGAAGTAAAAGGAGAGAGATAGCTGCGTCTGCATAACAGATTTTAAAAATCCCCCTGCGTCAGGGGTTGCTTGTGACGCTGCGTCATGAGTTATTCTTGCCGCATAGGAGGTGAAAAGCTGTGTCAAAATATACAACAGGAGAAGTCGCAAAGCTCTGTGGTGTCACCGTCCGGACCGTTCAGTATTATGACAAACGGGGGATCCTGGTTCCTGGTGAGCTGACGGAAGGCGGAAGACGCCTGTACTCGGAAGCGGATGTGAGCCGGATGAAGATCATCTGTTTTCTCAGGGAACTCGGACTTCCGATCGAAGCGATCCGGGAGCTGCTTTCAGAAGAAGAACCCGGCAAGGTTATTTCCCTTCTGCTGGATCAGCAGGAGCAAACACTGTCGGAAGAGATCCGTGAGCGGGAGGAACAGCTCCGGAAGGTGGAAGAACTGAGAGACGGACTCCGTACAGTGAAAGACTTTTCCTTTGAATCCATCGGCGACATAGCGTACACAATGGCAAACAGAAAAAAACTGAAAAAGATCCATATTACCTTGCTCCTCACGGCCATTCCGTTAGGCGTTTTTCAATGGAGTTCCATTATTCTGTGGATCACGAAAGGGATCTGGCAGCCGTTTCTGGTCTGGGTACTGATCGCCATACCTTGCAGTATCCTGCTGTCCCGCTGGTATTTCCGGAATGTTGCCTATATCTGCCCGCAATGCCACGCGATATTCCGGCCATCCTTTAAGGAAGCATTCTTTGCACCGCACACTCCGGCAACGCGCAGGCTGACGTGTCCGTCCTGCGGACACCGCGGCTACTGTGTAGAGGTAGCTCGAGAGGAGGAAACAGCATGAACGGAACAGTGCCAACTCTGTCCATTGTCTTTATGGGGATTTCCTGTGTGGTCGGGTTTGCCATCCCGGTCGTACTGCTGCTGTATTTCCGGATCAAAAAGCATGCGGATATCCTTCCGTTTTTTGTCGGATGCGCGGTCATGATCCTTTTTGCCTTTGTCCTGGAGGCAGCCGTCCATCGTGCCGTGTTCTCTTCTCCTGCCGGAGAAAAGATCAGGAATACCATCTGGCTGTATGCGCTGTACGGCGGCATCATGGCCGGGCTCTTTGAAGAAACGGGCAGATTTCTCGCTTTTAAGACGGTCCTGCGGAAAAAGAGGCAGAACGACAGCAACGCGCTGATGTACGGAGCCGGCCACGGCGGACTGGAATCTGCCTTTTTACTCGGGATCACCATGATCAATAACATCATCTGGTCTGTCCTGATCAACAGCGGCAACACGGAAGTACTGACCGGGGCTCTTTCCGGTGATATGCTGAAACAGGCGGAGGAAGCTATCGGAGGCCTGCTGGCCACGCATTCCTATGAATTCCTGCTCGGAAGCGTCGAGCGGATCTTCGCCGTGTTGCTGCAGATCGCACTGTCCGTACTGGTCTGGTTCGCGGCGAAAAACAAAAAGAGTCTCTGGCTGTATCCGGTCGCGATCCTGATCCACTTTGCCGTGGATGCCGTAACGGCGGGACTTGCAGGAGGCGGCACATCGACTGTTCTGATCGAAGTGATCATCGCCGTCATGGCCGTTGCGGCCGCACTTTTTGCCCGAAGAGTATTCTTAACACATCAGGCTGTTCAGGAATTCTGAATGATAAAAATCTCAAGCCAGATTTTCTTTCACAAATGTCAGAGCGGCCTGTTCATAGGCGTTCTGATCTACGAGATAGCTGATGCCGTGCGGGGCACCCTGCACAAGGAGCAGCCGGATCTTGTCCGGGTTGGCATTCCGGATCTCCAGGCTCATTTCATACGGAACATATGTATCTCCTGTACCGTGGATCAGCAGGATCGGTACAGGAGATTTTTTTACGGTCTGCCGTACATCCATGCTTCTTAGATCTACATGTCCGAAGAGCCGGGCACTCTGATTGACCAGTGGGAAAAAGACTCTGTCCGGAAGATTGTGTTTCCGGATCACAGAGCGCACGATCGCTTCGGGAGAGGAATACGGGGAATCGGCGATGATTCCTTTTACGGCATCCGGAAGGGGAAGGTCTGCCGTCATAAGGACGGTGGCAGCACCCATGGAGACACCGGAAAAGAAGACCGGTGTCTGCTCCCCGAAACGGGTCTGCAGGTAAGCAGTCCAGTCCAGAATATCATAGCGTTCTTTTATACCGAATGTCAGGGTGCGGCCTTCGCTTCTGCCATGTGCGCGCATATCGATCAGGAGAGAATTAAAACCGTTCTCCCGGGCAAGCTTGTTGGCTCCGCACAGATCCCGGATCGCCCAGCTTCTGTATCCGTGAGCCTGGATCATAACGGGTGCACCGTCCCGGACATGCAGATAGCGTGCCTTCAGTAACAGGCCGTCTCTTGAACGGGTTTCCACGGTTTCGAAAGGCTGCTTCTCCATTTCGTCCACCAGGGCTTTCATCTGTTCGTGATAGGGAATATATCCTTCCGCTTTTGGAAGACGGATCGGCAGTTTTTTCTGTTTGGCGGTGCATCCGAGCACTCTTGCATACAGAGCGTACAGTAAGCCGAGATACAAAGCGGCAGACAGGATCAGGATTGTAATGATGACTCGAACATTCATGGCGTTCACACTATAGCACAG
>JAIKYQ010000177.1 GCA_024683035.1 Eubacterium sp.
GCAGCCGGGAACGGAAGAACTTCCGGCAGAGGAGCCGCAGCCGGAAACGGAAGAGCTTCCGGCGGAGGAACCGCAGCCCGAAATGGAAGAACCGCCGGCAGAGGAAAGCCTGCCGGAAGCGGAAGAGCTTCCGGCGGAGGAACTGCAGCCGGAAATGGAAGAACCCGCAGCAGAGGAAAGCCTGCCGGAAGCGGAAGAGCTTCCGGCGGAGGAGCCGCAGCCGGAAACGGAAGAACCCGCAGCAGAGGAAAGCTTGCCGGGAACGGAAGAACCGGGTTATTCGTGTGAAGAGGAGGCGCTGCGCAGTTATCTGACCACGGTCCCCCGGAAAGAGAATCCGGAGGGAAACACGGAAACACCACAGGAAACGGGAGAGGGACATGAAACAGAGAATGATATACCGGAGGCGGACGAACCGGTACCGGAGCAGCCGGAAGAAATGGTGGTTCCAGACCCTCAGGATGAGGGAGAAGCAGCAGGCCCTGTTGAGCAGGAAAACGAAGAGAAACCGGCAGGACAGGACGAACAGACGCAGGTAGAAGAGTACCATGATGACGGAAAAACAGAGGAGATAACAGAGCCGAAGCCGGTCGCAGAGGCGTCCGTACCTGAACCGCCGGGCACAGACCCCGGAAGATACTATGTGCAGCAGAGTGCCGGAATCGCACCCCTTTCGTATCCGCTGTCCCCTGTCGATACAGTCCGGGAAGCCGTAAAGGAAAATACACTGCCGGACAAAGAGGAGAGCAGGGCGAAAACGCAGATCCGCCTGATCCGTACCGAAAAAGACAACAGCGAAACCGATCTGACAAATATGTACAGTCATGCGCTCATGGGCATGAAACCGGAACGAGTGAACTGGAGGACCATCCTGTCCCCGCTTCCTGAAAATGACGGTCTGTATACGCTGCAGGTGACCGATATCGATGAGAACGGAGAAAAAACCATGCGGGAAACGAGCTTTTCCGTCAACCGGTTCGGATCAGTCTATACGTATAATGCTTTCATACGGAAGCTGCGCGGGAACACAGTCAGAAAGATAACGGAGCCTCTGATCATTTCCGAATACAACCCGGATCCGCTGCAGTCAGGATCCTGGGAGATCGATCTGACGCATGACGGGAAAAAGGTGGAGCCGGTGCAGTATACGGTCAGTCCTGCGAAGGAGGAGCAGCAGGAAAGCCAGCCGGGAAAAACAGAAAAATGGCAGTGGTATGATTATGTGATCTCCCCTGAGAATTTCAGGGAAGACGGGGCATACCGGCTGATCGTTTCGTCGGCGGACACTTCTGGCAACACGACTGAGTCAAACCGGTATAACGGCGGGGAAATCCGCTTTACGGTAGACGGATCGCCGCCGGAACTGCAGACGGTAACCGGACTGGAAGTCCCGGTTGTTTACGGAGAGACCGCAAAGATCACGGTTACTGCCTTTGATGCCATCGGCCTGGAAAAAGTAGCCATTTTTGCAGACGGGAAATGCAAGGCTGCCGCATCGGATTTTTCAGACAGCCACAGGGCAGAGGTCACCGCAGAACTGTCTCCCGGAGAGGATCAGACAGTCCGTATCGTTGTTACCGATGCGGCATCGAATACGCTGGATACCGAAGCTAAGGACAGAACCGGGAAATATCTGTTCCGGCCGGCGTATCCGTTTGAAAGAAAGATTTCCGTGCTGCGGCAGCAGCAGGAAATGCAGCAGGAACCACAGCAGAAACAGCAGAATCTGCAGAAACAGCAGGTGAAACAGCAGCAGGCAGAGAAAGCAAAGAAAAGAAGGCATACGGGGATGGCACTGGTCGGTATGATCCTGGGGTGTTCGGGGGTTGCTTTCTGGCTGTTGTACCGTGCCCGGAAAAAAGACCTGGCGCAGGCAGCGATTCGCCGTATTGACGAAGAGGAAGAGGATACTTTATGATGAGGACAGATAGTTCTTTATGGTGGTTTTAAAACAAGGGAGCAGTGTTATGGAAACAAAACAGACAGATCTGGTCATTGTCGGCGCAGGAACAGCCGGTATGACAGCAGCCATTTATGCCCTGCGGGCCGGCAGGGAGGTTATTCTGCTCGAAGCGCTTGCCTATGGCGGGCAGATCATCAATGCACCGGATATAGAAAACTATCCGGGCATGGCCCATGTATCGGGATTCGATTTTGCCACAGCATTATATGAGCAGGCGAAAGAACTGGGAGCTGAGTTCCGGTTTGAAAGGGCTCTTTCGATTGAAGAAAGAGAAGGCGGCAAAGCCGTTCTGACCGGAAAATGTACGTATCTGTGCAGCGCGGTGATCCTGGCGACCGGGGCAAAGAATCGTCCGCTGGGTCTGGAAAAAGAGCAGCAGTTTATCGGGGCAGGCATCTCCTACTGTGCGACCTGTGACGGTGCGTTCTACCGCGGGAAGACAGTTGCCGTAAACGGCGGCGGCAATACGGCGCTGGAGGATGCGGAATATCTGGCCGGTCTTTGTGAAAAGGTTTACCTGATCCATCGGCGCGATGCATTCCGCGGGGATGAAAGAGACGTGGAGAAGCTGCGGCAGAAGCCAAATGTAGAATTTGTCCTGAATGCAACCGTTACGGAACTGCTCGGAGAAAACAGGATCAGCGGAATCGTTGTGAAGGACAAGAACACACAGGAGACCCGGGAAATACAGATAGACGGTCTTTTTATCGCCATCGGGCAGATGCCGGACAACACGGCTTTTTCAAAATGGGTCACACTGGATGAAAACGGATATATCTGTGCGGGAGAAGACTGCTGCACCGGTACGGCCGGTATCTATACGGCGGGAGATTGCCGGACAAAGACCGTACGCCAGCTGACTACGGCGGCGGCAGACGGTGCCGTGGCTGCACGGGCCGCCTGCGCGGAGCAGCCGTAACAGCAAACGCAGGAGACTGTTTTCTTACGGGTCATTTCTGATCACTTCTAATACATAAACCGTATTATTCTCTATCCGGAAGCGGATGTTCTTATCCGCAAAGCGAAGGCCATAGATCCGCTGCGGGTCGTCCTGATAGGACGGCCGCGGATCCTGGCGGAGCAGTTCCCGGACAGTTGCCAGCGAATCACAGGAAAAACTATTTTCACATTCTTCGGGTATCTGTACATCCAGAAGATGTGCTTTCTGTTTTTCCGCATATCCCCCTGCCGCATCCGGTATGCAGTCTGCATACGGCAGGTAGGGTTTGATATCCAGAATCGGCGTGCCGTCGAGCAGATCGGCGCCGCTTACCGTCAGAACAGGTCCTGTTTCCGGGACCATTTCCACAGACAACAACGAAACACAGGATAAACCGATCGGATTCGGCCGGAACGGGGAACGGGAGGCAAAAACGCCGACCCGTGTATTCCCGCCCAGACGGGGCGGGCGTACGGTCGCGTGCAAAGGAGCACCGGCATGCTCGGAAAAATACCAGAGCAGCCAGATATGGGAAAACTGCTCCAGACCGCGTACGTAATCGGCATTGACACAGGGAGGATAAAAGGTGATGGTTGCCTTCGACGGAACCAGGCCGCTTTGCCGGGGGATACCGAATTTTTCCCGGTAATCCGTGTGTATGCAGGCGATCGGTCTCATGGTGTATTCGCTTTTATTCATAACGGAATCCTTATAAAAAGCACCCTGAAGGTTGTTATTCGGAAACACTATCAGCATAACAGTCTGCCGGGAAAAAAGAAAGCAACAAACAGCAGGAGGAAAAATCATGAAAAGAAAGAGAAAAACCCGAATCAGGTCATTTTGGACAGCCGTGCTTTGCCTGACTGTATTTGCCGCTTCGATCGCAGTACATGCCGTCGGCGCGGAGGAAAATACGGAGCCGGCTGCGGCAGACATGGTGCAGGAAAGCAGTCTTTTGGCGGCGGAAGGGGCTGCAGGATCTGAGGCTGCGGAATCAGAACCGGATATATCGGAAACGGAAGCAGGGCAGGATCCGATACAGGTTTCTGACAGCGGAGAACAGGAGGAGACTGCCGGAGAGACTGCTGCCGCAGAGGAAGGACAAGGGGAGGAAGATGCCGTGTTTCTGAATGAAAACCAGATGGCCGGGGAAGAAGAACCATACGGCCCGGCATCGGGATCCTGGATTCCGGAGGAAGAACAAAACGATCTCCCGCAGCCGGAGGAAGAGTGGTTTGAGGAGCAGGGGAGCGGGGACGAACAGACCACGGAGAAGGAAAAATACGAGGATGGAAAAGACGGGGATAAAGACGGAGAAACGGAAGACGAAGAGGCGAAAGATGAGGAAGAGGGAGATGAAGAGGAGGAAGACGAAGAGGAGGAAGACAAAGACGAAAACGAAAACGGGATCACGGCCGTAGAACAATATATACTGGCGCATGCGGATCTCTCGCTGACCGGCTCGGGAGAGATCATGCCGGTCAATTACATGCAGGTCAAACAGACACTGTTTGATGCTGCCTTTGTCCAGCCGCAGGACACGATCGACTCGATTATGGCGGGAGACCCGATCGAGGAGAAAAGCAAAAAGTTTCTGATGATGCTGCCGGCTTATGTGCTGGTGTATCAGATAGGGGAAGACAGTCCGTATTTTGTCGCCTATGCGAATACCATGCTGCATGACGGCAACGCGCGGGTGCAGGACTTTGCGGTTGCGGAAAACAATCTGAACGGGATCCGGATCGAAGGAAGTCTCTATGATCCGGCAGCAGGACTGCTGTATATCCCGCGGGAAGCCTTTTTTGAAGGCAGTACGCTGTGCCTGGACCGCATACAGGCGCAGTTTATGCAGGTGGTTTCCGGATGGCAGAATGAGCAGTCCTCCGTAGAAATACATATAGATACCGAAGAAGCGGAACTGACCGGGACAGACAGCGCCAGAGTTCTGGATTTTGCCACAACGGTACAGGCCGTACCGCAGGAACAGATCGGAGAAGTGGGCCTGGCGGATATGACGGTCCGTGTGAATGATATCCCATTGAACACGGAAGAATTTGACTTTAACGGGCAGACCGGTGAGATCACGATCCCCCAGCCGTCTGCCGTGATCGGCAATGTCTCCGTAGAGATCAATACAGAGGAAGAAACATTCCTGGAAACCATCGCGGAAGCATTACTGCCGGTTGAGGTGGAAGCAGCGGCTGATGCTGCCAGTTTTCAGTTTATACCGCAAACCAGAGATATCGAACTGCCGCCGGATGCGGTGCTGGGGACCCGGATGACCGGTACGCTGCAAGGATGGTACGGAAGCCTGCCGGCAGGCGGGCATGCCATATATGGGTACCGGATCGGATATGAAGAGTCCGGGCAGGTACTGGCAGAGCAGATCTGGAGCGGGGAAGCCGGCTTTTTATATGATGTGGCAGAGTACGTAGATTCCCAGACATTTAAGGTCAATCTGAAGAACAGTATGCTTATGACACCCGGCGGCAGTGAGCTGGATCTTTCCGGTGTGCGGGATGATCTGATCCTGCGCTGTTCCCATATCACGAATCCGATCGATGCGGGAGGAGGACCGCTTGGAGACGGCAATCACTTTGAAGGCCTCAACTCCTGGGGTACGATGGAAGGGGCAGCGAAAATACTGGACCTGAATCTGTCCGAACGCTGGGCGGTGATCGGAATCATGACGTGGGAAAACTACGGACAGACGGGGTATGGCATGTTCAAGGTACGTGTCAAGCCGATGGGCAGTGTGATCAAACTGCAGAAGCGCAGCAGCGACTGGATCCCGCTGGAGTGGAAACAGTATGTCCAGAAATATGGGGAACAGGAATGGGCATCGGAGGGAACCGGCAGGATGGACTCCGGACGGGTGGAAAGCTTCCGGATCCGCAAACCGGCTTCGGTAAAAGAAAGCGGAGACATCGTCTATCGCGCTTTTCTGCAGGCGGGAGGCTGGCAGGACTGGGTGAAAAACGGGGAGCTGGCCGGTTCGGAAGAAGCGGGCAAAAGGCTGGAAGCCATCGAGATCCAACTGACAGGGGAACTGGCCGAAGCATACGATATCCTGTATACCGTACATACTTCTCTGGGAGATGAGCGGATCCTGTCGGCCATGAACGGAGGGACGGCCGGATCGACGGATGAGATACTGGGGATCATAGACATTTCCAATATTGTATTGATTCCAAAAGGCAGCTTTATTTCCATGGAAGGAGCCGAGTATACCGTATACGGCGATGCAGCGCAGACGGCGGTGATCACGACGATCACGACAGACCCCTGCGGGGCGGCCGCGTGGGGTGTGATCGACGAAACAGGCACATGCTATATTAAAGAAACCAGGGCGCCGGAGGGATATGAAGCGGATCCGAATACATATGAAGTATCCTTTGCGGAACTGGGTATGACACACAGTGTGGTTTCACTGGAAACCCGCGGTGTCAGCGTGAAGATGAAAAAGGTATCGGCCATACCGGCAGTGACGGCGAATCACGCCGGCTATGACTTGTCCGGTACAGAGTACGCTGTGTACAAAACGAAAGCCGATGCGGATGCGGGAAACGATGCATATGAAGTTCTGTTCCGGTTTTCTTCGGACGGAACAGGAAAAACAGAGGCGGGAGAAGAGGAAGCAAAACTTGATAAGGGGACGTGGTATCTGAAAGAACGGAAGGCAGGCAGAGGGTATCTGCCGGAACGGAATACAACGGTTTTCACCATAACGGATGAAGATGCGGCAGCCGGTGTGAAAGTGCTGACGGTGAAGGATACGCCGGGATATGACGCAGACCTGATCCGGTCTTTTGCCAAGACAGACGGTGCCGGTCAGCCGGCTGCGTCGGCAGAGTTTACCCTCCGGTATTATGCAGGTGACTACGCTGCCGCATCACTCCCGGCAAAAGCCGACAGGGAATGGGTTTTCCGGTCCAGGGCAGACGGCACGGTGGATTTCCGGGCAGACAAACCGGCATCCGGAACTCTTTTCACGGACGCAGCAGGCACGGTACTCTATCCGATCGGGACCTACACGCTGGAAGAAACAAAAGCACCGACCGGATATCTGCGTAACAGCAAAGTATACATGGGGCATGTAAAAGCGGATGCCTCTGCAGAGTCAGGCGCCCGGTTTTCCTGGGACAGCGGACAGACCGACGGAAAGCTGCAGAGCTCCGGGCCGGATCAGACGGTTGTGAAAAACAGTCATGTGCGGGGCGGCGTTTCGATTCCCAAACGGGACCGGGGTACCGGGGACGGCATGCCGCAGGGAGATGCCCGGCTGGAAGGAGCGGTCTTTGAGATCGTCAACACAAGCGGAAGAGCCGTTACCAACGCAAAAGAAGACGGTCTGATCCCGGACGGAGGTGTGGTGATGGAAATCCGGACAGATGCGGAAGGAAAGGCATCAACCGGAGCGAGAGATCTGGAAGCAGGCACCTATAAGATCCGGGAGAAAATGCCGCCGCAGGGATATCTGCATACCGGTATCCTGGAAAGAGTCATTTCGATCAGCGGTAAGGAAGAGGATGACGGCAAGATGCTGGATCTGACAGCGCTGCCCCTGTCCAACGACGTGATCCGCGGAGGCGTACGCCTGCAGAAAACAGACCGGGAAACCGGAAAACCGTATCCGCTGGGAGGTGCTTCCCTTTCCGGAATCCGGTTTGCCGTGATCAATGAATCCCCGCTTGCCGTGATCGGGCCGGAAGGACAGCCGGTAAAGAAAGGAGAGACCGTACTGTATCTCGTTACGGACAGTGAAGGAAAAGCAGAAACCGCAGCGGATGCCCTTCCTTATGGTACGTACCGGCTGCAGGAGCTTATGGAGGAAGAGTCGGATATCGCTGCCAACGACAGCTATCTGGCGGAAGGCAACGAAGACCGGGTTTTTCAGATACGGGAACAGGAAGTGTTGGCGGAAACCGACAGAGAAGGGGAACTGCTGTCGTTTGCCGATCAGGTCAAGCGGAACGGCGTTGCGTTCCGGAAAGGCGGAGAACAGGACGAACGTCTGGGATGGGTGGCGTTTACGCTGACCAACCAGACAACCGGAGAGAGGCACGTGATCGTAACGGACAAGAACGGACAGTTTTCTTCTGAACGGTATCCGCACACCCGGCGGACAAACGGCAATGACCGGCTGCTGGAGAACGAGTCAGAGGAAACGGTTTTGCAGACAGAACAGCTGGATCCGCAGGCCGGGGTCTGGTTCGGGATGTCGCAGGACCAAGAAACAACGGCGGAAGCTTCGGATGACCTCTGTGCCCTGCCATACGGAGAGTACCGTCTGGATGAGCTGCGCTGTGAGAATAATGCAGCCTATATCCTGATACAGGGATATGAGTTCTCGATCGATGAGGACTCCCGGGAGACAGGAGGGGAAATACTGGATCTGAATACGATCCACAACCGGAAAGAGAAACCGGCGCTGGCTACACAGGCGCAGAATACAGAAGACGAAACACACCAGATTGCCGCTTCCGAACAGGTACAGGCAGTTGACATCGTACACATGACAGGACTGGAAAAGGGAACGAGATATATTCTGGAAGCGACGGTGATGGATGCAGACCGGGAAGAGGCGGTACGCACAGAAACAGAGGAGGGCAAACTGCGCACGGTTCGGGTACAGAAAGCGTTTGAAGCAGAAGCCGCTTCGATGGATGTGACCGTCGAACTGCCGCTGCGGACGAAAGAGCTGGCAGGGAAAACACTGGTTGTTTTTGAAAAGCTGTATCTGGAGACGGAAGAAGGAAAAAGGGGAGAGCTGATCGGTTCGCATGAGGAAATCGATGATGAAAAGCAGACCCTGATCGTGGAAGAGCCGGAACCCACACCGACGCCGACGGAAACGCCGACACCGACTCCGACGGAAACACCGACACCGACAGAAACACCGACGCCGACGCCGACGGAAACACCGACACCGTCCCCAACGGAAACACCGATGCCGACCCAAACACCGACACCGTTTCCGACAGAAACAGTAAAACCAACGAAAACACCGGTACCGACCCAAACACCGGCCCCTCTGACGCCGACTCCGACAGAAAAACCGAAACGGATGATCGGTCCAAGGCAGGAGGAAATAATCACAACACCGGCCGCCGGCGGTCAGACAGTATCCGCAGCCGGGACCGGTGATCACAGCGGGTTTAAAGCTTTGACTATTGTTCTTGCAGCAGCAGCGGCTCTGCTGGCTGTGCTGGCCGTGGTACGCAGGAAATACCGCTGAAACAGCGCTGGCCGTTTCTTATCATGCGGCCGATTTCAAACAGGCAGTTCCTGTTCCGGTGTCCTTGCGAACAGGGACTGCTCATGGGACGGAAGGGAAATGCCCAGTGCATGCCGGACGGCTTCCTGCACCGAGTCGATGGGAATAACTTCCAGGTGCTGCAGGGTTTCTTCCGGAACATCCTCCAGATCCCGGGTGTTTTCTCTGGGGATCAGTACTGTTTTTACCCCGGCCCGCTGGGCAGCCATCAGCTTTTCGGGCAGACCGCCGATCGGCAGGACCTGGCCGCGC
>JAIKYQ010000190.1 GCA_024683035.1 Eubacterium sp.
GTCTGCCAGCGGTCCGTAACGACCCGGTATTCCGATCCCTGCCATTTCCGGCAGGACAGATCCAGCACCAGATGCTCTTTCCCGATCTCCTGCACCAGTCTCTCCAGCCGTTTCCGGTCGATCTTTCCTTCCCGGAACACATAGGAAGTCACGATCACATGGCTTGCGCCGGCTTCCAGAAAAGAGGCTGCGTTTTCCGCTGTGATCCCGCCGCCGATCTGCAGGCCGCCCGGCCAGGCTGCCAGGGCGCGCTTTGCCTGTGCCAGCGTCGGCTCATAGGCAGCCGTACCGGCCGGATTCAGCAGAATGACATGACCGCCTGTCAGGTTTCTTTCCCGGTAAAACGCCGCATACCAGGACGCGTCTTTTTCAGAAACGAAGTTTTCCGCTGCCGTACTGACTACTCCGAGAGCGGACTCCTGCTCTGCCGCAAGCCCGCTGCTTTCCCGCAGCGAACCGCCGACGATCTGTTTTACTTTTCCGTTATGAATATCGATACAAGGTCTGAATTTCATCTCCGGACTCCCTGCTTCTCATTCTGCCATCGACCGTTTTTCTCTGAACCTGACACGGGTTTCTTCCTGCATTAACTTTATTATACTGTATTTCACAGAATACTGAACCCGTCAAAAAATGCTGTTCTAAAGTGGCAGCGCCGGCTTTGTATGGCCGGCGCTGTGACTATCTTCTGTCTTCTATCCTGCATGTATCACGCTAGGTTTCCGATCCGACCTTCGTCAAGACCGGTTCTGTTCTTCCACCAGCCGGCTGCCGCAGTAGATCTCCCGCAGCTTCGGCTTTTCGATCTTGCCGGTAGCATTGCGCGGCACGTCGGCAAAGATGATCTTCCGCGGCCGTTTGTAACGCGGCAGGTCCAGGCAGAACACGCGGATCTCGTCTTCCGTGCATTCCATGCCTTCCTTGACCTGGATGATCGCTGTCGCGATCTCGCCCAGACGCTTGTCAGGCAGCCCGATCACCGCCACATCGTGGATCTTCGGCATCGCCGCCAGGAACGCTTCAATCTGGACCGGATACAGATTCTCACCGCCGCTGATGATGACGTCCTTCTTACGGTCGACCAGGAAGATAAACCCATCTTCGTCCTGCTTTGCCATATCTCCCGTAAACAGCCATCCGTCCTTCAGGGACTCGGCTGTCGCTTCCGGATCATGGTAGTACTCTTTCATGACGCCGGGGCCTTTCACACAGAGCTCGCCGACGTCTCCCTGCTTCACGGGATTTCCGTCTTCATCCACAATTTTCGCTTCCCAGCCAAGGCCCGGAATACCGATCGCACCGACCTTGTGAATGTTTTCCAGACCCAGATGGACACAGCCCGGGCCGGTAGACTCAGAAAGCCCGTAGTTTGTATCGTAGTCGTGATCCGGGAAATACTCCAGCCAATGCCGGATCAGGCTCGGCGGAACCGGCTGCGCGCCGATGTGCATCAGCCGCCACTGCGAAGTCTGGAAATCCTCCAGCTTCAGTTCGCCGTTGTCCAGCGCCACCAGCAGATCCTGTGCCCACGGTACAAGGAGCCAGACGATCGTACAGCATTCAACCGATACCGAACGAAGGATCGCCTCGGGACTGTTTCCCTTCAGCAGCACCGCGCGGCTTCCGGTATACAGTGAGCCAAACCAGTGCATCTTCGCACCGGTATGATACAGCGGCGGAATGCACAGGAACACGTCTTCATGCGTAGTCTTATGATGCAGGGCTTCCATCCGCGCGGACTGGGACAGCGCCTCGTGCCGGTGCAGGATCGCTTTCGGAAAACCGGTCGTGCCGGAGGAATAATAGATCGCGGCATCATCCGTCTCTGCCAGGAAGATCCCCGGCGCGATGCTGGATGAATTCGACACGACACGATAGTAATCTTCCGCATAGGACGGACAGGAATCTCCGACGAAATACAGAACCCGGTTCTTGCCGACTTCACCGACGATATCCTCGATCCGGCCGATGAACTCCGGTCCGTAGAACAGAATGTCCGCATCTGCCAGATCCAGACAATACTGGATCTCCTTGGCTGTATAACGGAAATTCAGCGGCACTGCCACGGCGCCCGATTTCAGCACGCCGAAATAGATCGGAAGCCATTCCAGACAATTCATCAGAAGGATCGCCACCTTCTGTCCTTTCTGGATCCCGCGCCCCAGCAGCAGATTGGCCACACGGTTTGCCTTTTCGTCAAAGACCGACCACGTGATCTCCCGGCGGTAAAAGGCCGAAGAGGTCGGCTGGATCAGTTCGTATTCTTTCCAGGTGACACGCTGTTCTTCCCTGATCTCGGGATTGATTTCCACCAGGGCGACCTGATCGCCGTAGAGTTTTGCATTCCGTTCCAACAGATCTGTAATGGGCATTTCTTACTCTCCTTAGATGCTGACTCTGTTATTCATTTTTCGATAAACCATTTGCATATTTATGCTTTAAACCGTTACGCATTAACCCGCTAAAGCGCACGGTACAAGCATAGCCTTTTGGTCATAAAATGTCAAGTAAAACCCTGTTCCATTCACATACAAAAACGGCAGCCACATCATCTGATGCGGCTGCCGCCTCATGCAGCAGTCAAAATCACTATTCCGCAAGCTTGGCCTGCACGGCTTCCCGTGACGGCATGCCTGTCTGCGCCCCTGCCTTTTCTATAGACAGTGCCGCTGCGGCATTGGCAAAATGCAGCGCCTCTTCAAACGCCATATCCACGCTCAGCGCATAGGCAAACGCACCATTCATCGTATCGCCTGCTCCGGTCGTGTCGACGACCCTGGCCTTTCTGGCCGGGATCCGGACGATCTGTCCGTCTTTCGCCGCTGCCGCACCTTTCGAACCCAGCGTGATGATCAGCTTGCCGTCGTACTGCTTCATCAGCGCTTCCAGCGGGGAATCCGGATCAGCCAGCACAATACGTGCCTCATGCTCGTTAGGCGTGAGATAGGTACTGTATGCGACCAGATCGCTGTCTGCCGTCTGAGCCGGAGCGGGATTGTAAATAACCGTCTTCCCTGCTTTATGCAGCATTTCCGCCGCGTAACGGATCGTTTCCGCCGGAATCTCATTTTGCATCAGCACAATGTCCGCCTGCAGGATCTCTTCTTTATAACGATCGACGTACTCCTTCGTCACGTACTGATTGGCCCCGGGGATCACGGTGATCACGTTGTCGTTCTCCGCCACCACGATCATGGCCAGGCCGCTGGACTGCCCCGGCAGTTCGTCGATATAGTCTGTACATATGCCGTTGTTTTTCAGGTTGGCGATCAATTCTTTACCAAACGGATCCGTTCCGACACATCCGAACATCGTCACGTCCCCGCCGAGCCGGGCAGCCGCCACCGCCTGATTGGCCCCTTTTCCGCCGGGTACGTACGCGATGCTGGTCGCGGAGATCGTTTCTCCCTTTTGGGGAATGCGGTCCGCCGTCGCTGTCATGTCCATATTGATGCTGCCGATTACGGCTATCTTCTTCATGGTTCTTATCCTCCTCTTTTGCGTCTGATTTTCATCTTCCTGTTTGCGTTATTCTTCCCTTTTTATCTGCTTGCGTTAGTTTTCCTTCTTTATTCCGAAGACAAACCGGAACTGCTCCATTCCGGCCGCCGGAATTCCGCCCGAAGCAGCAGGACAGCTGCCACAAACGCCATGCCGTCTGCGATCGGTCCTGCAAACAGAATACCGTCTATTCCCAGAAACCGCGGCAGGATCAGCACCAGAGGGATCAGAAAAATAACCTGCCGTGTGAGGGAAAGGAACATGCCGTTTTTCGGCTTCCCGATCGAAGTAAAGAAATTCGAAGTCAGCGGCACCATGAAACAGATGCAGAACAGAACCAGATAGGTACGGAAATACAGAGTTCCAAACCGGAAGTATTCCGGGGATCCGTCTCCGAAAATCGCTATGATCTGCCGCGGGAATATCAGAAACAGTGCCCCTGAGGCAACCGCAATAATGGCGCCGGC
>JAIKYQ010000008.1 GCA_024683035.1 Eubacterium sp.
CTTGACCGGGAGAAACCCGGAAACTGGCTGCTGACAGGCATGAGTGATCTGTGTGCGTGGAAACAGGAATGGCTGGGTGCCACATTTGAGAAGTTACGTGAGCAGCCGCAGCATCAGGCGATCTTCCTTTCCAAGCGGCCGGACCTGCTGAATATCCATACAGACCTGGAGAATGCCTGGTTCGGAGTCACGGTGACAAGAAGATCCGAGCTTTGGCGGCTGGATGCGCTGCGCAAAAACGTCCGGGCGAAGTATTATCATGTGACGTTTGAGCCCCTGTTCGATGATCCCGGTGAAGTGGATCTGACGGGGATCGACTGGATCGTTGTCGGAACAATGACTGGTCCCATGAAGAAAAAGGTCCATACTGCGCCGGAGTGGGCATACAGCCTGACAGAACAGGCGCACAGAAAGAATATACCGGTCTTTATGAAGGAAGATCTGGTTCCGATCATCGGGGAGGAACACATGGTGCAGGAGCTCCCCGAAGCAATGAATGAAGTTTTGGAGGAAGAGAAGGCATGGAACAGCCGGAGATCAGAGTAAACCATATAGAAACGAAAAGTGTAATGACGAAATCGAATACGCCGCTTGGCGGCTA
Source organism: Eubacterium sp. (assembly GCA_024683035.1). GTDB lineage: Bacteria > Bacillota > Clostridia > Lachnospirales > Lachnospiraceae > Bilifractor. The sequence goes on from JAIKYQ010000008.1 coordinate 602, forward strand.
TTCGGTCAATCCATACGTGGGATGTCCCCACGCCTGCAAATACTGCTACGCATCCTTTATGAAACGCTTTACGGGACATACGGAACCCTGGGGAACCTTCATGGATGTGAAGCACTGGCCAGCCATCAAAGACCCGAAGAAATATGCCGGTCAGAAGATTGTGATCGGCACGGTCACGGACGGTTATAATCCGCTGGAAGAAACGTATCAGAATACCAGGAAACTGCTCACGGAGCTGAAGGACAGCGGCGGCGATATCGTGATCTGCACAAAGTCGGATCTGGTGCTCCGGGATCTGGATCTTCTGAAGGAGATCAATAAGAACTGCCGTCTGACAGTCTCCTGGTCTGTGAACACGCTGGACGAAGCATTTAAGGATGATATGGATGCGGCTGCAAGCATCGGGCGGCGTCTTGCCGCCATGAAGGAGATCTATGACGCGGGGATTCGGACGATCTGTTTCATTTCCCCTGTCTTCCCGGGTATTACGGATATCGAAGCGATCTTTGAACGCGCAAAGGACCAGTGCGATCTGATCTGGCTGGAAAACCTGAATCTCAGGGGCGGCTTCAAGGCAGATATCATGAACTTTATCGCGGAAAAGCATCCGGAGCTTCTGCCGCTCTATGAAGAGATCTACAACAGGAAGGAACGCAGCTACTTTGAGGCGCTGGAAAAGAAAGCGGAAGAGATGGCTAAGAAGCACGGCTGCCGGTTCGTGGACAATGAAACGCCTTATGAACGTGTTCCGAAGGGGCATCCGACGATTGTGAATTACTTCTACCATGAGGAGGTCAGAGGAACGGAGAATAGCGGCCAAAGAAGAGTAAAGAACTAATAAGGAATAATCGATTTACATAGCAGGGAGCTGACACGCGATCGGTTCCCTGCTTTTTTATGCCCTCTTCCTGTGGCACAGGTGCACATATGCTGCAGGAGAAGGGCTTTTTCATTATCACCCGCTTATGGCGGAGCAAACAAAGGAGGAAACGTCTTATGGCATTTTTCAACAGTGCAGTCGGCGTACTGCAGACGCTCGTCATCGCTCTCGGCGCCGGTCTTGGTATCTGGGGCGCTATCAATCTGCTCGAGGGTTACGGCAATGATAACCCCAGCGCGAAGTCCCAGGGCATGAAGCAGCTGATGGCTGGCGGCGGTGTCGCCCTCATCGGCATCACCCTGGTGCCTCTTCTTTCCGGTCTGTTTGGCTGATCAAGCTGGGAAGGGATGCGGGATCCGTCCCGCATCTTACATAGTCGGTGACATCCTTGAGCTGCAAGGAGAATCGACTACAATGGAACTAAAGATAGGAGGACTCTGCGATGTTTCTGATAAAACTGATTGGGAAAATACTTCTGCTGCCGGTGGTACTGCTTCTCGCTATCCTCCGGCTGCTGGTTAAGATAGGTATGGAGGTTTCGTCTTTTATCCTCGGAGCTCTGATGCTGATCGTCTTCGGGTGCATCATCTTCACCATCGTCCAGCACACCTGGAATTCTATGGCGATTCTGATTGTGATGGAG
>JAIKYQ010000034.1 GCA_024683035.1 Eubacterium sp.
CGGTCCCTGGTGACTTTGGCAATGATACTGGCAGCCGCAATACTCTGGCTGCGCGCATCCCCTTTTACGATAGAAACCTGCCGGCAGGCAATATCGGGAATATGCACGGCATCGACCAGCAGCAGATCCGGCTTCACCGACAGCTTTCCGACCGCCATACGCATCGCCTCATAGGTAGCCTGTAGAATATTGACCGCATCGATCCGTTCATGGGATGCATAGCCGATCCCCACCGCTATGGCTTTTTCCATGATCTCATCATACAGCTCTTCCCGGCGCTTCTCCGACAGTTTTTTGGAATCATTGATATAGAGGATCCGGCAGTCTTTCGGGAGGATTACGGCAGCCGTCATGACCGGTCCGGCCAGAGGCCCCCGTCCGACTTCGTCGATTCCGCAGATATAAGCACACTCCGGATATTTCTTTTCAAATTCACAAAGTGCTTCTACCCGCTCCTGCTCTTTACGCAGCTTTTCCTGCCGTTTTGCTTCTGCTTCTTCCTTTTTCGTCATGGTTCCTCCAGGGTGAACCTTCCGAGAACAGCATGCCGGAATTCATCCAGCAGCAGCGCTGCCGCTTTTTCCGTATCGGTTTCTCCACCTGCTTTCAGACAGCCTCGCGCCGAGGCAATTGCCGACAGCATGCCGGCAGGATCACTGCTTTCTTCTATGCCATACCGCTGTGTCAGCACCGACGGATACTTCTCACACAGAAAAGAAAGCAGCTGCTGTGCCAGTTCTTCCATCGGAAGGATCTCATCACGTACGGATCCGATCCAGGCCAACCGCACCCCGGCCGCCGGATCATCAAAACGAGGCCAGAGGATTCCGGGTGTGTCCAGGAGATCGATCCCGCCTCCCAGATGGATCCACTGCTGCCCCCGTGTGACGCCGGGCCGGTTTCCGGTCTTCGCAGACGCTCTTCCGGCCAGCGAATTGATCAGTGTAGATTTTCCGACATTCGGGATACCGGTCACCATTACGCGGATCATGCTGGTACGGATCCCCTTCCGTCTGTCCCGTTCCAGCTTGGCAGCACAGGCTGTCTGGATTTTCGAAACAACCTGTTTCTTTACACTGCGTTCCCGGGAATCCAAAGCCAGTGTTTCCAGCCCCTGCTCCCGGTAGAAAGCACACCACCTCCGTGTGCTCTCAGGATCGGCCAGATCCGCCTTGTTCAGGATCAAAAGGCGGGCTTTCTGTGCACCCATGGCCTGAATATCCGGATTTCTCCCCGAAAACGGAATACGCGCATCGATCAGTTCCACGATCAGATCAACGAGCTTCAGATTATCCTGCATCTCCCGCCGGGCTTTGGTCATATGACCGGGATACCATTGAATATCCATGATCAGAGTACCCCCAGTTTTCGCAGCGGTTTTATGCGGAACCATATTTTCCCGGCGATCCGTTTCTTGCGCACGTTGCCGACAGAAGCATAGCGGCTGTCCTGGCTGCCGTTGCGGTTGTCACCCAGAACAAAGTACTCATCGTCCGCCAGCGTAACCGGATCCGAAGCGATGCCGGGATCTATGATAGCAGGGAAATCATGACCTTCCTTATAGGTCTCTCCATCGATCAGGATCTGTCCTCCCGCGATCTGGATCGTTTCACCCGGCAATCCGACGATCCTCTTGATATGCATGGGCTCCGTATCGTCATCTGTAAGACGATAGGCGATCAGATCCCCTCTCCGCGGCGAATGAATACGATACGCCGCCTTATCCAGCAGGATCGTATTGCTTACCGATATGGTCGGCTCCATGGAACTGTCCTGCATGGTGGCAGTACGGAAAAACAGACGCGACACAGCGTACGCCATCAGAACGATCAGCAGGATCTCCATCACCCATATAAAGATACGAAAAAGGAGCGAACCATCCAGCCGCTCCTTCCTTCTTTTTCTTGCCATATCTTATTTAACCGCAGCGGCTTTGACCTTGGCAGCTTTGCCGATGCGTCCGCGCAGATAGTTCAGTTTTGCACGACGGACTTTACCGCGGCGGACAACTTCGATCTTCTCCACATTCGGGGAATGCAGCGGCCATGTCTTTTCCACGCCGATCCCGTTGGAAGTTTTCCGGACGGTGAAGGTCTCACGGTTGCTGCCGCCCTGCCGTTTCAGGACAACACCTTCGAAAACCTGGATACGTTCACGGTTTCCTTCTTTGATCTTACCGTATACCTTAACGGTATCACCGACACGGAAGGCAGGAATATCCTGCTTCATCTGTTCTTCTTCGATCTTCTTAATGATCTCGTTCATGATTATCTCTCCTTTATTTTGATTTGGATGTTCTTATCACCGATAACCGTGACAGCGGACCATCTTTTTATCTTTTTTACAGACCATGAAATTATACAATACGGCCGGTATAAATGCAAGAATTCTTTTTACAAATAATCAGGTTGCCAAAAACTGCTCCCGGACAGCCAGGGCAAAAGAGGCGATATCCGTGTCGGTCGTACCCGGTGTCATGGCCGACGTACACCGGATCCGGAACCCCCGTTCCTTCAGAAAGCCTTCACAGAGGATGCCTGTCTGTTCTTCAGCAGCTGATTCTTCCTCCCGGATCTGCACGACGGATGCTCCGTTCCCGTAGAGATTCCGGAAGCGCTCCCGAAAAGGCATCTCCGCTTCCGGCTCCTGCGGCAGGATCAGCACCAGCATATCCCGTTCGTCCAGCTTCCGCGTCTGCTTCTGCATTTTTTTTCGGTTATAATCCGCGATCACGCCATACCGGCTCAGAGCGCCGGTTACCTTCTCGGCCAGGTTGCGGTACGCTTCGTCTCCATACCAGATGCACTGGATCCGGCAGCTCTTTTCCAGAAGATCCGGACGCCTCAGGGCCGTACGCTCCAGCGACCGTTCATACCGCCATGCCTCGATTTTCGCATGGTCTCCGGACAACAGCACTTCCGGAACAGCCCGGCCATGCCAGACTTCCGGCCTGGTATAGTGCGGATACTCCAGCAGGTTGTCCTGCAGCGATTCAAACTGGGAAGACTCTTCGTTGTGCAGCACTCCCGGTACAAAACGGGATACCGCATCGATCAGTACGGCAGCAGCCAGTTCCCCGCCGGTCAATACATAATCACCGATCGAGATATAGTCCGTGACGGTTTCTTCCAGGACTCTTTCATCAATACCCTCATAATGCCCGCAGAGCAGGATCAGTTCTTCTTCCCTGGCCAGCTGCTCCGCCTGTGTCTGCGTCAGGACCTTTGCCTGCGGCGTCAGGTAAATGACACGGGGCCTGCGGCCAAGTCTTTCCTCTGCAGCCTTTACCGCTCTCCATACCGGTTCTGCCTCCATGACCATACCGGCTCCGCCGCCATAGGGATAATCGTCCACGCGCTTCGTACCATGAACGGAAAAATCACGGATATTGACCGTTTCGACAGAAAGCACGCCACGATCCATGGCGCGCCCTGTTATACTCGTATGCACCGTTGTCCGGATCAGGTCCGGAAACAACGTCAGTACCGTAAATCTCATCTTGTATTAGAGATCTCCTTTAAATATTGCTGCAGCTGCTCCAGTGTCTCCGGATTCTGTACTGCCTGAAAGATCATATGAAACACATAACCGTACACGATCAGGAAAAGAACACCGCAGGCCAGGCCGACAACAGCCATCCATTTTCCCTTGTACAGCTGCGTATTCCGGCTGGTCTGTACCAGTGCCACGATGCCGAATACGATGGCCAGAATAGAAGGAATAAATACCAGGCCGTTCAGAAACGACGCCAGAATACCGCAGACCAACGCCCATACGGCATAGGTATTGTATTTCTGCAGACCCATCTGCTGCTGCGGGGCGTATCCCGGCATCGGCTGCCGGTTGTATCCGCTGTAATCCGGCTGCCCGTTCGGCGGAACCTGCTGCCATCCCCCGTAAGGCTGCTGCGGACTCGTGTTCTGTCCCCAGGGATCCTGCGCGTTCTGCCGATTCCACGGGTCCTGCTGATTCTGCCGATTCCACGGACTCTGTGCGTTCTGCTGATTCCATGGATCCTGCTGATTCTGTCTGTTCCACGGATCCTGCGCATTTTGCTGATTCCACGGATCCTGTGTATTCTGTCTGTTCCACGGATCCTGCGCATTCTGCCGATTCCAGGGATCCTGTGTATTCTGCTGACTCCACGGATCCTGCTGATCCGGTTCATCCCATGCACGGTAACCGTCCTGCTGCCCCCGCGGATCTTCCTGTGTCTGCTGCTTCTGCAGATCCGACGCGTTCAGGCCGTCCTGTTTTTCCGAAACGGTCTTTTCCGGAGCACTTTTTTCCGGCATGTCCGGTACCGGACGTCCGCAATTATTACAGGCACGCGCGTCATCTTCCAGTTCTGCTCCGCACCAGTTACATTGTTTCATTTCTGAATTCCCTTCTTTTTCCCGGTTTTACCGGTCGCATCGATCAACCCCGGAAGCAGATGGACATCCATCCTTCCTGCCGCCGGATCGACCTTTATGATACACGCTTTAATAGCCGGAATCAATACTTCTCCATAGCTTTCCGTTTCAACAGCATATACGTCGTTCGCACCAGTCTGCAGGACATCCCGCAGCACGCCGAGATAATTGTCTCCCTCCTGATACACCTTCATGCCGATCAGGTCTGCGACAAAATACTCGTTTTCCTCCAGCGGAATGGCATCCTCACGGGAAACATACAGCTCCCATTGCCGGTACAGCTCGGCCGTATTGCGGTCTGTGATCCCTTCGAGAGACAGAATGATCATGTTCTTCTGAAACCGTACCCGGCTGATCTTCCGTATCTCCTCTTTTCCGTTTTTTCTGAGAATCACCTTTTCCAGATCCAGAAAACGATCCGGATCGTCGGTAGTCGGGTACACTTTCACTTCACCGTGTACTCCGTGGGGTGAAGTAATGCATCCCACGCGAAAGAACTGTTCCACCCTATCCTCCCGTATGCATAAACAAAGGATCTGTACTCCCGGCACAGATCCTTACCTCGGTTAATCCAAAATATCTACTGAAACCTTCTTGTCGATCCCGGAAGATGCCGCCTTTACGACAGCACGGATCGCTTTGGCAATTCGTCCCTGTCTTCCGATGACTTTCCCCATATCAGACGGAGCGACCCGCAATTCAATGACCAGGTCCTTTCCGTTTTCCCTTTCAGTAACGCTGACTTCATCCGGATGTTCGACAAGAGCTTTGGCGATGACCTCGACCAACTCTTTCATCTGTATTCCCCCCGGATGGTTTACTTCTCGATTCCTGCCAGCTTAAAGATCTTACCGACTACGGCTGTGGGCTGTGCGCCGTTGTGCAGCCATTTTTTGGCGGCCTCTTCGTCCACTTTGAATACGCTTGGGTCCTGATTCGGATCATAGGTTCCGATCTCTTCGATGAATCTGCCGTCACGCGGAGAATTGGCATCCGCTACAACAATACGATAAAACGGTGCTTTTTTCTTTCCCATTCTTTTCAGTCTGATTTTTACTGCCATGTTCTTTTCCTCCAAAATAATCCTTGTTTTCTATCTGAGACAATTGTCCGCTTTCTGCCGCTCCGGATACCCGGACTGCTGCTCAGAACGGAAAATTGAAACCTCCGAATGCTTTGCGGCCTCTGCGGCCTTTCATCATGCCGGGCAGCTGCTTCATCATTTTGCGCGTCTGCTCGAATTGTTTGATAAAGCGGTTCACTTCCGCGATGTCCATGCCGGAACCTTTGGCGATCCGCTGCTTTCTGGAAGGATTGAGCAGATCCGGATTGGCACGCTCCGCCGGCGTCATGGAATGAATGATCGCTTCTTTGCGCGCCAGATCTTTTTCATCGATCATATCCTCCAGTTCCCTGGATTTGGATCCCAGTCCGGGCATCATGCCCAGAATACTGCCGATGCCTCCCATTTTGCGCATCTGTTCCATACTGCTGATATAATCGTCAAAGGTAAACTGCGCCTTCCGGACACGCTGCTCCATCTCCCGGGCTTTTTCTTCATCGATATTGGCCTGCGCCTTCTCGATCAGGCTGAGCACATCGCCCATGCCGAGGATCCGGGAAGCCATTCTGTCCGGATGGAACGGTTCCAGATCCGAGAGCTTTTCACCCATGCCGATATACAGGATCGGCTTGCCGCAGATGGCTTTGATAGAAAGAGCCGCACCGCCGCGGGTATCGCCGTCCAGTTTTGTCAGGATAACGCCGGTGATGCCAACCTTTTCTTCAAAAGCCTTTGCCACGTTGACGGCTTCCTGGCCGGTCATGGCATCCACAACCAGCAGGGACGCGTCTACCGGAACGGCATTACGGATCGCCACCAGCTCATCCATCATGGCTTCGTCGATCTGAAGACGTCCGGCTGTATCGATCAGCAATACATTGGCTCCGATCTCTTTCGCATGCTGCACGGCGGCTTTGGCGATTTCCACCGGCTGTTTGCTGTTTTCCAGGGTGAAGACTTCCACACCCTGCTTCTGTCCGTTCACCTGCAGCTGTTTTACAGCACCGGGACGATAGACATCGCAGGCGGCCAGAAGAGGTTTTTTGCCCTTTGCCTTGAACTGTCCTGCCAGCTTGGCTGCCGTCGTCGTTTTACCAGCACCCTGCAGACCGATCATCATCAGGATCGTCAGCTCGTTCGAATTCCGGAACGGAAGCTCCGTGACTTCCGATCCCATAAGCGCCACCAGTTCGTCATGCACGATCTTGACGACCATCTGACCCGGATTCAATCCGTTCATGACATCCTGGCCGATGGCTGCTTCTTCCACCTTTTTGGTAAACTGCCGGACAACTTTAAAATTGACATCCGCCTCCAGCAGAGCCATCTTGACTTCTTTCAAAGCCGCCTTGACATCCGCTTCCGTCAGTCTGCCCTTGCTGCGCAGGTTTTTAAATACTTCCTGCAGTTTATCGGTAAGGCTTTCAAATGCCATCTCTTACAATTCCTCCAGGATCTCTGCCGCGATCCGGTCAATCTCAGTCATGTTTCCGCCGGACGCTGTTTCTGCCGAAGCATCTGCCCCGGCTGTCAGTCGGCGGATCTCGCGTACACGGTCTCGGATACGAACGAATCGTTCCACCAGATGAAGACGCTCTTCATATTCTACCAGAAGCCGGTCACACCGTTTCATCAGGTCATGGACCCCCTGCCGGCTGATACCTTCTTCCCTTGCCACTTCGGAAACTGAATAATCCTCGAATACGATCGCCGCATATACTTTACGCTGATGTTCCGTCAACAGTTCTCCGTAAAAGTCGAACAGCAGCGAGCGTTCCACAAAATCTTCCACTTCCGTTCCTCCGCATACGGGGTATCTTACACGAAAGAAACGCTCCTGTCAAGTGTTTTTGCTTGACGGGAGCGTCACTGTATTCTTCTGTACAGAAACGGTTTAGCCGCAGTCCGTTGATAACAGCTCTTTTTCCGAAAGGATCATCTGTACCGCTCCGCAGATCCCTGCGTCATTTCCCAGTTCGGCCAGCTTGAAAACCGTATTGCGGGAAGCATGGAATGCATACTTGACATAATATTTCTGTATGCAGTCCGTCAGCATCGGGCCGGCCTTGGACACGCCGCCTCCGATGACAAAGGCATCCGGATCAACGACACAGGCCACACTGGCCAGCGCCCTTCCCAGTATATCGCAGGCCGTCTCTACAACAGAAACAGCCAGCGCATCTCCCTGCTTTGCCGCTTCCATCACGCTTTTGGCTGTCAGTTTCGGTACCTTCCGTAAAACAGAGTCCTCCCCGGATGATTCCAGCCTTTTCCCTGCTATACGCACGATACCGGTAGCGGAAGCATATTGTTCCAGACAGCCCTTCTTCCCGCATGCACAGCATTCGGTCTCCTCCGGATTAACCGGGATATGGCCGAGCTCACCGGCTGCGCCGAACGCGCCTGTCCAGATTTCACCGTTCAGGATCACGCCGCCGCCGACACCCGTGCCCAGTGTAACCATAACAATATTCTGATATGCATCGGAATGCTTCATTTCACCCAGGGCTGCAGCATTCGCATCATTGGCCACACGCACCGGCAGTCTCGGCAGCATGGTCTCCATTATTTTCTTTACCGGCGTCACACCCCATCCCAGATTGGCGCAGCGATTCACGATACCGCCTTCCAGAACGGCTCCCGGCACATCAAGACCGATCCCCGCTACCGTTTCGACCGGAATGTTATGTTCTTTCATATACGCACATACTGCATCACGGATGTCCGGAAGGATCCATTCTCCGTTCTGCTCTTTCCTCGTCGGGATCTCCCATTTATCCAGCAGCGTTCCCGCCGTGTCAAAATAGCCGATCTTGACTGTCGTGCCGCCTATGTCTATTCCAAATGCACCTGTTTTCATCTGTTTTCCTTTCTGCTTCCCTGCTTATGCTGCCCGCTCTTCCAGTTGTTCCTGCAGAATTTCCATAGCTTTGTCCAGTTGTACATCCGTTTCACTGTCTTCCGTCAGAACCACCATTTCGTCCGGTACTATGCCGACTCCGTTCAGGTCTTCATGATTCGGTGTATAATACACGGTCGTAGTCAGTTTCAGCGCGCTCCCGTCAGACAGCACATAGGTATTCTGCTCGACGCCCTTTCCATACGTACGTGTTCCGACGATCGTGGCCAGACCATAATCCCGCACCGCTCCGGTGAAGATTTCGGAAGCACTGGCCGTATACCGGTTAACCAGAAGGACCAGCGGTATATCGATCGGTGTTTCCCCGGCACAATCCTGATGCCGTTCCTTTCCCAGCCTGTCCTGCTCGAACACGATCGGGCCCTCCGGCAGGATCTGACTGGCCGTATCACAGCAGGCAGAGACCAGTCCTCCCAGATTATCACGCAGATCGATCACCAGCGCCTGCATGCCTTCTTCCTGCAGTTTATCATAGTTTTCCGCAAATTGCTCGGAAGTCAGGCCATTAAACGAGGTGATGGCAATATATCCGATATCTCCTTCCAGCATGGTTCCGAAGACGACATTGCCTTTAATATCTTCTTTTTCCATGGTCAGCTCGATCGGGTCCTCTTCTCCTTCCCGATACAGTTTCAGGGTAATCGGGCCTTCCGCCGCCCGGATCAGATCGGAAGCATCCAGGCTGCTCTTTCCGGTCATGTCCTGTCCGTTGATTTCCAGGATCCTGTCCTTTTCCAGCACACCTGCCTTTTCAGCCGGTGAGTCTTCCATGACATAGACGATCAGCAGCTCTCCAGTTTCTGCATCCTGCGCGAGCTGCACACCGATCCCCTTGATCATGCCTGCATGCTCTTTTTTGATCTCTTCGTATTCTTCTTTCGTATAATACGCGGCATATTTGTCATCCAGTCCGGCTACCAGACCGCGGATCATATCATCCGTCTGAACAGACTCATCCATCTCTTCCAGATACTTATGCCGGATCAGCCACTCCGCCTCACTGATCTTCTTCATGGCAGCCAGGGAATCCGGCCGCGAGGGACTCCGGGACACCGGCAATTCAAAATACAACAGCAAAGCCGCAGCCGCTATGAGCACGGCACACAGTACACCGGCGATAAACGACGCTGCCGAATACTCCTCCAGAGACCGCTCGATTTTCTCCCGTAGTTTATTCATATCATTATATAAGATATCAAAAAAGGCAAAATATGTCTATGACAGAGTAATTGCCTCACACATGAATTAGTATACTTTTCAATACGATGTAAAGCAGCCGGCAGCCACCTGCTTTTACCGCTTGCCTGAACCACTCCGCTGAGATCCATTCAGAATGCGCGCTTGTAAAAGTAGGTGTCCGCCGGCTGCTGTCCACACTCTGAAAACCAGCATTCCGACTGGAAACAGGTCCCCATAAACCGACTGTCGGCGATGGGGTTCTGTATCCGGGAGGAATACGTCTGTCTTACAGAGTCTCTGTTTATTGTTTTTAGACCTGCAGATGTTTCCGTATGGAACTGATGGTACCGATCAAGGCGATCCCGACGCCCAGTATCAATCCGACCGGCAGCAGGATGATAAACACCTTGTTGACCGGCAGCAGGCCGTTCATAAAGTTCTCCAGTACACTGAACCTCTGCAGGATATAATTGACGGCACGGTTATACAGGAAATAGATGATCGCCAGCGGGATCGCTGCACCGATCAGTCCGATCAGAATACCTTCCAGCACGAACGGCAGACGTACAAACGAATTGGTCGCCCCGATCAGCTTCATGATCCCGATCTCTTCCCGCCGGACATTGATGCCGACCGTGATGGTATTGCTGATCAGGAATGCCGAAACAGCCAGCAGGATCAGGATGATCACGATCGAAACACCGGCGATCAGCTTATTCATCGTTGACAGTGTCGCCGAAGCCTGCTGGCTCTGGTTGACCTGCCGGACTCCTACCATGGATTCAATATAGGCAACCAGCTCCTGCTGCTGCTCGATCTTGTTCGGATACACTTCGAAATGCGCCGAATTGGCCAGCGGGTTGTCATTGTTGTTCTTCCAGCCTTCCGCTGCCTTCTCATTGCCTTTGAAGTATTTCTGCGAAAAGCTCTCCCAGGCTTCATCAGCTGAAACGTAGCGGACTTCTTTTACCAGATCGGTACGGTTGTTGATGGAAGCACCGATCGTATCGATCGAAGCCTGGTCCAGTCCTTCATCGAAAAACACGGTGATCCCGATGTTCTGCTCCACGTTCTTCAACACATAGTTGAAGTTGATCAGGATGGAAAAGAACAATCCGAAGATAAAGATACAGGCCGCCATCGTAGCGATCGACGCAAAGGAAAACATCTTATTCCGATTTATGTTTTTGACGCCCTGTCCGGCGTTGTAAAACAGACTTCTAATCTTCAACGTAGATACCTTCTTTTTCGTCACTCACGATGACGCCTTTCCGCAGCCGGATCACACGCTTCTTCATCATATTGACGATCTCGCGGTTATGTGTCACAACGATGACCGTTGTGCCGCGCATGTTGATCTCCTCCAGCAGCCTCATGATTTCCTCGGAGTTCTTCGGATCCAGGTTTCCGGTCGGTTCGTCAGCCAGCAGGATATCCGGCCGGTTCACGATCGCACGGGCCAGTGCCACTCGCTGCTGTTCGCCGCCCGATAACTCTTTCGGATAAGAACGATACTTATCCGCCAGGCCGACAAGCGTCAGCACCTCCGGCACGCGTTTTTTGATCCTGCGATTCGGCTTTTCAATAACACGCTGTGCGAACGCAATATTCTCATAGACATTCCGGTCCTGCAGCAGACGGAAGTCCTGGAACACTACGCCCAGTCCGCGGCGGTATTTGGCAATACGTGAACCGCGCAGCTTGCCCAGATTTTTGCCGTTGACCATGATCGTTCCCGCTGTGGGATTCAGTTCTTTCAGCAGCAGTTCAACCAGTGTCGTTTTGCCGGATCCGCTGTCACCGACAACGAATATGAATTCTCCTTTATCGATATGCAAGGACATATTGTCAATAGCGGGCTGTGCTCCCCGCTCATAGACCATTGTCACATCCTGCAGTGTGATCATGTTTTCCTCCTTAAAAAAGATGCCTCTGCCTGAACCGGACCCATCGCGATCCGGACCATTGTCACAGCCGGCATCCGTGTTTGTCAGTATTCCAGTGTTTCCATGTACTTCATGTATTTGACGACCATCAAAGCAATCTTAAAAGTGATGGCATCCTCAAATACCCGAAGATCGAGACCGGTGCTCTTCTGCAGCTTATCCAGCCGGTATACCAGCGTATTGCGGTGGATATAGAGCTGGCGGGAAGTCTCGGAAACGTTCAGATTGTTTTCGAAGAACTTATTGATCGTAACCAGAGTTTCCTCATCAAAATCATCCGGCGACTTCTGCGAAAAGATCTCTTTGATGAACATCTTGCAGAGCGGAATGGGCAGCTGGTAGATCAGCCGGCCGATCCCCAGTGAACTGTAGGCAATGCTGGTCCTTCCGTCAAAAAAGATCTTGCCGACATCGAGTGCCATTCTGGCTTCCTTATAGGAACGGGAGACTTCCTTCAGCTCGTGTACGATCGTGCCGTAGGCGATATGCGTCTCCTCGTTGTTCTCGAGTCCGACTGTTTTCAGCACGGATTCTGCAAACTCTTCCGCCTGCTTATATCCCTCTCCCGGTTCCAGTTCCCGTACAATGATGATGCTTTTTTCATCAATGGCCGTAATAAAGTCACCGGAATAAGACGCCAGCTGATTGCGCAGGTTTTCCACGGTGGCCTGATCCTGATCAGGCGGTGTTTCCAGAATGAATACGACACGGTCTGCATCAGGAGCGATCCGCAGCTTACGGGCCCGGTTATAAATATCGACCAGAAGCAGATTATCCATCAGCAGGTTTTTGATAAAATTATCTTTATCAAACCGCTCTTTGTAAGCGACCAGAAGGCTCTGGATCTGGAACGCAGCCATATGCCCGATCATCATACCTTCATTTCCCTTTTTGCGGGATAATAAGATGTAGGCCAGCTGATGCTCGTCGTACACTTTGAAAAACTGCGTATCGCCAATCGCCTGCGTATCCGCCTGGGATTGTGCAAAATCAGTCAGATCAGATTTTTCCGCATCCATATCCGAAATGGTAGTGACCAACTGCTTGCCGTCCGGATCATAGATCCCGAAATCCGTTTTGGTAATGCTCTTCAGTCCATCCAGGGTGCTTTGTAAAATCTGGTTTGAAATCATAGCTTTATCCTTCTCTACATAGTTAACAAAACTATTCTAATACAAAATGCACAAAAATGGAAGAGAAATTTAAAAACCTCTTAATATTTAGACTTCGAACAGCAGGTCACCGTAGGAAGGCATCGGCCAGTGCGACTTGTCGACAATGCGCTCCAGCTGATCCACAGGCTGCCGCAGCGCCTGCATAGCAGGAACCACACACTCACGGTAATATACCGCCTGTTCACGTCCCTCTTCCATTCTTTCTGCCTTCTGATCGACGGAAACCAGCGTGTCCAGTGCCTGCTGGGTCTCATCCAGCAGGGCCGTTGTTCTTTCCAGCAGTCTTCTGGCTACCGCGTCACTCCCGGAAGCGGCTTCCCGGATACGGCAGACGCTTTCCGCCAGCTTTCCGGCATACTGGACGACAGCAGGAATGATCTGTTTACCGGTAATATTGATCATGGCCTTTGCTTCGATATTGACGGTTTTGGCGTAGCATTCATACTTTACTTCGGCGCGCGATTCCAGTTCTCTCTGTGAAAACACGCCGAATTTCTGATACATGGCAACCGTTTTCGGAGCGGTCAGTTCCGGAATGGCATCGACCATACTCTGCAGGTTCGGCAGCCCGCGCCGGGCAGCTTCACGGACCCAGGCTTCGGAATATCCGTTGCCGCTGAAAAGGATCCTCTGGTGATCCCGGAAGTTTTTCATGATCAGATCATGGACGGCCGTTTCAAAATCATCGGCGGCCTCCAGTATATCGCAGGCATCGCAAAAGGCTTCGGCCGTGATAGTATTCAGCACCACATTCGGTTCTGCGATCGAATCCCGGGAACCGAGCATGCGGAATTCAAACTTGTTGCCGGTAAAGGCAAACGGCGATGTCCGGTTGCGGTCTGTGGCATCTTTATACAGTTCCGGCAGGCTGCGCACACCCATCTGCAGGATTTCCCCTTTCAGACTGCTCGTAGCCATACCGGTGCTGACCAGCTGTTCTACGACATCGCTGATCTGCTCTCCGAGGAAGACAGACATGATCGCCGGCGGGGCTTCATTGGCGCCAAGCCGGCTGTCGTTTCCCGGATCAGCCGCCGATTCGCGCAGCAGGCCGGCGTGCTCGTCTACGGCTTTCACGATACAGGAAAGCACTAAGAGAAACTGAATATTATCGTGCGGCGTTTTGCCCGGATCCAGCAGATTGATCCCGTCATCCGTATTGAGTGACCAGTTGTTATGCTTTCCGGATCCGTTCACACCCTCAAAAGGCTTTTCGTGAAGCAGACATTTAAAACGATGCTCATAGGCAATCCGCTTCAGCGTCTGCATCACCAGCTGATTGGCATCCGTGGCCACATTTGCCTGATCGTAAATACAGGCCAGCTCATGCTGTGCCGGCGCCACTTCTTTGTGCTGTGTCTTGGCTGTCACGCCCATGCGCCACAGTTCTCTGTTGACGTCCTTCATAAAGGAAGCCACTCTGGCACGGATGGCGCCATAGTAATGGTCATCCAGTTCCTGTCCCTTGGCCGGCATGGAACCGAACAGGGTGCGCCCTGTATAGACCAGGTCTTTTCTCAGCCGGAATTTATCGATATCGATCAGAAAATACTCCTGCTCGGCGCCGACCGACGGCAGCACTTTCTTTGAAGTGGTATTGCCAAACAGACGCAGAAGCCGGAGCGCTTCTTTATTGATGGCTTCCATGGATCGCAGCAGCGGTGTCTTCTGATCGAGTGCGTCACCGCTGTAGGAACAGAATGCCGTAGGAATACAAAGCGTACCGCCGCCGGCATCCTGCCGGACAAAGGCGGGCGACGTGCAGTCCCACGCCGTATAACCCCTGGCTTCAAAGGTGGCGCGCAGTCCGCCGGAGGGGAAAGAAGAGGCATCCGGCTCTCCTTTGATCAGTTCCTTTCCGGAAAAGCTGACAAGGACCTTCCCGCTGGGCAGCGGAGATGTAATAAAGGCATCATGCTTTTCAGCTGTCGTTCCGGTCAGCGGCTGGAACCAGTGCGTATAATGCGTGGCTCCTTTTTCGATCGCCCATTCCTTCATTTCATGTGCGATCACGTCCGCTGTATCCAGATCCAGATCCCCGCCGTCCCGGATGATTTCCCGGAGTTTTGCATAGATCTTTTTGGGCAGCCTTTCCTGCATGACGGAATCATTAAAGACATTTTCCCCGAATATATCTGCTGCGTTGATAAACTCTTCCATTTCTTTCCCGGAGTCCTTCCTGCTCATACAATATTGACAGCTGATTCTGCTTAGAGTCTATTCATTATAAACGAAGCCCCCATGCCTTGACAAGATACCAAAAAGGGACTGCCCGCAGGCAGTCCCCATTTCGTTTTATCCAGCTGCACGAATGCTTTATTCAGCGATGGTGCAGTACATGAAGTACTTGTATCCCAGCGGGATGCTGAAGAAGCCTTCCACGCTGTCATCGATCATGTACAGATCGGTGTAGTAGTACAGCGGGCAGATCGCGCCGGTGCTCATCAGCAGGTCTTCTGCTCTGTGCATCAGTTCATAACGGACTTCCGGATCTGTGCAGCTCTTGATATCGGCGATCAGGACATCATAGGTCTCGGCCCATGTGCCGTCTTCTACCTTGGTGTCATAGCCGAGATCCGTCAGATCCAGGCTGTACGCCTTGGTCATGGTGTGTTCGCCCTTACCGAACTGGCAGTCATTGTTGCCGGAGCTGGTGATCCACATATCCAGCATGGAGATCGGATCGTTGTAGTCACACAGCCAGCCGTTACGTGCGATCGAATAATCGCCGGCTTTACGTGTGTTCAGGAAGGTGTTCCATTCCTGGTTCTCCAGGCTCATGTTGATACCGACAGCCGCAACAGCGCTCTGCAGGTATTCACCGATGGCCTTATGTCCTTCGCTGGTGTTGTAGAGGTATGTCAGTGTCGGGAAGTTGGTGACTTTCTGGGTCTCTTCATCGAAGTCATAGTATTTCTTCAGGACTTCGAGAGCCTGCTGATAGTTGCTCTCCAGGGCATCTTCAGATACGTCATAGTAACCGGCGAAGCCGTCGTTATGGCCGGCATTCTCGCTGAAGTCTGTCTTGCCGTCGGCATCGGTCAGACCGCTGGATACGAAGGAAGAAGCCGGGGTCTGTCCGCCCTGGGCGATATCAGTGACAATGTAGTTGCGGTCAAACAGCAGAGATACGGCGTTACGGATCTCAGCACGGGCTTTTTCTGCCTCTGCGCCTTCCAGTCCGGAATCTTCCGGCAGGATCTCTTCGTTGACGTTCCAGCCGACATAGTAGGTGCCCAGCTGTCCGGCAATGACGAATTCATCCGGATACTCTTCTTTCAGAGAAGCGATCTCGTTGGTCGGTACATCGTCGATCAGTTTCCAGTCGCCGTTTTCGAAGTTGGTCAGCATGTTGTTGGCATCATCAGACAGATAGAAGTTGATGGCCGGCATCTTGACCTGATCCGCATCGATATAGTTTTCGTTTTTGACCAGTGTGATAACACTGTTGTGCTGCCAGGCGCTCATGGTATAGGCACCGTTGCAGACATAGGTGGACGGATCTGTTGCCCAGGACTCGTTCTCCACAACATCTTTGCGGACCGGGAAGAAGGTCGGGAAGGCAAGCAGCTCATTCCAGTACGGGACAGCCTGTTTCAGTGTGACTTCCAGTGTCTTGTCATCTTTAGCCTTAACTGCAAGCTGTTCCACATCCGGATTGATGAACTCTTCTACCGGATTGCCTTCTTCATCCACTTCGTCGGTCTCTTCGGTAGCCCAGATTTCGTCATAACCAACGACCTGGTCATACATGTACGCATAGTCGGCGCCCAGCTCGGTGGACACGGCACGCTTCCAGGAGAACTCGAAATCACCGGCAGTAACCGGCTCTCCGTCGGACCATTTCAGGCCATCGCGCAGCGTATAGGTATAAGTGACGGTGCCGTCTTCATTTTCAACACCTTCCGTCAGCTCTTCTGCACAGTCCGGAACGATCGCGAAGGATCCGTCCTCGTTCTGTTCCCATTTGGCAAGACCGGAGAACAGGTGAACGATCATGGTCGCACCGTCCACAGCGCTGTTCAGAGCCGGGTCGATGGTATCCGGTTCCGAAGCGATGCAGACATTGATACCGTCTGCAGCGACCAGAGACTCATCAATCTCAGGAGCCGCTTCTTCCGCTTCTTCTTCCACCTCTGCTTCTGCAGTCTCCTCCGCTGCGGACACAGCAGACTCTGCTTCTTCTGCCGCTTCGGACACAGCCGATGCTGCTTCTTCTGCTGCTTCGGACACAGCCGATGCCGCCTCTTCAGCCGCTTCGGACACAGCCGATGCTGCTTCTTCTGCCGCTTCGGACACAGCCGATTCAGCTTCCGCTGCTGCTTCGGACACAGCCGATGCAGCCGCAGAGGCGGCTTCCTCTGTCTTCTTGGCAGCGGAATCGCCGCAGGCTGCCAGGCTGAACGCCATCACAGCACACAGAGCCATTGCAAGTACTTTTTTCATGTTACAAAATCTCCTTTCCATTTATTATTGGATTTTTATATGCAAGACTGACAGACATGATCTTCTCTTATTGGGGTACTGACAGTCCTGTTGACAACATATAACTTTTACGAATTGATTTCTTTTACCCTGTGACAGGCCACAAATCGTCCGGTTTCAATCTCCTGCAGTTCCGGCATAGACTCTCTGCAGGCATCGGTTGCATACGGACAGCGTGTATTGAACGGGCATCCGGCCGGCGCGTTCAGCGGGCTGGGGATCTCTCCCGTCATCGGGATCCGCTTGTTGGCCCTGGCCGTTACCGGATCCGGAACCGGGACTGCCGAGATCAGAGCCTTTGTATACGGATGCAGCGGCCGGTCATAGATTTCACTTGCTTTGGAAAGCTCGACCAGATGTCCCAGATACATGACGGCGATCCGGTCTGAAATATGCCGGACGACAAGAAGATCGTGGGCGATAAAAAGATAGGTCAGGCCCAGTTTATCCTGCAGTTCGTCAAACATATTGATGACCTGCGCCTGAATGGAAACATCCAGCGCAGAAACCGGTTCGTCGCAGACGATGAAATCCGGGTCTACGGCCAGTGCCCGCGCGATGCCGACCCTCTGGCGCTGTCCGCCGGAAAACTCATGCGCATACCGTGCCGCATGCTCCGAATTCAGTCCGACATGATCCATCAGCTGCAGGATCCGGTCGCGCCGCTCTTCCTTACTCTTGTACATGTTCCGGACATCCAGCGGCTCTCCGATGATATCCGAAACCGTCATGCGCGGATCCAGTGAAGAATACGGATCCTGAAAGACCATGGTCGCTTTGGCGCGGAAATCGTCTATGTCACTTTTCGTCCGGATCGGCTTTCCTCTGTACAGGACTTCTCCGGCAGTCGGCGTATACAGATGCAGGATTGAACGTCCGGCCGTTGTTTTGCCGCAGCCAGACTCTCCTACCAGCCCCAGTGTCTCGCCTTCCTCGATATCAAAGGAAATATCGTCCACTGCCTTCAGGGGCATAGTTTTGAAAAACCCCATGCTGATCGGAAAATACTGTTTCAGATGACTGACACGGATCAATGGCTCTTTCTTTGTGTTCTCAGTATTATTCATGCGCATTCACCGCCTCTTTGACATTCATCCAGCAGGCTGCCTGGTGCTGATCGTTGATCTGGATCCGTTCACAGGTCTCGCGGATGCAGATCTTCATGGCTGC
>JAIKYQ010000059.1 GCA_024683035.1 Eubacterium sp.
AGGAACGACCGTTATCCGGGATGCTGCCGAATTAAAGGTCAAGGAATCCGACCGGATCGCCCTTGTTGTAAACGGACTGCAGCAAATGGGTGCCGATGCCGAAGCCACGGAAGACGGCATGATCATCCGGGGCGGGAAGCCTCTGCACGGCGCGCTCATAGATACCCGGGGCGATCACCGCCTGGCCATGTCCTTTGCCGTTGCTTCCCTTCTTGCCGAAGGAGAGCTGACTCTGACAGACTCATCCTGTGTATCCGTATCCTATCCGGGCTTCTTCTCGGATCTGCAGTCGCTTCTCTCCTGAATTCATTTTCTGTCTGGCTTCTGTTCCGGCTCCTGATTATGTCCAGTATATCCCGGATTCTGTCTTTCAGGCTCCCGTCCTGTTTTCAGTCTTTATCAGACAGCCCATAACGGTCACGACGCTACCGAACCGCCGGTATACAGCTGATAATACCGTCCCTTCTGTTCGATCAGTTCGTCGTGCGTCCCTCTTTCTATGATGCGTCCCTGCTCCATGACCAGAATGCAGTCGGCATTCCGGACAGTGGAAAGCCGGTGGGCAATGACAAAGGAAGTACGCCCGTGCATCAGCTTATCCATACCGCTCTGTACGATCTTTTCCGTGCGGGTATCAATGGAACTGGTCGCTTCATCCAGGATCAGGACCGGCGGGTCAGCGATCGCCGCCCGCGCAATAGCCAGCAGCTGACGCTGCCCCTGGGAAAGATTGGCTCCGTCTCCCTCCAGCACCGTATCATAGCCCTGCGGCAGTCGCAGAATAAATCCTTCCGCATTGGCCAGCCGGGCTGCTTCGCGAACTTCCTCATCCGTAGCATCCAGCCTGCCGTAGCGGATGTTCTCTGCCACTGTACCCGTGAACAGGTGCGTGTCCTGCAGAACCATGCCCAGTGAACGGCGCAGGTCTTCCTTTTTGATTTTGCCGATATTGATATTGTCATAACGGATCTTGCCGTCGTGGATATCGTAGAACCGGTTGATCAGGTTCGTGATCGTTGTCTTGCCGGCGCCGGTCGATCCGACCAGGGCAACTTTTTCGCCCGGATCCGCATGCAGGTTGATGTCAAACAACACCTTCTTCTCATCCGTATATCCGAAATCCACGTTCTCGAAAACGACATCGCCCCGCAGCGGTTTGTATTCAACTTCGCCGGTTGCCTGATGTGTATGCTTCCAGGCCCAGAGACCTGTTCGTCCGGAAGCCTCCTTCAGGACACCGTTTTCTTCCTCGGCATTGACCAGCGTCACATACCCTTCGTCCTGCTCCTGCTTCTCATCCATCAGTTTGAAGATCCGCTCCGCTCCGGCCAGAGCCTGCATGATGCTGGCAAACTGCATGGTCACCTGATTGATCGGCATGCTGAAGCTTTTGTTGAAGGTCAGGAAGCTCGCCAGACCGCCAACCGTAAAGCCGATGGCCGGATTCAGGGCAAGCAGTCCGCCTACCAGCGCACACAGCACATAGCTGGCATTGCCGAGCTGTGTACTGATCGGCCCGATGATATTGGCAAACGCGGTCGCTTTGTAGGCACTCTGGAAAAGCTCTTCATTGTACTGGTCAAACTGTTCGATACAGGCCTGTTCATGACTGAATACCTTAACGACTTTTTCCCCTGTCATGATCTCTTCGATATAGCCGTTTGTTTTTCCGATATTCCGCTGCTGTGCGACAAAGTTCCTGCCGGAGACTTTGGTTGCTCTTGTAGAAAGGAACACCATCAGAACGACCATCCCGACGGTAAGAAGAGTCAGAGGTATACTGAGTACGATCATCATCACAAACACACTGACGATCGTAACCGCACTGTTCAGGATCTGCGGAAGACTCTGGCTGATCATCTGACGCATCGTATCGATATCGTTGGTATAGACCGACATGATATCGCCGCGTGTGTTGGTATCGAAGTACCGGATCGGAAGTTTTTCCATATTGAAAAACAACTCTTCCCGCATCCGTTTCATGGAACCCTGTGTGACGTAGATCATCAGACGGGCCTGCGTGAAAGCACAGGCAACACCCAGCGCATAAAAACAGGCAACCCTGCCGATGGCATGAGCCAGCGGTCCGAAATCCGGTGAAGACTGCTGCATCATAGGTGTGATATACTGGTCGATCAGTGTCCGCATGAACATGGTGCCCTGTACATTGGCAAAAACAGCCAGCAGGATACAGACCACGACAATACACAGATGGATCTTATAGTTTCCCAGGACATACCCCAGGATTCTGCGGAAAAGCTTACCCGGTTCTTTGACCTGCGGTCTCATGCCGCGCTGCATGGGGCCTCTGCCCATTTTCAGTTCTTTTGTCTGTTCTTCAGCCATCTTTTTTATCCTTTGCCTTCAGATCTTTTGCAGACCTCAGTTTAAACCGTCAAAATCCGCTCCGTCGTTTGCACCGACCTGCGATTCATAGACTTCCTGATAGATACTGTTGTTCTTCAGCAGCCCCTCATGGGTATCAAATCCATTGACTTTCCCGTCATCCATCACAATGATCCGGTCGCAGTCCCGGACACTGTTGATCCGCTGCGCAATGATCAGCTTTGTCGTAGCCGGCATCTCTTCACGAAACGCCCTGCGGATCCGTGCATCTGTTGCCGTATCCACGGCACTGGTACTGTCATCCAGTATCAGGATCTTCGGTTTCCGCAGCAAAGCCCTTGCTATGCACAGCCGCTGTTTCTGTCCGCCGGAAACATTGGTGCCTCCCTGCGCGATCTTTGTATGGTATCCTTCCGGCATCTGTTCGATAAATTCATCCGCACAGGCGATCCGGCAGGCTTCGCGGCACTCTTCATCCGTTGCGTCCGGATCACCCCAGCGCAGGTTTTCATAGATCGTCCCGCTGAACAGGACGTTATTCTGAAGCACAACGGCCACCTGCTTCCGGAGTATATCCAGATCATATTCTTTTACGTTATGCCCGCCCACATACACGGCGCCTCCCGTCACATCGTACAGGCGGCTGATCAGATTGACCAGGCTGGATTTTGCCGAACCGGTCCCTCCGATGATCCCGATGGTCTCCCCGCTTTGAATTTTCAGATCAATATCTTTCAAAACCGCCTCCGGAGACTCTTTATGATAGGAAAAATCCACCTTGTCAAACCGGATGCTTCCATCCGGCACTTCCATCAGGGGATTCTCCGGGTTTTTCAAAGTGCTCTCTTCCCGGATGACTTCCGTAATACGCCGTGCACTGGCTTCCGACATCGTGATCATGACAAAGATCACAGCCAGGAACATCAGGCTCATCAGGATATTCATGCAGTATGCCAGAAGACTCATCAGGGCACCTGTCGTCATCGTGGAAGATACGATCTGTTTTGCCCCGAACCAGCAGATCAACAGGATACAGGCATACACGGTCCCCATCATGACAGGGGCAACGCCGGTCACGATTTTTTCCGCCCGTACGAACATCAGATAGATATTGGCAGCCGCCTTCTGAAAGCGCGTGATCTCATGGTCTTCCCGCACATATGCCTTGACGACACGTATGGCCGAAATGTTTTCACGTACACTGGCATTCATGGCATCGTATTTTTCAAACACCTGACGGAAGTAGACATTGGCCGTACGCAGGACCAGCAGCAGCACGACGCCGAGGAACGCAACCGCACCGACATACACGGCGGCAAGGCGTGCGTTGATCAGGAAGGACATGGCAATGGCAATGACCAGTGTCACCGGCGTACGCATGCCCATCCGCAGGATCATCATGAACGCATTCTGAATATTGGTCACATCGGTCGTCATCCTGGTGACCAGGCTGGAGGTAGAGAACCGGTCTATGTTGGCGAAGGAAAACGTCTGGATATTCCGAAACATGACGCTGCGCAGGTTTTTGGCCAGACCGGCCGACGCTTTGGCAGCAGTAAAACTGCCCAACACGCCGAAAAAGAAACCGATCAGGGCGACCAGCAGCATGAGGACGCCTGTATGGACAATATAGGACATATCCTTACCGTTAATCCCCAGATCGACGATCCGTCCCATCAGGACAGGCGTGATCATTTCACAGACGACTTCTCCTATCATACATACAGGCGTCATGACCGCCGGTTTCTTATATTCTTTTACCTGTGCCAGTATTGTTTTCAGCATGTTGATCCTCTGCCGTTTTTTTTATGATTACAATCGTTCGTACCAGTTCGTGTCTCATTTATCATAGTGAGATGTCCTGTTCGTGTCAATAAACAGTTCTTCCCAAAAGCAGCGTCTTTTTGTATACTGTTTCCATAGTATCTACACTCGTCATGATCACTGATATCGGAGGTATAATATGTTTGAATGTGGTTTTATCTATGTAGCCGGCGGCCTGGATCCCGAGACCTGCCGTGCCGTTATCCCGTCAGAGAACATCAATATGAATGTGATCGGCTGTGCCGACTATGCACAGGCAGAAGCAGCGGCCGTGGAACTGGTGAATAAAGGCTGTGATGCCGTTGAACTATGTGCCGGTTTCAGCAATGAAGGCGTTGCCCGTATTCAAAAGGCCGTCGGGCCTGATGTATACGTCGGCGCTGTCCGTTTTGATTCACATCCGGCTTTCGGTTTCAAAAGCGGCAATGATGCCTTCAAGTGATCCGGGAACACGATCTGCACTTCAACGAAATAGAGTCAAAAGAGCCGCGGCTGTTGCCGCGGCTCGCATTTTGCAGAACAAAACCGGCTTATTTGTCTGTCGGCACTTTGTCACGCACACCGTTGGAATAATCGTAGAAACCGACGCCGCTCTTGACACCGAGTCTCTTGCCGCGGACCATCTTGCGAAGGAGCGGGCAGGCACGATATTTGGAATCGCCTGTGTCGTGATAGATAACATCCATG
>JAIKYQ010000084.1 GCA_024683035.1 Eubacterium sp.
TCGAATTCACCTGCCCCCTCAAGCAGGAGCCCATCGCCTTCCGCGGTCAGATTCCCTTCCGTCGTCTCCTCTTTTTCGTCCGTCTTTCCTTCTGCATCCTGACCGGATCCCTGCCCGCTGTCTTCGTCGGCATCCTGATCAAATCCCTGCTCGCTGTCTTCGTCGGCATCCTGATCAGATCCCTGCTCGCTGTCTTCGTCGGCATCCTGATCGGATTTCTGCTTGCTGTCTTCGTCGGCATCCTGACCGGATCCCTGCTCGCTGTCTTCGTCGGCATCCTGACCGGATCCCTGCTCGCTGTCTTACTCAGCATCCTGATCCGATTCCTGCTCACTATCCTGGTCTGTGCTATGTTCTGTTGTCTTCTTTTCTTTCACAGACTCATTCTGCTCAGAGCTCTTATCTTCCGTAAACGCAGAATTCCCACCTTCTGCCAATGTCATTTCTTTGCTTTCCGGTTCTGCAGCAAATACCGATACGGAGCCGATGCTCAGCACCATGCAGATCATCAGCACATACACCAACAGTTTTTTCATTTTCCCCTCCACATGATCACAATTTTCAAAACCAGAATTGTTTCAGCGCAGCGCAGACAAAATGCTACTGCGCGACATCCCTATTCTTGTTTTTATCTTTCGGCAGCGGAGGAACCTGCACAGATTGCAGAAATGCTTTGATCCCTTTCAGCAGGTGGCCGTTCGCCATCTCCGCAAATCCGACCGCGTAATTGTAAGGAAACGTTTCTCCGGCACACATGGTCATACTGTTCAGGGAATTGGACTCCAGGATCCGGCGTGTGAACACGGCTCCCTTGATTTTGTTGTCCCGCTCCGCTCCTTCCGGAAGCTTCCGGGCTTCCTTCATTTCCCGTTCCGCTCTTTGCATCACCACCCGGTACAGAATTCTTCCTATAAAAGTCCGCCGTAAATTGGTGAATCTGGAGTCCAGCGTGATCGGCAGGACAGGCGGTTCCGCCGGCACAGTCAGTTCATCCGAATATGCTGTCTGCTGTTTTACCTCCGGTGTCAGAGCAACGCGGATGGTTTCACCGGGCTGCAGATAAACCTTCCGGAACCCCGCCAGTTCTCCGTCGAGCCAAAGCTGCGCCGTTTCTCCGCCGAACCGGCTGCCGGTATTCGTGATTTCCTGTGTATATACGCCGTCTTTTTCCATCCATTCGGTATGCCGGAAGGTAGTATAACTGAGACCATGCCCGAACCCATACCGGACCGGGATGCCGTGCGCATTATAATAGCGGTAGCCGGCTTCCGTCCCTTCCCGGTATACTTCGTTGACTCCTTTTCCAAAGGATTCCTGCCCCGGAACATCTTCATAGCGCAGCGGCCATGTCTGCGCCAGTTTTCCGGACGGATTGACTTCTCCGAACAGCAGCCTGTACACGGCCGTTCCTCCGTTCTGGCCGGGCAGGACCATGTTCAGGATGGCTCCGACCTGATCGTTGAAAGGCAGTTCCACGGGAGATCCGCCGAACAGCACGACCACAACCGGCTTGCCTGCCGCACACATGCGCTCGATCAGCTGCAGCTGGTCGTCCGGCAGCTTCATGTTTTCCCGGTCACAGCCTTCGCTCTCATAATCATCCGTCAGGCCGGCAAACAAAATGATGGTATCGCATTCCTCCACGCTGTACTGCCGGATGCCTTTTGCCTGAAATACGTCCGCCGGTGAAGTCAGCCGGGCGGCATGGATCATAGAACTGCCTGCGCCCTGGTAGCGCATCTGCTCGAACATCGGTCCGCAGATGTGCAGCTTTTCTTTCCCTGTCAGCGGAAGCAGGCCGTCGTTTTTCATGAGCACGGCACAATCTGCTGCGAGTTCCGCAGCCAGTTCATGATGACTGTCAAAGTCCGGTTCGTCCGGCAGCGGATCCTGCACAAAAGAGTCCACCAGCTTTAGCACATTCCGGACCGCCTGATCCAGATCCTGCATCGACAGAGCGCCGCTTTGGATCCCGTCGAGGATCCTTTTCCGACAGATGGCCGTATCCCCGGGCATTTCCAGGTCCAGTCCGGCCTGCAGACTTTTCACACGGTCATGTATGGCACCCCAGTCTGTCATGACCAAACCGTCAAATCCCCATTCCTTCCGCAGGACATCTGTCAGCAGCCACTTGTTTTCCGAACAATAGGTGCCGTTGATCTGATTATAGGCACACATCACCGTAACAGGCTTTGCCTTCTTCACGGTTCTTTCAAACACTTTCAGATACAGCTCCCGCATCGTCTTCTCGCTGACAACGGAATTCCCCATGTAGCGGTAATTCTCGCTGTTATTCAGTGCGAAATGCTTAACGCACGCACCTACTCCTTGTGACTGCAGGCCTTCTATTTCGCCGATCGCCATCTCGGAAGCCAGCAGCGGATCTTCGGAAAAATACTCAAAGTTCCGCCCGCAAAGCGGGTTCCGCTGGATGTTGACACCCGGTCCCAGCACGACATGTACTCCGTAATGACGGCATTCATCCGCGATGGCTTCTCCCATCCGGCGCGCGTTTTCCGGATTCCATCCGGAAGCAGTTGCGGCAGCGGTTGGAAATGCTGTGGCCGGCACGGATTCGCCGGCACTGCCGTCTGCAGATCCCGCCGTCTGCTTCCGGAGTCCGTGCGGGCCGTCCGTCATACACAGACTGGGAATGCCCAGCCGCGGAATCGGATTGGTATACCAGAAATCCAATCCGGATACCAGCGCTGCTTTTTCTTCCGTCGTGAGTTCTTTTAACATCTTTTCGATGTCCATCTGTTTCTTCTCCTGTATGATCACAACCTGAACGGAACTTCTATTCTGCCGGTTCTTTTCTGTCGTTTCGTATTTCAATGACTGGCTGAAATCCGTATTTCTGCAGATCCACCCGGCCATGCTGCACTTCCACCCCGTCTTCCTCCAGCAATTTCTGCTGAATACCGGGACCACCGAAGGCAAACGCACCGGAAAGTTCTCCCTTTGCATTGACAACCCGGAAACAGGGAATCCCTGCCGGATCCGGATTCTTATGCAGAGCATTGCCCACCGCACGGGACATCTTCGGATTGCCGGCCATGGCAGCAATCTGGCCATACGTGGCCACTTTTCCTTTCGGAATCATTTTGACGGCTTCATAAATACGTTTTGCCGGACTGTCCGATACCAGATCATAACTTTCGGCTATCATCCGCCGGATCTCGCCTGCCGGGATACTGCCGTCCAGAATCACCGTATTCCAGTGTTCTTTATTCTGATGATACGCGGGGATCACGGACGCATACGCATCCCGCCAGAAATCCCGCCACTGGGGATCCACCTTCACATTCAGACAGATCTGCCCGTCTTTTTCGTATGTCCAGAGGAACGCCTTCTTATTCGCACGCACCCGCACCAGCTGCCAGTTAGGATCACGAAATGGTGTGTCCTGATAGGTGTCCGGAAAAGACAGCCCATAGCGCAGGGCTTCTTCACGCGTTTTCATTCTTCCCCTCCGTCTGCATCACTCTTTTCGTGTTGGTATCATACCATGTTTTCCGGTTTTCTGATACATCCTTTTGCCGGACAGCTGTTTTATTGCCAGTGTTCCCGGAAAATGCTATAATGCCACTCGAACAAAACGATTTATGGCAAAATGGTTTTTATACACGGAGGAAGATCCATGGATTACGCAAGTGAATCACTGAAACTGCACTATCAGCTGAAAGGAAAAATCGAAGTCACTTCGCGGGCCCGGGTCGACAGTGTGGAGTCTCTGGCTTTGGCCTATACGCCCGGTGTGGCACAGCCTTGTCTGGAGATTCAGAAAGATATAGAAAAAAGCTATGAACTGACCCGCCGGTGGAATACGGTTGCCGTCATAACAGACGGAACCGCCGTCCTGGGTCTGGGCGATATCGGCCCGGAAGCCGGTATGCCGGTTATGGAAGGAAAATGTGTGCTGTTCAAGGAATTCGGCGGTGTCGATGCCATTCCGCTCTGCATCCGCAGTAAGGATGTGGATGAGATCGTACAGACCGTTGCCCTGCTGGCAGGCTCCTTCGGCGGCATTAACCTGGAAGATATTTCCGCCCCTCGCTGCTTCGAGATTGAAGAACGGCTGAAAGAACGCTGTGATATCCCTGTCTTTCATGATGACCAGCACGGAACAGCCGTGATCGCTCTGGCAGGACTGATCAATGCGTTGAAGGTGGTAGGGAAAAAACTCAATGAAATCAAAGTCGTAACCTGCGGCGCCGGCGCTGCCGGTACCGCGATCGTACGGCTGCTCTGCAGCATGGGCCTGCAGGATGTCATTATGGTCGACCGGATCGGTGCTATTTATGAAGGATGTGAAGGCCTGACTCCTGCTCAGGAACAAATGGCAAAAATCACCAACCGGAACAAGGAAAAGGGTTCTCTGGCCGATGTCATCAAAGGTGCCGATGTGTTTATCGGCGTTTCCGCACCGGGCCTCCTGACACAGGATATGGTAAGGAGCATGGCCCAGGATCCCATCATCTTTGCCTGTGCCAATCCTGTTCCGGAAATCTTCCCGGATGAAGCCAAAGCAGCCGGAGCGGCTGTCGTTTCCACCGGGCGGAGCGATTATCCCAACCAGGTCAACAATGTTCTCTGTTTCCCCGGCATTTTCCGCGGCGCACTGGACGTCCGCGCCAGCGCCATTACGGAAAACATGAAAATTGCCTCCGCCTATGCACTTGCCGGCCTGATCTCTGACGAAGAATTGAGTGCCGAAAACATCCTGCCCAAGGCCTTTGACCCTCGTGTCCGGGATGCGGTTGCCGCCGCTGCCGCGGCCGCGGCTGTGAAAGACGGTGTGGCACGTATCAAGCCGTAACTCTTTCGCGCCGCAGATAAACAGTTCGTTATAGATCCTCAGATGCTAAAACGGACGCATTCCTCCCAGATACAAAACCCCATCGCCGACACGCTCGCGCTTGGTCGCATTGGCAGCGGTACTAGGCTCGCCTGACAGGCTCGCTAAGTACCGGCCATGCTCCGACAGTCGGCTTATGGGGACCTGTATCCAGTCGGAATGCTGGTTTTCAAAACGTGGATCGCAGCCGGCGGACACATACTTTTACAAGCGCGCATTCTGAAAAGAACGAAGCTGAGATCCATCGTATACGAAGACTTAGAGCCTGGGATATGAACATATCGTTCATGAATATCCCAGGCTCTTAGTCGAAGTAAACGATTAGCTCAGCGGAGTGGTTCAGGCAAGCGACAAAAATATGTGTCCGCCTGCTGCTTCACATCCCCTGAAAGCCCTAGACATTTTTATACCGCAGCGTCCGCATGGCGTTCAGTATGGCGATCACGGCCACGCCCACATCCGCGAACACGGCCGCCCACATATTGGCCAGTCCCAGGGCGCCAAGGATCAGGATCAGGACTTTTACGCCAAGTGCGAACACAATATTCTGCCGAGCGATCCGCATCGTCTTTTTTGCAATCCGGACTGCCGTCGGGATTTTGCGCAGATCATCGTCCATGATCACCACATCCGCTGCCTCGATCGCCGCATCCGATCCCAGTGATCCCATGGCAATGCCGACGTCGGCGCGGGCCAGTACCGGTGCATCGTTGATGCCGTCTCCCGCAAAAGCCACGCACGGTGTTTCACCGGTTCCTTTCCCGCCCTCTGTATTTCCGCGGGAAAGCAGCTCCTCTACTTTCTGCACTTTATCCGCCGGCAGCAGTTCTGCGCAGACCCGGTCAATACCCAATATATCCGCCACTGCCTGCGCCGCCTCTTTCCGGTCCCCGGTCAGCATAATGACCGCAACACCGGTTTTTTTCATTTCTGCAACCGCCCCCTTTGCCTCCGGCTTGACCTCATCGGCAATCAGCAGCGCACCCAGATAGCGGAATCCGTCAGCATTCCCTTCTCCGGATGTATCCTTTGCCGCCACATACACCACTGTGGACACCGGATCTTCTGCTTCTGCAAACGAAACCGCAAACGCCTTCATCAAACCGGCATTCCCAGCCAGGATGATCCGGTCTTCCATCACGGCTTCTACACCCTGCCCGCTGTGATTGTGCACAGAAACCGGTGCAGAAAGCATTCTGTCCGGAAATCTCTGTGCAAAGGCCTCGGCAACAGACAAGGCAATCGGATGTGTAGAAAGCTGTTCTGCTTCTGCTGCAGCCGCTAAAAGTTCTGTTTCCGAAACCGTTCCGGCTGTATCCCCTGCCGGCAGCACCATGTTCTGTACGGCAAACACGCCGCGGGTAAGGGTTCCCGTTTTATCTGTTACCAGTGCATCGACTTCTGTCAGCATTTCCAGGTAATTGGATCCCTTTACCAGAATACCCTGTTTGGATGCCGCTCCGATCCCGCCGAAAAATGACAGCGGGACGGAAATCACCAGTGCACACGGACAGCTGATCACCAGAAAAGTACAGGCGCGAAGGATCCATTCCTTCCAGTCTCCTGTGATCAGAGAAGGGATCACCGCCAGGGCCAGGGCCCCGATCACCACGACCGGTGTATAATACCGGGCGAACCGGGTGATAAAGTTTTCCGTGTGGGATTTGCGTGCAGAAGCATTCTCCACCAGTTCCAGTACCCGCGAAACCGTAGAATCTTCATATCGTTTGGTCGTCCGGATCCGCAGCATGCCTTCCCCGTTTACACATCCGGAGATCACCTCGCTGCCGGGATGTACACGCCGGGGAACCGGCTCTCCCGTCATAGCCGCTGTACTGACCAGGCTTTCTCCTTCTTCCACGATCCCATCGATCGGGATTTTTTCTCCGGGAAGGACTGCCAGCAGACTGCCTTTTTCCACTTCATCCGGATCCGTTTCTGTAAAGGATCCGTCCTCCTGCACCAGATTGGCGTATTCCGGCGCCAGTTCCATCAAAGCCGAGATTGAACGCCGGGATTTTCCCACCGCGTACGACTGGAAAAACTCTCCGATCTGGTAAAACAGCATGACGGCCACTGCTTCTCCGTTTTCCCCGACAACAAATGCACCTATCGTAGCCAGGCTCATCAGAAATGACTCATCAAAAATCTGTCCGTGACCGATGCCGCGCACCGCATCCCACAGGACCGGTAGCCCGACGATCACATAAGGGATCAGAAACAGGGCAAACATCCCCCACCGGCCGATTCCTGCCGTATGTTCCACGATCATCAGAAGAATAAACAGGATCCCGGCGATCAGGATCCTGCTCAGTTCTTTCTTCTGCTTTTTTGTTAATCCGCTTGTATTCATCTGTTCCTTTCTCTGCCGCTTCCGCTGCAAAGCACAGCCGTCTCCACTGCAAAACTATGCTGCTTTCGCTGTAAATCCCTGCCAATTCCGCAGCAGAACCCTGCTGTTTCTGCTGCAGGGTCCTGTCCCTTTCCGACTCAAAACCTCTTTTTCAGCCGGCCTTATTTTTTCAACACTTCACAGTCCGGTTCGATTTTCTTCACGATCTTTACGGCCTCTTCAAAAACATGATCGAAAGACGCATCCTCGGCATCCAGGATCATTTTCGATGTGATAAAACTGACCGATACATCGTTTACGCCCGGAATTTTCCGGATTCCTTCTTCGATTTTTAATGCACAGTTCGCGCAGCACAAATCTGTCAGTACATATTTCTTTTTCATGTTTTTGTTCTCCTTTTGTTATGTCTGCACGATCCCGCTCCCGCTGTCTGCCCGGCAGCTTTTCAGGACTCTTCTTCAATGTGTTCTTTCCCCATGGCCATAATGGTCTTCACATGCTCATCCGCCAGAGAATACACCATCGTTTTTCCTTCTCTGCGCACTTTGATCAGCTTGGCCATCTTCAGGATCTTCAGCTGATGGGAAATCGCTGACTGATTCATTTCCAGATCCTCTGTGATCTCCGTTACGTTCCGCTCTCCCTGCATCAGATCATACAGGATACGGATCCGCGTGGAATCCCCGAAAACCTTGAACAGTTCTGCCAGCTCGATCAACTCTGTTTCTACCTGTTCTTTCTGCCTTATTTGTTCTTTCTGTTTTATATCCCGCATGGTATGCCTCACAGCTGCAATGTTTACTCGTTCATATGAATATATTATCATACGTTGAATAATTGTCAACCCTTAATATAAAAAAAAGAGGACAGATCCGATCAAATGGATCTGTCCCCGAAAAAACGTATGTCTGCTTATTCGCTCTCCGCTTCCTCTGCCGTGCTTTCGCTGCTCTCTGTACCGTCCGCTTCTTCGCCGTCTGTTTCCGTGTTCTCCGTCTCCGTGTTGGCGGCTTCCCGGTTCTGACGGATCACTTCCTGCATGGCATCATTGTAGCTGCCTGAATTATCTTCCGGGATGACGATGACGTTCTCGTCCTCAGGCGCTGCTTCCGATGTCGCCTCTACTTCCTCCCCTTCTTCTGTTTCTTCTCCCGTTGCTTCGGATACAGTCAGTGCACCGGTCATGACATTATGGATACGGTCCAGCACATCAAAGGTCTCCTGCACATCTTCCAGGATCGCGGGGAAATCGGTCATCACAACCACCACATACGGATTCTCTCCCGCGTATACAATGCCGCCATCAATGCTGACACCGTACATACCGGTTGTCCAGCCGGCTTTGGAACGCGTCATATAACGATCTCCCAGGATCGGCCGGATCGCACTGTATCCGGGTTCCTCAAACCAGCTGCCGATCCGTTCTCCGTTATCACTGACCGTAAAATAATCATAGTTTGCCAGCCAGAGTCTTGTGAGATCTTCCGCTGTGACCTCGCTTCCCCCGTCCTGATCCGGACTCAAATCGACCCCGACCGCTCTCGCATAGCTTCTCAGGGCATCCAGCCCGTAATCTTCCTGCAGGATATAATAACTGTTAAAGTCGGCTTCCGTTGCGGCAGCAATCAGTTCATCCTGTCTCTGGCTCAGCACTTCCGGACGCGTCGCCGCCAGGCTGATGGCATACGATGCCAGCGTGCTGCCGGCCGAATAGAAGGGAGCATCGCTGTTGTAACAGATGCCCTTTCCCGACTGGATATCCAGCATTATAAAGCCCATCGTAAACCCCGGGGCATAGACGGAAGTCAGCATGGTCTGCAGCTCTTCATTGATCTGTTCCGGCAGCTTCCAGCCGCCCAGCGTCTGGATCGGAAAACCGTCATCGACCCAGCCATACCATGCTGTATCCCATCCTTCTTCTTCTTCATTGGCAGGCTGGTTTCCGACGCGGCTTGGTTCGTTTTCATCCAACTCCCGCAGACACGGATAGAGGGAAGCTGTCTGTATCATACTGTATTTTTGTGCCGTGGCGGCCACAGCTGCCTGTTCCGCCTGCACGGCTGCTTTAACCTGACTGACTCTTCCCGTAAGAGCGGTTCTTGCCGACAAGGCCGCCGCTTCGGCCACGCCTGCCATTTTCACAGCCATTTCCGAATCGCCCGGCTGAACGACTCCCGCTGAACTATCTGTATTTCCACAGGCTGTTATACCCAGACACAGACACGCCGCCAGGACAATCCCGACTCCGGACATAAAGCGATTATTCCTTTTCATTTTTTTACTTACCATTCTTTTATACTCATTCTGAAATCCGGTTTTCCCTGTTTCATCTATCATAGCATGAACAGACAGAGAAAGTCACGAACAACCGAACGGACAGGACTCTGAATTCAGAATCCTGTCCGCCCAAAACCATATGCAACTATAAACCTGTCAGCCTGCCGACTCTTCCGTCCAGCTTTCATCCGGATTTTCATACACCGGCTCCACATATTCTTCCGTATACTCTTCCGGACCCGCCGCAAATTCCTGAGGCACCTCTTCGTATCCTGCTTCCGGAGACTCCGCATTGGCGCCTTCCATCCCGGCCGCCCCTTCTTCCGGGGCTTCTGCCGGTGACTCGCCGGTAATAGCATAGACAAGGGAACAAATCTCTTCTTCAGAAAGACCGCTCTGCTCTTCACCCTCTTCAAAGACGATCACGTAACGGGCTTCTTCCGTTTCAAAAGCCGCCTCATTGATCAAGCCGCCGCTTCCTTTACAGGAAACCGTAACAGAACCGGCCTGAACGGACCACATTTCCCTGTCTGCATACCGGCCGCCTGAGAAGAGATCATCCGAAACGCCGGAACCGGCCTGTGTCTTTCCGATCAGAAGACCGGCTGTGCCTTCCCCATCCCGGTAATTTGCGCAGATGGCGCCATCCTGATACTGATAGTCGACGGAGTAAAAACCTTCCGGGATCGCATCCCAGCCGATCTCATCAAAATACATTCCCGTCATGGCGGCAGCCTCGCTGGCATCCGCTGCCGGTATCCAGCCGCCGGTTTCGTATCCTGCCGCTTCCGCCGGATCCCCGCCGGCTTCTTCATTGGACTCGCCCTCCGGAGATCCGTCTGTCTCTTCGTAAGGATCCGCATCCTCAGATTCGCCGGCCTCTTCATACGGCTGTTCCTCCGGTGTCTCAGCCGTTTCCGTTTCAGGGCTTTCTGCCATGGCACGTGCCGCCTCCGGGGCTGATTTTGGCTGCGGATCGTATTGCGCCGTGTACGTTTTTACAGTGCCGGTCTCATCCCAGTTTCCGCCGTCCCAGCCGGTGAAAACGTATATATACTCGTCATCTTCCGAATTTTCAGGGATCACACCTGTTTCCGGCTCGGGCTCATTCGCTGTATAGTACTGGGTATCCAGTAGATTACCGTTCCTGTCCATCCAGACGATCGTATATGTCACAGTCTCTGTCGGGGCATCTGTGACAGCCGGTGCCTGCGTCACTTCCGGTGTCGGCTCAGCCGTAACGGCCGGTGCCTGGGTTACTTCCGGTGCCGGCGGAGCCGTAACCACCGGTGTCTGCGTCACTTCCGGTGCCGGCGGAGCCGTAACGACCGGCGTCTGGGTTACTTCCGGTGCCGGCGGAGCCGTAACGACCGGTGTCTGTGTCACTTCCGGTGCCGGCGGAGCCGTAACCACCGGTGTCTGCGTCACAGCCGGTGCGGGCGGAGCCGTAACGATCGGTGTCTGCGTCACGACCGGGGTCGGTGTCGGCACAGGTGTAACGGCATTGGCGTTCAGGGCCTGCGGGGGCGGTGTGACCGCTGCAGCGTTGAGCGCTTCCGGTTTATCCGGCGTCACCGTAAAGTTATTTCCTGACTTGATGGGTGACGATGCCGCCTGCTTCTGCTGATACGTATCCAGTGACATCTCATACACAAAGGAACTCTGATTGCCGATCACAGCCTGGATCCCGGTGTTCTGGGATTTGTCATCATTCCAGGTCAGCTTAGGTCCGGAAACGGAAAAACTTCCCGATCCCAGTGTATAGACCGTCTCTGTTGTTTCTTTCCCGTCTTTGTAGATTTTCCGGGTCATCGTTGCGTCAGTATATACAATCTCTTTTTTTGACGAGTCATAGATCCCCGTCATTTCCCAATGCGGTTCTCCATATGCCTTATCCGGATAGTCTACATAGATCCGCATGATCTTATCGCTTTTCGCCAGAAGACGGATCATGCCTTTTTTGCTGCCTTCTTCCAGATAAACGCCTTCCATCTGTTTCAGATTTACTTCCGTACCTGCTGCAGATGCTTCTTTGGGTTTATCCGGTGTTCCCGTCGGCGCGGGCGTCACAGCAGCCTCCGATGCCGCAGGCGTCGGTGTTGTTTTTTTCAGGATCGTTACCTTTTGTCCCAGTTTGCTGCAGCCGCTGAGCAGCAACGCACAGCAAAGAATGCCTGTCAGCAAAACCGCTCTCTTTTTTTTCATAAAGATTCCCTCCTGTTCAGAGGTATTGTACCATCTTTTTCGGGAATTATCATCAATTTTTTACAGTTTTGTTATAATCTAATTAACATTTACTTAACATCTTCCTTATGTCTGCTTCTGTACCGCAGGGCCAGAATAATACCCACGACCCCTATGGCCAGGAGACAGATCCACAGGATCATATGACTGTTATCTCCCGTATTGGCCGCATTGGCAGATTTGGTTCCCGATGCATTGACCTCCAGTGCTTTTTCCACACTGCCGTCATCAAAGACGACTCGTATCTTATGCTGTCCGGGTGCCATTCTTTCCATAACGGCAGAGCTCAGTGTGATGACGGTGCTGCCGGGTCTGGCTATGTAATCCGTACCGTTGATCAGTGTCGTGCCGTCCAGCTGGACACCGGTAAAGTGGCTGAAGCTGTTCGCATCATCCACACTGCGGTGTACGGTAAAGGTATATCCTGCACTGCTTCCCTTCGTCCATTCCAGGGTCTCCGCATCCGGTACGTTGTAATTGGCCTGTGCCGTCGGGGTCTGATCCTTCCATTGGGCAAATACGATCGTATTGTCCTTAATGGGTTTGGAAAAATCAAACGTAGACACATAGGTAGCATCCGTATACCAGCCGATAAACACGAATCCGTCTTTCTTTGGATCCTCCGGCCGGATGGCTGTTTTCCCATCCTCTATATACTGCGGTGCCACATAGGAACCGCCGCTGGTATAGAAGGTTACCGTGTGGATCGTGGTCTTGGACCCATCCTTTTTCTCAGCCGTAAACCGCGGTGTATAAATTTTGGTATTGCCTACTATTTTCCCTTCGTCCCATCCGATAAACCGGAATGTATAGGTATTATCTTCTTTCCTGGTCGGAATCTTGTCCGTGGTCGGCTCTGCTTCTCCGCCCTTATAGGTTCTGGTATCCAGCGTACTGCCATCCCCGTTCTTCCAAATTACGGTATAGACCACCGGGATCGGTGTTACGGTCGGCGTTGGTGTAGGTGTCTCCGTCGGTGTGGCTGTCGGCGTCGGCGTCGGTGTCTCCGTCGGTGTGGCCGTTGGCGTTGGTGTAGGCGTCTCCGTCGGTGTGGCTGTCGGCGTCGGCGTAGGCGTCTCCGTCGGCGTTGGTGTAGGCGTCTCCGTCGGTGTGGCCGTCGGCGTTGGTGTAGGCGTCTCCGTCGGTGTTGGTATAGGCGTCTCCGTCGGTGTCGGCGTAGGTGTCGGCGTTTCTGTTGGTGTAGGTGTCGGTGTCTCCGTTGGTGTCGGCGTAGGTGTCTCCGTTGGTGTCGGCGTAGGTGTCTCCGTCGGCGTCGGGATAGGCGTGGCTTCAAACTGCGGTTCATACGTCTTCGTAGTCAGACCTTCATCCCAGGTTCCTTCATCCCAGCCGGTAAATGTATAAGTGTAATGTTCGTCCGGCTGTTTCTCTGCTTTTTTATCTGTAGTCGGTTCCTCTTCTCCTTCCTGATAGGTCTTCGTATCCAGGTCGGAGCCGTCTCCGTTCTTCCAGATCACCGTATAGATCACAGGCTCCGGCGTCGGCGTCGGTATGGGCGTAGCTTCGAACTGCGGCTCATATGTCTTCGTGGTCATACTTTCGTCCCACGTTCCTTCATCCCAGCCGGTAAATGTATAAGTATAGCTTTCATCCGGCTGTTTTTCCGCTTTTTTATCTGTGGTCGGTTCCTCTTCTCCTTCCTGATATGTTTTGGTATCCAGGTCGGAGCCGTCCCCGTTTTCCCAGATCACTGTATAGATCACCGGTTCCGGTGTCGGTATGGGCGCGGCATCAAACTGCGGCTCATATGTCTTCGTGGTCATACTTTCGTCCCACGTTCCTTCATCCCAGCCGGTAAATGTATAAGTATAGCTTTCATCCGGCTGTTTTTCCGCTTTTTTATCTGTGGTCGGTTCCTCTTCTCCTTCCTGATAGGTCTTCGAATCCAGGTCAGAGCCGTCCCCGTTCTTCCAGACCACCGTGTAGATCACCGGCTCCGGCGTCGGTTTGGGCTGTGCGCTGTACTGCGCCCGGTAGGTCTTCGTTGTGGCCGTTTCGTCCCAGGTCCCTTCATCCCAGCCGGTAAAGACATACGTATACGAATCATCTTCCGTATCTGCCGGCCGGACATCGGTACCCGGCTCGGGATCGTTCTGCGTATATGTCTTGCTGTCCAGTACGTTGCCGCTGCCGTCTACCCAGACATTCGTATAGGTGATCAGTTTCGGCTGCGCGCTGTACTGCGCCCGGTATGTCTTCGTTGTGGCCGTGTCATCCCAGGTCCCTTCATCCCAGCCGGTAAAGACATAGATATTCGATTCATCCTCCATATTTTCAGGTCTGGCATCCGTACCTGGCTCGGGATCGTTCTGTGTATAAGACTTGGCATCCAGTACGTTGCCGCTTCCGTCCATCCAGACATTTGTATAGGTGATCAGTTTCGGCTGCGCACTGTACTGCGCCCGGTACGTCTTTGTTGTGGCCGTGTCATCCCAGGTCCCCGCATCCCAGCCGGTAAAGACATAGATATTCGAATCATCTTCCATGTTCGCCGGTTGGACATCCGTACCCGGCTCAGGATCATTTTCTGTATAGGATTTGGTATCCAGTACGTTGCCGCTCCCGTCCATCCAGACGTCCGTATAGGTGACAGGGATATACTCCGGTTCCGGTTCTGGCTGCGGTTCTGGTTCCGGCTGCGGCTCAGGAACACCTTCATCCCCCGCCTCCGGCGCCGGCACCGTCAATGTCAGTGGGATGCTTCCTTCCCGGATATACGTTTCCTGCCCGTCTACGACGGCATATACTTCAAATCCCAGATCCGATGTATAGTTTCCCGCTCCGGCCGCATTCCAGGAATCCGGGGAAATATAAACAGAAATCACCTGCCGTGCATCCGGGCTTTCAGCCGAAAAACGCTGCGAATCACCCGGTTCCGTATGGGTGTCTGTACCCAGCTGATAGGGAATATAGATTGCCCCGTCGTCAGACATGAAGGATCCTGCGTGGAAGTAAACAGCATACCCCGTATCAAACGGCGCTGCATCCGAACACTTCACGGTAAAATCTGTCCACTCGGCATTAGTCAGTATCTGTATCTCATCGGGAGTTTCCTCACTGTCCTCTCCCTCCGTATGATAGAAAATTTCATCTGCCGATTCATCATTCGGATCAATAGCAGCAGTGTACGCCGGATCATCCGCAAATACCGCCATGCTGCTTACCGGCATCATGCCGAGAATGATCAAAACCGAAAGCACTATGCTCCATATTTTTCTGTTTTTCATATGAATACCTCCTGTATG
The DNA here is from genome assembly GCA_024683035.1 of Eubacterium sp. Classification (GTDB taxonomy): domain Bacteria; phylum Bacillota; class Clostridia; order Lachnospirales; family Lachnospiraceae; genus Bilifractor. The sequence goes on from JAIKYQ010000084.1 coordinate 14,999, forward strand.
AAATCACAGACAGTACTTCACGCTTATTATACTCTTTTCCGGAAATCAGAAACACATCTTACAAAAAAATAAGAATTCTTATTAAAATGTACCAAAAGAAATCCTTTCTAAATGTAACTTTTTCTTGTGTGCGGTTGTTTCCCATGCTATACTTGTTGGGAATTTTATTTTTATTTTACAATCTTTTGTTGCAAATACAGAAATCCATATAGATGGCTGCCCGGCAGTCATTCTCTGGAGAATCCCGCAAGCGGGTGCCGAAGGTGTAAGCGGACTTCCGTGATCTCTCAGGCAAAAGGACAGAGCCTTTTTGTTTGGACATACCTCGGTATGTCCATTCTTTTTAGGAAAATAAAGCAATAGGAAGGGAAAAACAATGATTGAGACAATTACCAACATTAACGATGCGATCAACAGCGTAGTGTGGGGATGGCCGGCTCTGATCCTGCTGGGCTGCGTCGGCATCATCATGACACTGCTGACACGCTTCTTCCAGGTCAGTCATTTCCATCACTGGATGAAGAACACCATCGGTGCCATTTTCAAAGACAAACACGTTGTCGGCCATACACAGGACCGGACCATCTCGCAGTTCCAGTCCCTCTGTACGGCTCTGGCGGCTACTGTCGGTACCGGTAACATCGTCGGTGTGGCAGGCGCCATCGCTGCCGGCGGACCCGGTGCTGTCTTCTGGATGTGGCTGATCGCTTTCTTCGGCATGATGACGAACTATTCCGAAAACGTTCTGGGTATCCTGTACCGGAGAAAAGACGAAAAAGGCGAATGGCACGGCGGTGCCATGTATTATCTGAAAGAAGGACTTGGCTCCAAAAAAGGCTGCAAAACACTGGGCGCTGTTCTGGCTGTGCTGTTCAGCTTCTTCTGCCTGCTGGCTTCCTTCGGGATCGGCAACATGAGCCAGGTCAATTCCATGGTAGGCAATGTGCAGTCCGCTTTCGGCGTTCCGACCTTCGTAACCGGCATCGTTCTGGTCGTCGCTGTCGGCGCGGTCATCATCGGCGGTCTGAAGAGGGTTGCCTCCATCACCGAAAAACTGGTTCCCTTTATGGTGATCCTGTACTTCATCGGTACCATCATTATCATCGTCATGCATGCCGGAACGATCCCGGCCATCTTCGCTTCGATTTTCAAATGTGCTTTCTCCCTGAAAGCTGCCGTCGGCGGCGGCATCGGCGCCGGCATTGCACAGGCTATGAAATGGGGTTTCAAGCGCGGCGTATTCTCCAACGAAGCCGGTCTTGGTTCTTCGGTCATGGTCCATTCCAGTTCCAATGTTAAAGAGCCCATCCGCCAGGGTATGTGGGGCATCTTCGAAGTCTTCGCCGATACCATCATCGTCTGCACGCTGACCGCGCTGACGATCCTGAGCTCCGGCGTGATCGACCTCGGCACCGGCGAAGTATCCGCAATCGGTGAAGGCATTGAATCCGGCACCTATATGAGTTACGCGTTTTCCCAGACCTTCGGCGCCATGGGATCCGCTTTCATCGCGATCGCCATTCTGCTGTTCGCCTACTCTACTGTCCTGGGCTGGAGCCATTACGGCGCAACCGCCTGCCGGTATCTGCTCGGCGACAAATCCATCCTGCCTTACCGGATCATCTTTGTTGTCATTGTTTTCCTGGGATCTCTGATGAAGGCACAGCTTGCCTGGGATATCTCCGATACCTTTAACGGCCTGATGATGCTCCCGAACCTGATCGGCGTGCTGGCCTTGTCGCCGCTTGTCATGAAGTGTACCAAGAACTATGTGGACAGAAAACTGCACGGAAAGAAGATAGAGCCCATGCTTTCCATGTTCCCGGACGTCCAGGCGATCCAGGAGAAAGCCATGATGAACGCCAAGACAGAAGAAGAAGCTGAATAAGCTGAATAATAAGAAGTAACTGCGTAATTAAGAAGAAACTGCGAAATAAGAAACAAGATTTATAAGCAGCCTGGCCCGACAGCCAGGCTGTTTATTATAACAGGATATAAAACAGAACGATATCCTCATACGTTCCGTCCTTCAGACGGAACCCACCCGGGATCGTACCGAGGGTCGTGAACCCCAGCTTACGGTACAGATGCAGTGCCGTACGGTTGGAAGCAACCACCGCATTGAACTGCAGGATCCGGAAACCGTGCGTCTTTCCCTGAAGAAGAGAATGCCGCACCAGTTGTTCTCCAATCTGCAGTCCCCTGCAGTCGGAGCGGACGGCATAGCTGCAATTGCCGATATGGCCGCATCTGCCGATATTATTGGGATGCAGAATATACAGACCGACAATTTCACCGGAGTCGTTTTCCGCGACTCCGGTGAAAGTCTGTTCTGCAAAAAACAGCGCCCCGTCCTTCTCCGTTAACGGTTCTGTCTGCGGAAAAGCGACGCCGTCCTCTACGACTTTATTCCAGACAGCAACAGTCTGTGCCGTATCTTTCGTTTGAAACTCTCTGATTCGGATATTCATTTCTTACCTTTTTCAGACTATCCCTGATAGGGCAGCGCTTTATTGATCACATCCTGGATCAGTGCATAGCTGATGATAGAAAACCCTACCAGCCCCAGGACCAGATACAGGATCGGACGGCTTCCGTTCCATTCTCCGCGGATCGCGTCGCAGCGTTCCCCCATCTTATACAGCCAGTAAAAGGAATAGATCCCCAGTGTAATAAGGGAAAACAGGAACACCAGTCCGCCGCTCGTCGCCTCTGGTTCATTGGCCAGCTGGTTGACTTCATCATTGATCCGGATCATCCAGTAAATGCCGTAAATCCCGAATGTGATGATCGTAAAAATGATCGCAAGGGCAATACTGCGTCTCCGGATCCCGAAAACCGGATACGGCGTACCGCCGTTGTTTCTGTAGTCCCCATAGGGCGGATATCCGCCGTATGTATTCTGCTGACCCGCATTCTGCTGCCAGCCGCCATAGGGATCCTGCTGACCCGCGTTCTGCTGCCTGCCATATCCGTAAGCATTCTGCTGACCCGCGTTCTGCTGCCAGCCGCCGTAGGGATCCTGCTGGCCCGCGTTCTGCTGCCAGCCATATCCGTAAGCATTCTGCTGGCCCGCATTCTGCTGCCAGCCATATCCGTAAGCATTCTGCTGACCTGCATTCTGCTGCCAGCCGCCGTAGGGATCCTGCTGATCTGTATTCTGCTGCTGTCCTTCCGATCCTACCTGTGCAGCCTCCGGGTTTCCTTCCATCAATGGAAGCGGCGTGCCGCAATTCGTACAGAATCTGGCTGTGTCTTCACAGGATGCACCACAGTTTGCACATTTTTTCATATTCTGCTCCTGCTGTTTTCCTTCGCTGCTGCAGCAAACAGCTTACTGCATCAGGTTATTGATCTGCTGCTGGAACTCTGGCGAGGTGACAAGGGCCACACCGACCACGATCCCCAGAACGAACATGATGATACAGATCACAAGCCCGACGATGCCCAGGATTTTTCCTGCCTTTTGTGCCCCGCCGATATACCCCTCGTTTCTGGCTTTATTGCTCATCACGATCGCGATAATGCCGCAGATCAGTCCTACGATCGGAGACAGGAATGCGAATATGACACTGATAATTCCCAGGACCAGCGCTGCCGTTGCTTTGCCCTTGCCCGGGACCGGTCCGTATCCCGGCTGGCCGTAGGGCTGATTATAAGGCGGCTGGCCATAGGGCTGCTGACCATACGGCTGTTGTCCGTATGGCTGCTGTCCGTAAGACTGCTGCCCATAGGTCTGCTGATTGTACGGCTGGCCATAAGGCTGCTGGCCATCCATCGGCTGCCCTTCTGTCTGCGTAAACGGATTCTGCACGTCTTCTGTTACCGGCTGCTCCGGTTTCTGTTCGAACGGATTGTATTCTTCTGCCATGTGTTACCTCCCCCGTAAGATTTGTCTTCTTTAGCTTAATCTTATCTAGTATAGCATGATTGCCGTCTGAAAACCACCATTTCCAAAAGTACGGAAACCGGCCCGCCGGTTCTTGTTTTTTTTCTCCCGATGTGATACATATACTTTTGTCGACGAAAACAGCACCGCAGCCAGGAGGAAACATCTATGCAAACCTATACGCCCGTCAAAGAAGGTAAAGTCCGCGAGATTTACGATATCGGCGATGCCCTGATCATGGTGGCAACAGACCGTATCTCTGCATTCGACGTGATCCTGAAAAACAAGATCACCAAAAAAGGAACGGTTCTCACGCAGATGTCCCGCTTCTGGTTTGATTATACAAAAAATATCCTGCCCAATCATATGCTGAGCGTGGATGTGGCGGATATGCCGGAATTCTTCCGTCAGGAGCAGTTCACCGGAAACAGCATGCTCTGCCGGAAACTGGAAATGCTGCCGATCGAATGCATCGTCCGCGGGTATATCACCGGAAGCGGCTGGGAGAGTTATAAAAAGAACGGCACCGTCTGCGGCATTACCCTGCCGGAAGGCCTTCAGGAATGTGCACAGCTGCCTGAACCGATCTATACACCCAGCACAAAGGCCGACCTCGGCGATCATGACGAAAACATCAGTTTCGACCAGAGCATCGATGTTCTGGAGAAACTCTATCCGGGCAAAGGAAAAGACTATGCCGCAAAGCTTCGTGACTACACGATCACGCTCTATAAAGCCTGTGCAGATTACGCCCGGGGACGCGGGATCATCATTGCAGATACCAAGTTCGAATTCGGTCTGGATGAAGAAGGCCGTGTCGTTCTGGCCGACGAAATGCTGACTCCGGACAGCAGCCGCTTCTGGCCGGCCGAAGGCTATGAACCCGGTCACGGCCAGCCTTCCTTCGACAAACAGTTCGTCCGTGACTGGCTGAAGGCCAATCCCGACAGCGGTTATGATCTGCCGCAGGATGTCATAGACAGGACCATCGAAAAGTATCTGGAGGCCTACACGCTGCTTACCGGCGAAACCCTGGCCTAACGATACCAGTTACATAAACAGGGAGCTGTCGCACTTAGTGCAAACAGCTCCCTGTCTTTATCCTTCCGGTACAGCCAGAGAATGCGACGCCCCATTTCAATCGGTGTAAATCCGGCCGTTGGGCCGGATTTCTTCTGTATTAATATTACAAGTATGCCTCTGTAATGATCCTTTATTTATTGACCATACTATATACAAATAGACGACTAAATAAGCGTCATTAATGGGAATACGCGCATCTATACTTATTTTACTGTACTGCTCGAATCAGGCGCTGTGCGAAGACCTGTACCACCGGCTGCTGCCCGGACATTATCCGCATGCATCGTATTTACCCGGTTCAC
>JAIKYQ010000089.1 GCA_024683035.1 Eubacterium sp.
GACCCAGATACGGGCCAGTTCGAAATGCATGGTCACCAGGATGCTGACATAGTACGTGCGCATATCATCCCGGGGGAGTTTTTCACTGTCCATTAATGCATGAAGATTTTTTTCCAGGATCTTACGGACGCTGTAGATGAAATGCTGCGATCCGAAGCGGGGATCCATCAGGGACACGAGCTCTTCTTTATGCTTCGTGCAGAAATGGAACCAGACCTGAAAGCATTCCGGAGCACGGTAATCGAATTTCAGAAAAAAATCTTCCGGGCTGACAGAACGATAGTTCTTGAGCACAATATGATCCATCCTCTGGCTAAGCTCTTCGATCAGAGGATCCTGGACAGACTCCATCAGGTCGTAGATATCCGTAAAATAATTATAGAAAGTTCCCCGGGTGATGCTGGTTTCGGTGCACAGTTCCTTAACCGAGATCTTATCCCAGGGCTTTTTGCGCATCAGGCAATAGAAAGCATGACGGATCTGGTCTTTTGTCTGTTCTGCTCGTGTCTTTTTGTGTGATTCTTCAGAAGACATAGCCGGCACCTGTTTGACAGTTTTTTCAAAAGTGTTCAAGATTGGATAGCACTTTGACATATTTAAAAAAACTGTTCTGTTCGGAGAAAAACGTACTTGATACACTCGTATCATCGATAAGGAAATTATAGTTGATTACTGGTAAAAAAGCAACGGAACACATCACAAATCCAAAGGAGGAAAAACATGAAAAAGAAATTGGTTGCAATGGTATTGACCGGCATCATGGCAGTCAGCCTTATGGCCACCGGCGTTGCGGCAGAAGAAGAGAAAACAAGCCTCAACATTGGCCTGGCATTCCCGATGATGGACGAAGGTATGACGAACCTTTCCAACGGTATCATCGCCTGCCTGGAAAACAATTATCCGGACTATGAGATCGAGTATACCCTGACCAATGCGGACACCGATATCAACAAACTGATCAGCGACGTTGAGTCCCTGATCGCGACGAACCCCGATGTGATCTACATCATGAACTCCATCGGTGACACGGGAGTTATTCCGGCTGTTAACGCCTGCGTCGAAGCAGAGATCCCGGTCGGTATCGGTGTTGCCATTGAAGGCGATGTGGATTACACCTATCTGTATGAAGGCTTCAGCCAGTATGCCTGCGGTCAGATGCAGGCCGAGTACATGGAATCCATCTATGATGAAGGCGCCGAGTATCATGTCGGTGTCGTGACCGGTGACGCCGGCAATACTTCCGGCCGTGCCCGTTCCGACGGCTTCATCGAAAACTTTGTTGACGTACATGACAATGCAGATGTTGTGATCGAAGGCTACGGCAACTTCAATACGGCCGATGCACAGGCTCTGGTTGATGACTGGCTGGTCGCTTATCCGGAAATCAATGTGATCGTCTGTGTTAATGATGATGAAGCACAGGGTGCTGTGAATGCCTGCAAAGCTGCCAGCAGAGACGATGTCGTCATTCTCGGAATCGATGCCACAGACCTGGGCAAGACCCTGGTAGCAGACGGCACAATGGGTGCCACGGTTGAGATCAACTTCCTGGGCGTGGCTTCTGCCTGCGCGGATGCGATCATCGCAGCGGCTACCGGCGAGCTGACCGGAACCCGCAACGAAGTGTGCCTGACAACAGAGAACCTGAGCCTTGTAACAAAAGACACACTTTGATCAGATAAAGTAATCAACAAGATTGTGGAATGGGGGGCTTACAGCGGGTCAGACTGGCAGGCCCCCTTTATAAAACACAAAATGGAGGTACAGAGGGTGCAGCAGGAAGTTGTTCTGGAAGTCAAAGGCCTTTCTAAGAGTTTCCTCGGTGTCAAGGCCCTGGATCAGGTTGACCTCGAAGTCCTGAAAGGCGAAGTACATGCAGTCATCGGGGAAAACGGCGCCGGAAAATCCACGATGATGAACATTATCCTCGGAGATCTTCCGAGAGATTCCGGAGAGATCATTGTCAAAGGGCAGGTGACCCATTTTAAATCTCCTGCAGAGGCGATCGCTGCGGGAATTTCCATGATCCATCAGGAGATCAGCCTGATCCCGTCTCTCAGCGTGGCGGAAAACATCTGGCTGCACCGCGAAGACCAGTTTATGCGGAGCGGGCTGATCAGCAACCGCCGCAGAGAAAAGACCACAAAAGAACTGCTGGATAAGCTGAATATCGAGATTGCACCTTCGGCTCTGGTTTCGTCCCTGACGGTTGCCCAGTGTCAGCTGGTGGAACTCGCCCGGGCGATTTCCTGTGACGCCGATATCATCATTATGGATGAGCCGACTTCTTCCCTTTCCGAGAAGGAAGTGGAGATCCTCTTTACCATTATCCGGGATCTGCGCAGCCAGGGCGTATCGATCATTTTTATCACACATAAGATCGAAGAGCTGCTGACCATTTCCGACAGAGTATCGGTCTATCGTGACGGCCGTTACATCGGTACAAGGATCTGTGCGGAGACCAATAAAGATGACCTGATCACCATGATCATCGGCCGGAAGCTGACGGATCAGTATCCCGTATATGAGCCGAAGATCGGGGAAACGGTGCTGGAAGTAAAGAATCTGTGCGGGAACGGATTTCACGATGTCAGTTTTTCCGTCCGCGCTGGAGAGGTTGTCGGGTTTTCGGGTCTGGTCGGCGCCGGCCGGAGTGAGATCATGCGGGCTATTTTCGGTGTGGACAAAGCCACTTCCGGCGAGATCTGGCTCAACGGGGAGCAGGTCCATGTGGATTCCCCGAAGACGGCGGTTTCCTACGGTATGGCCATGATCAATGAAGACCGGCGTGATTACGGTATCATCCGGACAGCTTCCGTGAATGACAATATGTCGATCGTAACCCTGTCGGAATACTGCAACAGACTGGGTATTGTGCACCGGGGCGAAGAGCGGGAACGTGTCAACAAGATGATCAAGGACATGTCCGTGAAAGTGGCCGATCCGAAAATGCTGATCACATCTCTTTCCGGCGGAAATCAGCAGAAGGTCGTTATCGGAAGATGGCTGATGGCGGAACCGAAGCTGCTGATCATGGATGAACCCACCCGCGGCATTGACGTCGGCGCCAAGAGTGAGATCTACAATCTGATCGCGGATCTTGCGCTGAGAGGGATGGCCATCATCCTGGTCTCCTCCGAGATGCCGGAGATCATCGGATTGTCGGACCGGGTATTTGTTGTTCGTGACGGAAGACTTGTATTTGAATGTACCAAAGAAGAAGTGACCCAGGAGCTCCTGGGAGCGCACGCCCTGGGTTGAGGAGAGGTAGAAAAGATGAATGCAAAAGGGAATCGACGGATAGATACTGAAAAAGTAACACAAATTGTCATGAATAATAAGGCGATTATTATTCTGGTCATCTTCGTGGCGGTTGTGTCCTGTCTCACCAGCGACTTCTTCACCTCCCGAAACCTGACAAATATTCTTCGCCAGATCTGTACAAGCTGTACCCTGTCCATGGGCTTCACGCTTGTTCTGGCCTCTGGTCTGATCGACCTGTCGGTCGGCTACATGCTCGGCATGGTCGGCATTGTGTCTGCCCTGATGGCCATACACGGCGTTCCTGCCATTGTCGTCATTCCGGCAGCGATCCTGCTGGGCGCAGCCTGCGGGTTTATAAACTCTTTTGTTACACAGACATTTGGATTGCAGCCTTTCATCGTGACGCTGGCCATGGGTATGGTCTATCAGGGACTGAACCTGATCATGAGTCATTCGAAGAGTATTCCGGGTCTTCCTGACTGGTACAATTTTATCGGGGCGGGTCGTGTGCTTGGCATACCGGTATCGGTTATCATCATGATCGCACTGGTCATCGTCATGATCATTGTCGTGCAGTATACGAAGTTCGGACGCTATGCCCTTGCCTGCGGCGGCAATGTCAACGCGGCACGTGTCTGTGGTATCCCGACAAAGAAGATCATCTATTGTGTGTTCATGCTGACAGGAGCCTGTGTCGGTCTTGCGGCTGTTCTGCAGACCGGGCGTGCGGCTTCTGCACAGAACTCAGCCGGAGCCGGTATGGAACTGGATGCCGTTGCGGCCGTTGTTATCGGCGGTACGCCGATGGAAGGCGGCAAAGCCAATGTGTTCGGTACGTTGATCGGCTGCCTGCTGATCCAGGTCATCTCCAACTCGCTGAACCTGCTCGGTGTTGACTCGAACTGGCAGAAAGTGGCCAAGGGTATTGTTATTCTTGCCGCCATTATTCTGGACAGGCAGGGATCCCGTATTCTGGACAGGATCCGTGTACGCAAGGTACAGCAGAGCGAAGCATAAGAGAAAACAGGAAAAGGAGAAAAGACAATGGGTATCATTAAAAATCTTTTCCATGTCTCTCTGCAGGAGGACAGCATAAAAGAGGCTCTGGACTTCTACTGCGGAAAGCTTGGCTTTGAAGAGATGTTTACGCTGAAAGTCGCTGATTTCCGGAAGATCCTCTCCATGGAAGACTCCGATAAGAACAATGACCTTGCATGGCTTTCCTATGTGCGTGTAGCGCCGGAGGAATACCTGGAGATCTTCAACGGGGTCATCAATCCGCCGGAATTCGATTCAAAAAGGATTGACCATGCGAAGGCGCCGGTCGTACACAGCTTCGCACTGGGCTGTGAGGATCCGGGAAAGACGATCGCCGAACTGGAAAAACGCGGCGTGCCGGTCCGGAATGGATTTATCACGGACCCGACCGGCTGCAGGATCCGGATCGTTGAGCGGAAATCTCACAGAGCAGCGGAGAAAGAGCATCTGTTCAACTCCCTCGCAGGGGCATCCATCTATGTGAATGATCTGGCCGGAATGTCTGCATTCCTGCAGAACATGGGCATGAAAAAAACCGGAGAGACCGAGACGGCGGTGAAGCTTGTTGTCGGAGAGAATGAGCAGTATCTGGAACTGCTCCAGGCGACCGGGCCGGTCGAGACCGGTGACGAAGACCTGCTGGGACACATTGCGCTGCAGGTCACCAGTGTGGCCGATGCCGTATGGACATGGGGAAACAACGGGGTCCGCTGCTGCATGCAGCCGTTCATGCGGAATCAGCCTTTGGAGGTCAAAAAAGGGACGGTCGGCAATTTTGCCGTTGACGGCTGCGAGATCGTGTGGGTCGTGAGCGGCGAAGGCAACCGGTTTGAGATCATGGTGCAGCCCGGAGATACCGTACAGCAAAAATGGGAGAAGGAACATCCGTTCTAAAAACAGATTATGAATAAGCAGAGAAAAATCGTAAAACACATATTTAACGGGGAAGAGATCGATGTGATCTTCGATCCGGTGCAGCGCTTTCCGGGTGTCGATCATCCCGGCGTGAAGATGGAAACCAGGATCCTGAAAAAGGGAAGCCATAATGCGCCCGTCTGCAAACCGCTGGACTGCGATATGATCTTCGACCGGGATGTTCCGATCGAACTGCGGGATGGTGTGGTTGTGTTTGCGGATGTATTCCGTCCTGTCGGAAGTGAAAAAGTGCCTGCGATCATCGCGTACAGTCCGTACGGAAAACAGAAGCACAGCAATTATCTTCCCTGGGGCGTACCGGAAAGCAAGCTTTCCGGCCTGCAGAAGGATGAAGCGCCGGATCCCGGATTCTGGGTACCCAGAGGGTATGCGGTCGTACAGCCCGACACCAGAGGCGTCTTTTTCTCAGGCGGAGACAATTATTCTTTCGGTTCTGCGGAAGCCCGGGACGGGTATGATATCGTTGAATGGGCAGCGGCACAGGACTGGTGTTCGGGAAAAGTCGGCATGTCCGGCAACTCCTATCTGGCGATCTCGCAGTTTCTGATCGCTTCCCTGAATCCGCCGCATCTGGCAGCGATCGCACCCTGGGAAGGCTTTAATGATGTGTATCGGCAGACGAGTCTGGCAGGCGGCATCCCAAATTTCGCCTTCCAGAAGCTGGTGGACCAGAACAAAGAAGGCTTCGGCTGGTACGAGAATATGGCGGCCATGGCAGAGAAGTATCCGCTCATGAATGCCTACTGGGAAGACAAACGCACGAAGATAGAAGATATCCGGGTACCGGCCTATATCGTCGGAAGCTATATCAGCTCGTTCCACAGCTACGGCACGCTGGAATCCCTGCAGAGGATGGCATCCGAAGATAAATGGCTGCGCATCCACAATACGCATGAATGGCCGGATCTCTATGACGAAGAAAACGAAGAGGATCTCTGCCGGTTCTTCGATTACTACTTAAAAGGAATCGAAAACGGCTGGAAGGATACCCCGAAAGTCCGGCTGAGTGTTCTGAACCCGGGCGGCGAAGATGTGGTGAACCGTACGGAAAAGGATTTTCCGCTTCCCGATACACAGTATACAAATCTCTATCTGGATAATACAAACGGCGGACTCACTTATAAAGCGCCGGGAGAGGCGGTAAAAGCAGAGTATACCGCAGACAACCGGAAAGACATGCTGATCTTCAAACTTCCACCTATGGAAAAGCGAACCGAGATCATCGGCTATTTTGGCGCCCATCTGTATGTAGAGGCAGAGGATACGGATGATCTGGACCTCTTTGTCTATGCGCTGAAAACAGACAAAGATGGAAACTGGCTGCCGCCGATCGTGCACGGCGCTCCGTTTTCCGGGTTTGAAGGTGCGCCGCGGTATACACCATGCGGCAGGCTGCGCGCATCCCGGCGTGAAACCGACCCGGAAATGTCTACGGAAGCAAAACCGTTCCAGACATTCAGGACCGTATGCAAACTGACGCCGGGAGAACCGGTTCGTGTGGATATCCCCCTGTGGCCGATGGGCATGGTGTACGAAGAAGGACAGCAGCTGATCTTCATTGTTTCCAGCTATGAACTCAATATGGAGGAATGGCCGGGACTGGAAGTCGCCGCGACAGTAAACCGCGGCAAGGCGGCCGTCTGGTCCGGAGGAGACAAGGCATCCTACATCACCGTCCCGTTTATCCCGGAACGCTGAGAAAGCATCCATACAGTCCGGATCTGCCGAAAAGCAAAAGATCTGTGACGATCATACATGAAGTACAGGAGAATAATATGAGCGATAAAAAACTGTTTAAAGGATTGTTCCATATCTGTCTGTTCTGCAGCGACATCGACAAATCCATCGATTTTTATCAGAAACTGGGTATGGAGGTTCTGTTTAATCTGCAGGAAAAAGAGGGTGATGTGCCGTGGGATTACTATATTAAGGTGGCGCATGGCCAGTATGTAGAACTGCAGCCGGTGCACAGCGATAACCCCCATCCGCATCCGGAAGACACGAAATACTACGGCAATCAGACCGTCTGGCATTTTGCCCTGGAAACAGAGGATATGAAAAACATGATTGAAGTGCTGAACGAGAGAGGCATTGAAGTCTGGCAGCATCCGGAACCCGATGCAAAGCGGGTTTATTCGATCGACGATATTTTTCTTTCCAGCGATGGCTGCTATGTCTGCTGGATCTACGATCCGGACGGGACACCGATCGAGCTGATGGAACAGGTAGGGGAAACGAAACAGCGGCGGTATGATCCGGAATAAACAGGCCGCACAGAAACGTTCTATTCAGACTTCAATAAAAGGAGAGGCAGTATGGGTGTCGAGTTCAGAGAAAAAGGGCTGGTGACATTGATCCCGCGGGCGAGTTTTCCCCAGAAAAAATTCGGAGAGCTTTCTTTTGAAGAGATCAGGGCATTGACGCCGGGACTGACGGAAGAGGAAAAACAGTCGCCGTTTGCGGATCTGTATGAAAAAGGAAATATCCTGACAGAAAGACAGGAAAAAGCAGTAGAAGGCCCGCCGATCGATGTAGAAGAGGCGTTTGAGCCGGAAGACTATGCGAAAAACATGAATCGGCAAGGCTTTACTGCTGTGGAAAACGGGTACTGTGTGCTGGAAAGCGGCGCCGCCTATTCGGCTGCCATCCTGCGGCAGGTCGGCAGAACGAACGAAAATATGGACGCCTATAATAAAGAATTTGCTCCGGAAGGCGCGCTGGCCTATAAACTCTGGTGTCCGGGCTATCATTATTATCACTACAGCGACGGCGCCATTGAAGATTTCGGATACGGCCTGCTGAATATGAAAGCGGTGGTCGGCGATGACCATTTTGCCAACGGTATGGATATCCGCCTCCTCGGTGTGGATCCGGATAAAGTGAAGGAGAACGATCCGGACTGTCTCTGGATTGGCGGCAATTACTGGATGAATTATCCGGTCCTGGAAGACAGGATTGCGGAAAAACCGATCGAGATGATCATTGTCAATTATCTGAGAAAAACAGACTACGGACGGGAACTGCGGATCCGGCTGTTCGGCGGCGTGGGGATCCGCAACGGGAAACTGGTCCGGACCGGATTCCCGGAAGGACTGGATCCCCTGTTCTGCGCCAGAATGCATATGCGCCATCTGATGCTGGAATACGGGAACGAAGCGCGCTGGGTCAATGAATACTGGAACAGGAAAAATCAAACAAATTCGTAGGTTTTTCCCGTTTATAAGCAGGTACAGGTTTGCTAAGGTAAAAAAGGACTCGTTTGTGTATCAGTAAAAAAGGAGAGCGGCAGACTATGAAATTCGGATGCAGTCTGGAGATGGTAAATCTGCTTACCAGCGGCCCGGGCGTGTTTACCAGACAGTCAAAAAAATTCTGGGTCGATTACATGAAGTTTATTGCGGCGGCGGGCTTTACGGGGATCGAGCTTCCGTACAACTGCTTCCACGCAGATGCCATGGCGTTTGAGACCGGGCGCGCGGGCTGTCCC
>JAIKYQ010000101.1 GCA_024683035.1 Eubacterium sp.
ATCAATGGCTCTTTCTTTGTGTTCTCAGTATTATTCATGCGCATTCACCGCCTCTTTGACATTCATCCAGCAGGCTGCCTGGTGCTGATCGTTGATCTGGATCCGTTCACAGGTCTCGCGGATGCAGATCTTCATGGCTGCATCACAGCGCGGCGCAAACGGGCATCCCTTGGGCATGTTCAGCAGGTCGATCGGTGTTCCGCTGATCGGCTGCAGTTTCTGACCGGAATTCTTGACGGTCGGAATTGAACGCAGCAGTCCTTTGGTGTACTCATGACAGGGATGATAGAAAATCTCATCTGCCGTCCCCTGTTCACAGATGGAGCCGGCATACATGACAACAATCTCATCACAAAGCTGCGCCACGACTCCCAGGTCATGCGTGATCATGATGATGGCCATGCCCAGCTTCTTCTGGATATCTTTCATCAATTCCAGAATCCCCGCCTGGATCGTCACATCCAGGGCTGTCGTCGGTTCGTCGGCGATCAGGATATCCGGTTCGCAGGCCAGCGCCATGGCGATCATGACACGCTGACGCATGCCGCCGGAATGTTCGAACGGATACTGTTTCATCCGTTTTTCCGGTTCATTGACATTGACAAGCTTCAGCATTTCCACTGCCCTGTCCCATGCCTCCTGCTTATTCCGGTCCGTGTGCAGCGTGATCGCCTCCATCAGCTGATGACCGATGGTATAGGTGGGATTCAGACTGGTCATGGGGTCCTGAAAGATGATCGAAATCTTATTGCCCCGCACATCCTTCATGACCTTTTCTCCTGCACCGACCAGCTCCTGTCCGTCCAGTTTGATCGATCCGTATACGATCTTCCCGGTGTTTGCCAGGATCTGCATGATCGAGTAGGCCGTTACCGATTTTCCGGAGCCCGACTCTCCCACGATCCCCAGCACCTTGCCGCGGTCCAGATTAAAGGAAACACCGTTGACGGCACGAACCTCGCCGGCATCGGTAAAGAAAGAGGTATGCAGGTCTTTGACTTCTAATAACATAGCCTTTCCTCCTTCTTAGTTATTCAGCTTCGGATCGAAGGCATCGCGCATGCCGTCGCCGAACAGATTCAGGGACAATACGATCAGTGAAATAACCACAGCCGGGATCACAAGCCGGTACGGATAGGATTTCAGTCCATTCAGGGCATCAGATGCCAGCGAACCCAGCGACGGCATCGGCGCATTGACACCCAGTCCGAGGAATGAGAGGTAACTCTCTGTGAAAATCGCGTTCGGGATCTGCAGCGCCGTGGAAATAACGATCACCGAAATGCAGTTCGGGATCAGATGCTTCCGGATCACCCAGCTTCCCTTGGCACCACTCGCCTGTGCCGCCAGCACATATTCCTGCTCACGCAGGGACAGGATCTGTCCGCGGATCAGACGTGACATGGACACCCAGTACAAAAGAGCAAAAATGATAAACAGGGAAATGATATTGGACCCTATCTTTTCCAGGACCGTACCTTCCAGCGCGGATCCGAGCGATACTCTCATAACCGCTGCCAGCAGGATCACCATCAGCATGTCCGGCAGCGAGTATATGACATCTACGATCCGCATGATGATGATATCCACCATCCCTCCTGCATAGCCGGCTATGGAGCCGACGATCAGCCCGATGACCAGGACGATAATACTGGCAAAGAATCCTACAGCCAGGGAAATACGTGTGCCGTAGACAACACGGATGAAATAATCCCTGCCCGATGAGTCTGTACCGAACACATGCGGGAAAACCTTCTCCCCTGCTTCTATCCTTTTCTGTTCAGAACGCGAATACTCAAACGGCCGCAGATTGTTAAAGGATGCATCAACCGGTTTGCCCGGTGTGATTCCCAGCATCGACTCATATTTATACGGCCAGAACATGGGAATGAGTATGGCAGCAAGCGTAATGATCACTATGACCCAGAAGCTTGTCATTGCAACCTTATTCTTGCGCAGGCGGCGCACACCATCCTTGAATGCGGTCGTGGACGGTCGCATTTTGACCATATACGCTTTGTCTTCTTCACTCGCAGGCATCAGGTCATCGACGTTTACCTGCATCGTCAGTCTTTTCAGATTAATGTCCATAGTATCGAGTTCTCCCTGTATTTGTGTCAGGCGCGAGGCCTGTCCTTTTCTTTAATCCAGTGTGATCCGCGGGTCAACGACCTTGTACAGAATGTCACTGATCAGATTCATGATAACGATCAGCGTAGCCAGCACGATCGTCGTCCCCATGATCATCATATAATCCCGGTTGATGATACTGCTGACAAAAGCACGTCCGATCCCCGGAACGGCAAAGATCTGTTCTACCACCAGTGATCCGGTAACGATATAGGCCAGCATGGGACCGAAATAGGTAATGACCGGGATCAGCGAATTTTTGAGAGCATGTCCGAAAATGATCTTATTCCTGGATACCCCTTTTGCTTTGGCAGTCCGGATATAATCCTGCCCCAGAACGTCCAGCATGGAAGACCGTGTCAGACGGGTAATATAGGCCATCGGATAGAGCATCAGGGTTATGATCGGCAGGACCAGGCCTCCCGGCGTGGCACCGTTTGCCGGCAGCACCTGCAGCTTGATAGCAAATATGACCAGCAGCAGAGACCCCATGATGAACGAAGGCATGGAAACGAAAGCAGTCGTAATGACCATGATGATCCGGTCCAGAACCGTATTCCTGCGCAATGCCGCGGCCGCACCCAGAATGACGCCGCTGATCAATGCCAGCACTGCCGCTATGACACCCAGTTTCACGGATGTCCTGAGACCGTCCGCCATGATGTCGATCACCATCCGGCCGCGCAGCTTCAGGGATGGCCCGAATCGGAAATGCACCACATCTTTCAGATAGGTGACATACTGCGTCATCAGCGGTTTATCCAGTCCGTATTTCGCCTCCAGCGCCTGCTGAGCCGCCTTGGAGATCGCCTTTTCACCAACGAACGGGCCGCCCGGTACAGCATGCATAATGAAAAAGGTCAGCGTTATAACGACCCAGACCGTAAAAACAGCGAGGATCAGTCGTTTGATAATGTACTTCAGAGTTTTGGGATTCATAGGAGTCCTTCCTGGAATTATGAAAATGTAACAGAAAGTCAAAAAAAATGTATCCTAACGCTGTGCAGAATACCCCCTTTGAATTTCCGTTCAGTATATGATTATATAACAGACAGGCAGGGACTTCAATCCTTTCCTGCCGTAAAACGGCAAAAGCCGGCAACCTGTCCGTTTACGTTTTCAGGCAAAAATGTGCAGCGCTTTCTGCAGATTGCGGATTTCCGTACGCATATACGAACCACCGAATTCTCCGTCCAGCGTCCAGTTGATCCTCTCCTCCGCACGCACCAGAATGCGGTTGGCTTTATACTTCTCCACCAGCGGAGACTGCAGCATATCCTTGCTGAGCAAAACGGTGAAGATTTCGGTCAGTTCCAGCGGATTTGCCGGCGGATGGACCAGCGTGACCTCAAACAGGCCGTCATTCATTTCAACGGACTTGCCGGTAATATTGCGAAGGCCGCCTACAAACCGTGAATTGGTGATCATGCCGTAGGTATAATTTCCCTCAATCCTTTTCCCGTCCGCATGCACGACCAGATGGTAATTGGGAAGCTTGAACACTTCCGTTCCGGCCTGCGTCAGATAGGCAAAATGGCCGATCGTGTTTTTCAGATTCTGATCGGTATCATACGCGATATGCGTAAACGCACCGAAAGCAGCCACATATACAAAATACTTGCGGTTAAACGTGCCGAGGTCACAGGAATACAGATTGCCGTCCAGAATGGTCTGCGCTGCCTTCAGAAGATTTTTGGGCAGTCCCAGACTATTAGCAAAATCATTGGTGCTTCCGGATGGAATATAACCGATCCTCTTCATCGGATCCGTGGCCATGACAGCGGTAACCACCTCATCCATGGTTCCGTCCCCGCCGCTGCACACAACGAGATCCGCTTCCCCGGCCAGACGCCGGACTGTCTCCGAAGCGTCTCCCTTGGATGCCGTCGGATGCACGAGTACATCATACCCGCCGGCCGTAAACAATTCGAGAATGTCCGTCAGCCTGGAGCGGATCGCTCCCTTACCGGATTTGGGATTGTAAACAAACAACATCTTTTTCGGCATCATGCGTTCCTCAGTATAAGCAGCACAGTCTGGTATTTTTGCTTACACAGCCTGTCTTGCTCTCTCTTGGATAAGATATGGCGGCAGCATGCCTGTTGCATTGCCGCCGCCGTTTCAGCGAATTTCTGCGCATAAGCGTTTGAACCCTGTTCAGACGTTCATGCCGTCATTCTGTTAAACAAGCTCCAGAAGAACTTCCATCGCGCCGTCGCCCTTACGTTCCCCGATCTTGATCATGCGGGTGTAGCCGCCGTTGCGGTTCTCATACTTCAGAGCGATCTCATCAAACATCTTCGCAACCATATCGACCTGCTTTGTGTTTTTCTTGCGGCCTTTATGGGATTCCGGAATCTCTGTGACCGGATAGAACACCTTCATCATCTGCCGTCTGGCATGCAGGCGGGACGGGCTGTCCTTCTTAATGGTCTTCTGGATTTCTTCATACTTGGTGACCTTTTTGCCGTTCACCACTTCTTTGACCCGTTTGCCGTCCTTGTCCTTTACAGCCACTTTAGCCGTTACGGTGACGGTTTCGAAGTTATCCTTCTCGCGGATTGCCAGCGCGATCAGTCCTTCCGCGATTTTCCGGACTTCTTTTGCCTTGGTTTCCGTGGTACGGATCTTGCCGTGATACAGCAGGTTGGTTACCTGGTTGCGCAGCAGCGCTTTTCTCTGATCGGCTGTTCTTCCGAGTTTTCTGTATTCTGCCATGATATTCTCCTTTTCATTTCTGGAACGAAAAAACACGCACCTTCGGTCTTACTGTTCTTTCGTCTGGCTTCCATCAAGGTGCTCTTCCCGTTTCGGGAAGTATGCCGGAAGACCACGCTTCTTTGGTCTTACTGATCTTCCGGTTCAGCCGGGACCACCGGGGCCCCTGCCCGCTGTCTTACTCCTCACTCGGCCGCAGTGCCAGACCGAGCTCGTTCAGTTTGGCCAGCACTTCTTCCAGTGATTTTCTGCCCAGATTCCGGACCTTCATCATATCTTCCGAAGTCTTGTTGCAGAGCTCTTCGACTGTATTGATGCCGGCACGTTTCAGGCAGTTGTAAGAACGTACGGAAAGCTCCAGTTCATCGATGTTCATTTCGAGAACCTTCTCTTTCTCGTTGTCCTCTTTCTCGATCATGACTTCTGCCGTTTTGGCATTTTCCGACAGATCGATAAACAGCTTCAGATGCTCGCTCAGCACCTTCGCTGCAAGGCTGACCGCTTCGTCCGGACCGAGTGTGCCGTCTGTGAAAACATCCAGTGTCAGCTTGTCAAAGTCAGTAACCTGACCGACACGTGTGTTTTCAACCGTCATGTTGACGCGTTCTACCGGTGTATAGATCGCGTCCACCGCGATCACGCCGATCGGCATATCTTCCGGCTTGCCTTTATCGGCGCCGACATAGCCGCGCCCCTTGGTGATAGTCAGCTCCATGAAGAGTCTGCTGTCAGCTCCTCCGTTCAGCGTGGCGATCACCTGTTCCGGATTCTTGATCTCGATATCCTGGTCGGCCTGAATGTCCGAACCATGTACGACACCTTCACCCTCGAACTCGATATAGGCAACCTTCGGTTCTTCGGTCTCGCTGTTATTGCGGATCGAAAGATTCTTCAGATTCATCACGATCTCCGTGACGTCTTCCTTGACGCCCGGAATCGTCGTGAATTCATGAAGCACCCCGTCGATCTTTACCTGGCTGATGGCGGCACCCGGAAGAGACGAAAGCATGATTCTCCGCAGAGAATTGCCCAGCGTCGTTCCGTAACCACGCTCCAGAGGCTCCACAACAAATCTGCCGAAGCGCTTATCTTCTGAGATTTCAACGATCTCAATTTTGGGTTTGTTAAAATCAAACACCTTTTGTGCCCCTCCTGGATTGATTCTTTGTCAACAGGGTACGTATTATTTGGAATACAACTCAACGATATACATTTCGTCTACCGGGACGTCGATCATTTCGCGGGCCGGTACTTCCTTGACAGTACCCTTAAGAGCTTCCGGATCACATTCCAGCCAGGCAGGAACGGCACGGCCATTCGTTGCTTCCAGGACGTCTTTCATTCTCTGGGACGTTTTTCTGGCTTCCTTGATCTCAATAACATCACCCGGTTTGACCTGATAAGACGGAATGTTTACGATCTTGCCGTTGACAGTGACAAACTTGTGGTCGACGATCTGTCTGGCTTCCTGTCTGGTTCTGGCAAATGCCAGGCGGAAGATCACGTTGTCCAGACGCATCTCCAGAAGTGCCATCAGGTTTTCACCAGTCTGGCCTTTCATACGGTCGGCCTTTTTGTAATAGTTACGGAACGGTTTTTCCAACACGCCGTAAATGAATTTGGCTTTCTGCTTCTCACGCAGCTGCATGCCGTATTCGGAAACCTTGCGGCTGCTGCGTCTCAGCTGACGATTTGATTTCTTGTCGATACCCAGATATGTCGGATCCAGTCCCAGGGAACGGCAACGTTTTAAAATCGGTGTTCTGTTTACTGCCATGTCCTATGACCTCCTTATACCCTTCTACGTTTCGGCGGACGGCAGCCGTTATGCGGCACCGGCGTCACATCACAGATACTGGTTACATTTAATCCTGCTGCGGCCAGGGCGCGGATGGCGGCTTCACGGCCGCTGCCCGGTCCTTTTACGAAAACATCGACACTCTTCAGGCCGTGAATAAGAGCAGCCTTCGTCGCTGTTTCGGCAGCCATCTGTGCAGCATAAGGAGTAGATTTTCTTGAACCACGGAAGCCAAGTCCGCCGGCACTTGCCCAGGAAAGAGCATTGCCTTCGGTATCCGTCAGCGTAACGATCGTATTGTTGAAGGATGCCTGAATATGCGCCTGACCACGTTCAACGTTTTTCTTGACTCGACGTTTTGTCGATCTCTTATCTTTTGCCATTTGAAAACTAACCTACCTTTTCCTTAGTGATTCTCTCAACTAATGTGTTTGTCTTATTTCTTCTTGTTTGCAACCGTTCTTCTGGGACCTTTACGTGTACGGGCGTTGGTCTTGGTCTTCTGACCGCGGACCGGCAGTCCTTTACGATGGCGGATGCCGCGATAGCAGCCGATCTCCATCAGACGCTTGATATCCATAGCGGTCTGTCTGCGGAGATCACCTTCCACAATCTGTGTCTCTTCGATCACGGATGCGATCTTTTTCACTTCTTCGTCCGTCAGATCACGGACACGGGTATTCGGGTCAACACCTGCGTCGGCCAGAATACGGTTGGAAGAGGTTCTTCCGATGCCGTAGATATAGGTAAGTCCTATCTCTACACGTTTGTCTCTTGGTAAGTCTACACCAGCTATACGAGCCATGTACCTTTTCCTCCTTCTAAAAATACCTACTGGAATGGGATGCTTTCTGTCGCATCCAGCCGTATAAGACGAATACGGCCTTTCTCTCTGTCAGCCTAACAGAGAGGATCGAGCGATACGAGCCTTGAGGGTTAGCCCTGACGCTGTTTGTGTTTTGGATTCTCACAAATTATACGGATGCTGCCTTTTCTCTTGATAACCTTGCACTTTTCGCACATCGGCTTGACAGAAGATCTGACCTTCATGAGTATCCTCCTTTCCCGGGGTCTCCAGCCCCTTAAACATACTGTAATCCCTTGATTCTACTGCGTTTCGGTGGGTTGGTCCGAATCACAGCGCGCAGAGATACAGCTAGCATTATAGCAGAACTGTACTCTGCACGCAAGAATTTTATTGTTTATTTTTGTAGAAATTTTATGCTGAAATTTGTTGATTATTACTCATCCTCTTCAGAGTCCTGCCCGAAAGCCGTCCGGCTTGTTATTCCTGCTTTGCACACGGTATGATCTGCCTGATACAGAAGACGTTTCCGGCACGTTTTGTGTAGTTCTGTTCCAGCATGGCTACATGTGACAAAAAAGCCTCATCTGTAAAACACCTGGCATGCCTGGGACATTTCTTTATGCAGGCCTGACACTTGATGCAGATCCCTTCCACCTGCGTTTCATCCTCCCGGCTGATCGAACCCATGGGACAGACAGCAGCACAGATGCCGCAGTGGTCACATTTTTCCGGATCCGTAACAGGCTTCGCCTTCAGGAATTTTGCCGGTTTCCCGTCTGTCCCCAGCGGCGTATAATACGGTCCGACCGGCTCCCGTCCCGGTATCTGCAGGTCAGAATAAGCTGTTTGTCCGCAAGCTGTCATCCGCAGTAATTCGGCTGTATCCTCTGCAAACCCGACGATCTCTTCTCTGTCCCTTCTGTCCGGCCGTCCTGTACCGATTTTTTCAGAAAAGACGTGTTCGGTTGCCAGTGCCGCTCCGGAAACGATCCGAAATCCCCTGTCCGTCAGTACAAGGCACAGTTCTTTCAGGGAGTCATCAAAACTGCGGTTACCGAAAGTCACGACCGGTACAGCTGCCGCGCCGTTACCGCTGAAACCTGATTGAATCACAGGCAGGATCTTATTGGGAACCCGTCCTGCATAAGTCGGAACCCCGAATACAACAATATCGTCCTCCTGGAAAGAGTATTGCTTTCTCTGTTCCTCCGGAAGCGTAAAGTCCAGATACTCATCTGAAATTCCCAGTTTGGCTGACAATGTGTCTGCAATCAGTCTTACCGCTTCCCCCGTCATCCCCGCAGGGCTGAAATACA
>JAIKYQ010000142.1 GCA_024683035.1 Eubacterium sp.
CAAGGCAGAGTAAGTAAAGGAGAATACATGGGCTATAAGATTTTTACTTTGAGTCCGGGATCGACGTCCACGAAGCTGGCGGTTTTCGACGGCGAGGAGCGTCTGTTCAAGGCCAATGTCCAGCACGATCCGGAGAAGCTGAAAAGCTTCGCACGGGTTTCGGAGCAGAAGCCGTACCGGGTGGAAACGATCCTGGAAGAGCTGAAGAAGAACGACATCGACATTGCGGGCATGGACGCGTTTGCGGCGTATTCCGGCGGTCTGGTGTCTACGCCGGGCGGGATCTTTCCGGTCAACGACAAGATCCTGGAAGACTGTTCTTCAGGAAGGCTGATGGAGCATCCGGCGATTCTGGGTGCGCAGATCATCGGTGCGTTTGCCGAGCAGACCGGCAAGCCGGCCTATCTGGTCAATCCGCCGGACGTGGATGAGTTTGACGACATAGCCCGGCTTTGCGGGATCAAGGGGATCCACCGTGAGTCGCATGTGCATGTGCTGAACCAGAAAGAGGTGGCGATGCGGGCGGCTGCCGAGCTGGGCAAGAAATACCAAGAATGCAATTTCGTCGTGGTGCATGCCGGCGGCGGCCTTTCCATCACGGCACAGAAACAGGGACGGATCGTGGACGGCAACGACGTGCTGAACGGCGACGGCCCTGCCGCACCGAACCGCAGCGGCTATGTACCGCTTCTGCCGATCATCAAGATGTGCTTCTCGGGCAAGTACACCGAAGCCGAGATGAAGGCACAGGTCAGCAAGACAGGCGGCCTGATCTCTCTGGTCGGCACGGACGACATGCTGAAGATCAAGGAACGCATCGCGGCCGGCGAGAAATGGGCGGCGCTGGTCTATGACTGGTTTGCCTATCAGCTGGCCAAGTACATCGGCTCCTATGCCTGCGTAATGGAAGGCAAAGTGGACGCGATCGTCATGACCGGCGGTGTTTCCAACGATACGGACTTCATTGCCAACGTCAAGAAATATGCCGGATGGATCGCCCCGTTCATCGTCTATGGCGGCGACTTCGAAATGGAAGCGCTGGCTGCCGGTGCCATCCGTGCACTGGACGGTGTGGAAGAGACAAAAGAATACACCGGTATTCCGGTTTGGGAGAAGTTTGACTTCGAGCCGGAGGCATAAAAGACCAGTAATTCGGGCACACATTCCCTCACGGAATATATGTTCTGTGAAAAGTCGTTAGACAGTTTCCGGGATGTGGGCTAAAGTAAGAGTATAAGGCGAAATATGGGCTGCCCTGCCTGACGGCGGGGCGGCTGCACAGAAAGAAAAAGGCTTCTGCGGATGATATTTGGAGTCGGAACGGACATTCTGAAACTGAACAGGATGCGGGATGAAATCCTGCAGGAGAGTGATCCGTTCGTAAAACGTACCTTTACGGAAAAAGAGAGAAAAGAAGCGGCTTCCCGGGAGGATGCCCGGCTGTATTATGCCGGCCGGTTTGCGGCTAAGGAAGCGGTGTATAAGGCACTGCACCTGTCACCGGAGCTGGTGGATCTTGCCGAAATCGAAATATTGACGGCACCGTCGGGCGCACCGCGCGTGATCCTGCACGACCGGCTTCTTAACTATAGAAATCAGCAGAATATCAGGAAAGTACATGTCTCGATTTCCTATGAGGAAGAGACAGTACTTGCTTTTGCTGTGTCTGAGAAGGCATAACACGAAGGAAAGGATTAGCATGGCCAAACGCCCCCGCGTAAAACTTTGTCCGGAGATCACAGATCCGCAGAAACGGATATTTCTGGACATGGTGCCGATGGTCCGGCGGATCCAGGAGGAGGTTCTGGACAGCCTGACCCCGTCCGGTGAAAAAATGGTGCTCTCCCTGCCGGGAAGAGATCTGGCCGTCTGGCTGCACCGGGCAGAAAATGCGGGTGAGGGTACAAAGGCCCGCCCGATCATTTTCGAATGCCACGGCGGCGGCTGCGTGTTTGGCAGGGGAG
This sequence comes from Eubacterium sp., assembly GCA_024683035.1. Lineage (GTDB taxonomy): Bacteria > Bacillota > Clostridia > Lachnospirales > Lachnospiraceae > Bilifractor. The sequence goes on from JAIKYQ010000142.1 coordinate 1,965, forward strand.
ATGCCGATGCGCTCTTCTGCGAAAAGCTCAAAGATCTGACGGGCTGTCATGTGGTCGGCGTGGACTACCGGCTGTCACCGGAAAACCGCTATCCGGCACAGCTGATGGATCTCTGGGATGTGATCGGCTGGTTCCGGGAACATGCGGATGCCTATGGGATCGATCCGGAACGCATCGCGGTGACGGGTTTTTCGGCAGGGGCCAACCTGGCTGCGGCCGCGGCTGTCAAGGCGGCGCAGGAAGGTGCCACCTGGCTGAAAGCGCAGGTACTGCATTATCCGTTCCTGAATTATACATCGGATCACGAACCGGGCGCGGCCAAAGAAGTGGATGTCGACCCGATCATGATCCAGGGTTTTATGGATTCGTATTGTGACCCGGACGAACAGGCGCTGCCGACGGTTTCGCCGCTGTGTGCGGAGGAGACACTTCTGAAGAAGACGGCTCCGGTCCTGCTGATCCCGGCGGCGAGAGACGTGCTCCTGGCACAGGCGATGCAGTATTTTGAAAAACTGCAGCATGCCGGCGCCGATGCGGAATGCTATGTGATGCCGGACGCGCACCACTGCTACATGGAGGATGCGTTTAATCCGACACTGTATGACAGGACAACCCTGCCGGCGAAGAAACAGCTGCATCATCCGGATTTCCCCAAACGGGCGGAGGAAGCGCTGCAGAGGACGGCGGTTTTTCTGCTGAAAGAATTTGGCGAGCAGACTGCAGACCCTGCGGGAATGCAGATTGCAGATAAAGAAAAGAAGCAACCGGTAAACCAGAAAGGAAATGAACAACAGAAGGAAAGGAGTACAGCCATGGGCAATGTTCTGGATCCCATCTACGAGAAGGCGAAGCTGAATCCCCAGCGTGTCGTTTTCCCGGAAGGGACAAATGAAAAAATGATGCAGGCGGCTTTTGAATGTGCCAGAGACGGCTACATCAAGGCGATCCTGGTCGGCGATGCGGCCGAACTCAAGGCGCTTGCAGAGGAACGCGGATATGACACTTCGGTGTTCACGTTCGTGGATGTAAATGATGAGGCGTATCTGGACAAGATCGTCGCCGGTTATCTTGCGCAGGATAACGTATTTCTCTCGGAAAAAGGACTGCGCCGCCGTGCGAAAAAGAGCCTGCTGTATTATGCCATGATCATGCAGCGCGCCGGAGAAGCCGAAGTTACGTTTGCCGGTATTGATTATACGACAAGAGACGTTCTGCTGGCAGGACAGGAAGTGATCGGCCTGAAACCGGGCATCAGCACAATTTCCAGTATCGGTCTTTGCGATATCCCGGGATTTGAAGGCAGCGAAGGACAGCTGCTGGCCATCGGCGATTCGGCAGTCTGCACGAACCCGGATCCGGAACAGCTGGCGGACATCGCGATCTCTGCCTGCAGCACGGTGATCGAGCTGCTCGGCTGGGAGCCGCGCTGCGCTCTGGTATGCTATTCCACACTGGGAAGCGGCGACGGCCCGCTGATCGACAAAGTCAAAGAAGCGCTGAAGATCGCACAGGAGAAACGTCCGGACCTCAACATCGACGGTGAATTCCAGCTGGATGCCGCGATCGTTCCGGCGGTGGCTGCCAAGAAGGTCAACCGCGAAAGCAAAGTGGCCGGCAAAGCCAATGTCGTGATCTGGCCGGATCTGAACGTCGGCAATGTCGCCGTCAAGCTGATCCAGCAGTTCGGTCATTCGGATGCGTATGGCCCGATGCTGCAGGGCTTCAACAAGATCGTCTGTGACTGCTCCAGAGGGGCGCCTGTATCCGAGCTGAAGGGCAACATCATCATGTCTGCCGTTCGTGCCGCCAATACAAAGTAAAGGGACCGAGGAGGATAAACAAGCGTGAGTATCAAAGTATTTGCTATCAACCCGGGTTCCACTTCTACCAAGATCGGCCTGTTTGAGGACGACAAATGTCTCCTCAGCAAGAACGTGGCGCATGACGCGGCTGAACTGGAAAAATTCCCGGATATGCCCGCACAGCTTCCGTACCGCCGGGACACGATCCTGCAGCTGCTGGCCGACAACGGCTTTTCGCTGGATGACGTCGACGTTTTCGTCGGCCGCGGCGGCGGACTGTTTACCGTGGAAGGCGGCGTCTATGAGATCGACGACCTGATCCTGGAGCATGCGCGCACCTGCGCCAACGGCGTGATCCATCCGGCTTCGTTGGGACCGCAGCTGGCACACGAATTTGCGCAGAAATACGGAAAACCGGCGTATGTCGTTAATCCGCCGGATACCGAGGAACTGCAGGATCTGGCCCGCATGACCGGCATCAAGGGCGTGTACCGGACGGTGCATCTCCATGCGCTGAATCTGAAAGAGACAGCGATCCAGCACAGCAAAAAGGTGCTGGGCAAAAAGTACGAGGAATGCAACTACGTGGTCTGCCATATCGGCGGCGGCATTTCGATCTCGGCGCACCGGGAAGGACGCATGGTCGACGGCTATGACATCGTCGGCGGTGAAGGCCCGATGACCCCGACACGCTGCGGTTCTGTTTCCATCTATGATCTGTTGGATTACATGGAGAGAGAAGGCAAATCCATCAAGGAAGTGCGCAGCCTCTGCACACGGAACGGCGGCTTCGTGAATCATCTGGGAATCTCCGATGCTATCGAGCTGACGAAGCGCGCAGAAGAAGGCGACAAATACGCCGCGATGCTGTGGAACACCATGATCTACCAGATCGAGAAGGGCATCGGCGCAATGGCCGCAGTCCTGCACGGCAAGGTCGACGGCATTCTGCTCGGCGGCGGCATGGTGTACAACAAGGACCTGGTCAACCAGATCACGGAAAGCTGCGGCTTTATCGCACCGGTCACTGCATATCCGGGCGAATTCGAGATGGAAGCCATGGCAGCCGGCGCGATCCGTGCCGTGAACGGAGAAGAGAAGCTGAAGAAATACTCCGGCAAAAAGGTTTTTGAGAAATTTGATTTTGCATAACAAGTAACTAATCAATCTTACATAACATAATTTATAAAGAAAGGATGTGTATTGTTATGGTCAATGTAGAAAAAAGCTTTGTGAACAACATGTTTTCTGTCGAAGGCAAGGTCGCGATGGTGACCGGCGCTACCGGTGCTCTGGGCTGTGTTCTGGCCAAGGCATACGGCTATGCCGGCGCAAAGGTCTTCATGACCGGACGTAATGCGAAGAAGCTGCAGGCTCTGGTAGATGAGTTTGCTGCAGAAGGCATTGACTGTGCTTATTGCGTAGCAGACCCGCAGGTCGAAGACGATGTCAAGGCTCTGGTTGCTGCCTGCGTCGAGAAATACGGTGAAGTCAACATCCTGGCAGTCTGCCATGGATACAACAAACCGGCCAACATCCTGGATCAGTCTGTTGCTGACTGGCAGTTCATCATGGATGCCGACTGCAAATCCGTTTATATCGTCTGCAAATATGTTGCTGAGCAGATGGTCGCTCAGGGCAAGGGCGGCAAGATGGTCGTTGTTACCTCTCAGAGATCCAAACGCGGCATGGCTGGCTACACCGGATACTGCACATCCAAGGGCGGCGCAGACCTGATGGTTTCCTCCATGGCCTGTGATCTGACTGCAAAATATGGCATCAATGTCAACTCTCTGTGCCCGACTGTTTTCCGTTCCGAACTGACCGAGTGGATGTTCGATCCGGATTCAGAAGTGTACAAGAACTTCCTGAAGAGAGAGCCGATCGGCCGTCTGGCAGAGCCGTACGATTTCGTCGGATTCGCTCTGTTCCTGTCTTCGGAAGCCAGCGCATTCATGACCGGTGCCAACTATGACTGCTCTGGTGGGTA
>JAIKYQ010000158.1 GCA_024683035.1 Eubacterium sp.
GTGATCTATGAGGCGCATGTCCGTTCCCTGACCATGCATCAAAGCGCAGGGGTCCGGTATCCCGGCACCTATGCCGGCCTGATCGGGAAGATCCCGTATCTGAAAGAGCTGGGCATCAACTGCATCGAGCTGATGCCGATCTTTGAGTTCGATGAATTTGAGAACTACCGTGAAAAGGATGGATCCCTGCTGCTGAACTACTGGGGGTATTCGACGGTCGGCTTTTTCGCCCCCAAAGCCGGATATGCGGCCTCGGCACCGTTCGGGATGGAAGCGGATGAACTGAAAAACATGATCCGGCAGCTTCACAAAAACGGGATCGAGGTCATACTGGATGTTGTCTTCAAACATACGGCGGAAGGGAATGAAAACGGACCGTATATTTCGTACCGCGGGATTGACAACCGGACGTATTATCTTCTGACGCCGGAGGGGTATTACTACAATTTCAGCGGCTGCGGGAATACGATGAACTGCAATAACGCGGTGGTAAGAGATATGATCCTGGACTGCCTGCGCTACTGGGCGTCCGCCTATCATATCGACGGCTTCCGGTTTGATCTGGCGTCCATTCTGACGAGAGATCAGAACGGGGCTCCGATGATCACCCCGCCGCTGCTGGAGACGATCGCGTATGATCCCGTGCTGGGAAAATGCAAGCTGATCGCCGAAGCATGGGATGCGGGCGGCCTCTATCAGGTGGGGAACTTTCCTTCCTGGCACCGCTGGTCGGAGTGGAACGGCCGGTACAGGGACTGTCTGCGCATCTTTCTGAAGGGCGGCGCGGATGCGGCACCGGAATTATACAGGCGGATACAGGGGTCGAATGACATGTACGGGGCCGAAGGGGCCGATGCCTCGATCAACTTCATCACCTGTCACGACGGCTTTACCCTGTACGATCTCGTATCCTATAATGAAAAGCATAATCTGGACAATGGAGAGGACAACCGGGACGGCGCCGACCGGAATGACAGCTGGAACTGTGGAGCGGAAGGAGAGACGGCGGATCCCGCCATCCTGGCTCTGCGGGAAAAACAGATGCGCAATGCGTTCACGATCCTCCTGACCAGCCGCGGGGTTCCCATGCTTCTTTCCGGCGATGAATTCGCCAACACGCAGTACGGCAACAACAATGCCTACTGTCAGGACAATGAGATCTCCTATCTGGACTGGGATAGACTGAAGACACACGAAGAACTGTACCTGTTTGTCAGAAATCTGCTTGCGTTCCGGAAAGCCCACCCCGTCCTGCGCAGCAGCTCGTACGATTTCAGCCACAACGATACAGGGTATCCCGAATTATCCTTCCATGGCACAACGCCCTGGGAGCTGGACGAAGACGAACCGAATCTGACGTTTGCCTATTTGTACACGGAAGGAAAAGACAAGTATCAGACGGAACAAACCTCGTTTATCTATGTCGCGGTCAATGCGCACTGGGAGAAGCAGGTGTTCCGGCTGCCGGTCATACCAGCCGGCATGCAGTGGTACCTGGTCTGCGATTCGGCAGGAATCTCGGCCGCTCCCGGAGAAGAGCAGGCGCTGCATACGTTCAAATCCTATACACTGGCAGGCAGGTCGACGGCTGTCCTTCTGGCCAGGTAACCGGCTTTTGCAGGGAGAGATCGTTAGGCCGTTTGCCAAACAATTCCGCAGAAAGGATATGGGAATGAGCTGGAGCAGTACCAGAGACGAACTTGTACGGAACATAAAGAGTCTGGGCTTTCCCGCTGAGCTGGGAGAAGCCATCGCCGGTTATCTGGGCAGTCCGAAGGCAATGGAGCGGATGATCTCCTATCTGCACTATGTGAAGCCAAAGACCGAAGAACTGGTCGTGGACGAAATGCTGGCGATCCGGAGCGAGATCGATGCGTGGAAAGAGAAGAAAGCCAGCGAAAAGGCAAACGCCCGATATAACGATATGCTCAATTACGGGCTGGACGGGGCCGACGAAGATAGATGAGGTGACCTATGCCATTTCAGATCATCAGAAACGATATTACGAAAGTAAAGGCGGATGCGATCGTCAATACGGCGAATCCGAAACCGATCATAGGCGGTGGCACGGACAGTGCCGTCTATAAAGCAGCGGGTGAAACACAACTTCTGGAGCAGCGCAAGGCGATCGGATATATCGCGCCGGGGCAGGCCGTCTGCACGGATGCGTTTGCGCTTCAGGCAAAATACATCATCCATACGGTAGGACCGGTCTGGACAGACGGGGAACATGGCGAGAGGGAAACGCTACACGACTGCTACTGGAACGCACTGGATCTGGCGGCAAAGCTAAAATGCGAGAGCATCGCCTTTCCGCTGATCGCTACCGGCGTATACCGGTTCCCGAAGGATGAAGCGCTGCAGATCGCCTTATTTGAGATCAACCGGTTTCTTCTGCAGCACGATATGCTGGTGATCCTGGTTGTGTTTGACCGGAAGTCCTTTGTCCTGTCGGAAAAACTGATCAGCGGGATCGATGCCTTCCTGGAAGAGCATGAAGTAGAAGCGCTGGAAGAGGAAGAATACTGGGCGGATTATGCCGCTGATCGAAGACGGGAAAGAATACGGCGCAGAAATGCCGAACGGTTGTTATATGGAAATGCCGAGCGGTTATCTTCTGATGCTACATATGAGATCGGTCTGCCGCAGGGCATGCCGGATGAATCAACACTGGAGGAGTTCCTGAACAAAGAGGAAGACAGTTTTCGGGAACGGCTGTTCCGGCTGATCGACGAAAAAGGACTGTCTGATCCGGAGGTGTATACCCGGGCCTGCATAGACAGGAAAGTCTTCTCCAAGATTCGATGCAACCCGGATTATCAGCCGAAGAAAAGCACGGCATTTGCCCTGGCTATTGCCCTGGAACTCGATAAGCAGGAGATGCTGGATCTGCTGTCGCGCGCCGG
>JAIKYQ010000182.1 GCA_024683035.1 Eubacterium sp.
GTTCGGCGTCAGCAGCGCAGCGGCCGACCGGGCAGAGGCCATTCAGGAAAAGACGTCTTTCCTGCCGGACTATGCCTTTAAAGGAAATGACAGTGCCGCGGGCACCTCTGTTTCCGGTATCGTCGGTTCTGCCATCGTGGCGGCGATCGCTGTCATAATCTGTGTGATCGGCGGGTTTTTCCGAAAAAAGCGAAAAACAGCCGCACAGGGAAGCTGATACTATACAGGGCGAAGAGTAAATCGTGAACAAAATGGAACAGGCGCTGCACGAGCTGGCGGAAATGGATGTGCTGGCCGCGCAGCGCTCCCCCGTACATCAACTGCATCCGGCTGCCAAGCTGATCGCCACGATCCTTTATATTCTGATCGTGGTGTCTTTTCATAAGTACGATCTGGGAGGACTGATCCCGATGGTGCTCTGGCCGGTTTTGCTCTTTCAGATCAGCGGCATTCCCGTGCGCACCTGCTTTTATAAACTCCGCATTGTACTGCCGCTGGTTCTGGCGGTAGGTCTTTTTAATCCCGTTTTTGACAGAAGCCCCCTGTTGTATCTGGGCAGCATCCCGGTTTCCGGCGGGGTGATCTCCATGCTGACACTGATGCTGAAAGGGGTATTGTGTCTCATGGCTTCGTTTCTTCTGATGGCAACAACGAACATCGACCATCTGTGCGGGGCCCTGCGGAAGCTGCATGTTCCCGGACTTCTGGTCACGCTGCTGCTCCTGACGTACCGCTATGTGGGTGTGCTGACAGAGGAACTGGGGGTCATGACAGACGCCTATCATCTGCGGGCGCCCGGTCAGAAAGGGATCCATGTATCGGCCTGGGGCTCTTTTCTGGGACAGCTGCTGCTGCGGAGTATGGACAGGGCGCAGGAGCTGTATGCCAGCATGCTGCTGCGCGGCTATCACGAACATTTTCACTATGCACCGCTGCAGCCGTTTGTTGGAAAGGACGGGCTGTATCTGGCGGTCTGCGTTGTGGTGTTGCTGCTTTTACGGGTCCTGCCGCTCACCCGCATATTGGGCGGCCTGGTGATATAGGGCTGTGCGACCGGCTGTTTTCAGGAGAAAGATACGATGATCACATGCAGCAAGGTTGGATTTTCATACGAACCGGGACACCCTGTTCTGCAGGATCTGTCCTTCACGATCGGGGAGGGAGAGTGCGTCGGGCTGATCGGCGCGAACGGCGCCGGCAAATCGACGGTCATGAGACTGATCCTCGGACTGCTTCCCTGTACGCAGGGAGAGATATTGGTTGATGCGGTCCCCGTGGGAAAGGATACGCTGAAGGAGATTCGTAAGAAGCTCGGTTTTGTGCTGCAGAATTCCGACAATCAGATGTTTATGCCCACGGTGTACGAGGATATGATCTTTGCACCGCTGAATTACGGCGTATCAAAGGAAGAAACTGAAAAGCGCGTGGATGCCGTGCTGGAAAAGCTTGGCATGCAGGAACTGAAACACCGGCATAACCACAAGATTTCCGGAGGAGAAAAACGCATGGCAGCTATTGCCACGATCCTGGCAATGCAGCCGGAGTCGATCCTGATGGATGAACCGACAGCGGCACTGGATCCGTATAACCGGCGGATCGTAATGAATGCGATCCGGGAGCTTCCGCAGACCAGGCTGATCGCATCGCACGATCTGGATATGATCCTGGATACATGCAGCCGGGTGATCCTGCTTTCCGGCGGAAAGATCGCGGCAGACGGACCGGCACAGGAGATCCTCCGCAATAAAGCACTGCTGGAGGCCCACCGGATGGAACTGCCGTTCTGTCTGGCAGGACACAGTTCATAGTGATGATCACAAAACGGATTAAGGAGACGGCCTGCAGAAGCAGGTCTTCTTTTGTGGCACACGGATCCGAACCGATTTGTTGAGTATCGTCGACTATTATTATATAATTATCCCATATAGATATATCCGGTATCCTATCCGGAAATGACAGTTGCAGAGGAGAGAGGAGCACGGAAATGAAAAGTCTGTTGAAGAAGTGGTGTTTCAGCGTTATGGCAGGTTTGCTGATCGTTATGGCCATGGCGCTGACCGTCCAGGCTGCTGAAATCATGTATGTCAGCGTGGAAACCGCGATGGCGTATGAGGACAGAAGCACGGATTCGGATGTACTGGCTGTGTTTTATGGAGGAAATCAGATCCTGGTCGAGGACTTCAGAGATAACTGGTGCGGAGTCCTTGTAGAAGACCCGGATGGTGACGGGCAGGAAATCGCCTGGATTCACGCCGATAATCTGAGCTGGCAGATGCCGCAGTCTTTCTGTCCGCATTCTTTCGGCGAGTGGCAGGTGGTTCAGGAAGGAAATTGCAATGCAGTGAGACTGGAGATGCGTTACTGTCAGATCTGCGGGATTGCGGAAGAGCGGGACAGCGGACTCGGCGATCACCAGTATGGGGACTGGACTGTGACGAAGCAGCCGACCTGCACAGCTGAAGGAGAAAGATATCATACCTGCACCATCTGCGGAGCGACGCAGACGGAGATCATGCCGAAAACAGATCATCAGTACGGGGACTGGACGGTAACAAAGCAGCCGACCTGCACGGCGGAGGGAGAAAGAGAGCATGTCTGCAGAGTCTGCCAGTATAAAGAAGTGCAGAAAATCGAAAAACTGCCTCATGACTACGAATGGAGGATCGTGACAGAACCGACCGATCATTCTCAGGGCGTCCGGCAGCGGGTCTGCAAGGTCTGCGGTTATGCCGAAGCAGGAGAAGCGTTTGATCCGGAAGGAACGATCCGGAGTGGTGCCAGAGGAGAAGAAGTAGCCCGGATGCAGCAGCTCCTCGCGGATCAGGGATATCTGGATGCAAACGAGGCAGACGGGATCTTCGGCGGCAAAACAGAAAACGCACTGATCGCATTCCAGACGGATCATGGATTGACACCTGACGGTGTCGGCTGGCCACAGACACTGAAAAAGCTGAATCATGATTTCGGCCCCTGGAAGACAGTGGAGAAGCTCACGAGGGAGTCGGCAGGGGAGCGTGTACGGACCTGCCGGGAATGTGGCTTTGAACAGCACGAGAGCGTTGAACCGGAACCTGCGCTGGAATTCGGACAGCGCGGAGAGGATGTCAGTATTGTCCAGCAGATGCTGAACGAGATCGGATATGATGCCGGGACAGCTGACGGTATCTACGGACAGAAGCTGGATGCCGCGTATACGGGACTGGCTGCGGACCACGAAATGGAGTTTGAACCGGGCCATGTGACTGCGGCCCAGCTGGACATTCTGGTGAATGCATGGCTGGAGCGTATTTCCTGGGATACAGAGGTAAAAGAGTGCACAGCAGATGATCCGGTCCAGCTTTCTCTCAGCGTCATGCCTGCAGAGGAAGAAACCGGGGAAGAGCCCGATGACCTCATGACCTTTACCTGGTCAGCTGTCAACCCTGGTGCGGCAGATTGCCGTCTTCAGTTCCTGCTGCTCTGGTATGAGGATGTGGAGGAGCAGCAGCCAGAGGAGCAGAAGAAAGAATATCTGGTCATGGCACTGGACGGAACACAGCTGCAGGCAAACGGGGAAAACAGTACAGAAGGCACCTTCTATGTCAGCAGAGAGTGGGGGAGCGGAGACCTTCATTTCGCGGCGATGGCAGTATCGGATCAGACTACACTGAAGTGGCGCAGCAATACGGTTGCCATAGAGGAAAAACAGCCTGCGTAAGAAAGGAACATGCCCGGTATAACTGCTGAAGGGGTAAAACAAATGAGTCTGACAATCGGTATAATCGGTCTGGGGGCCGTCGG
>JAIKYQ010000184.1 GCA_024683035.1 Eubacterium sp.
ATCTCTTCCATGGCCATCTGACGATAGAGGATGTTGCTGCCACTGCTGTGTTCTTTTGCATACTCCAGCATTTTTGCAGAGATATCGATCCCCAGCACAGAATCTGCACCCATATCAGAATATCGTTTGGCATGCTGTCCCATACCGCAGCCTATGTCCAGAATCGTTTTCCCGTGAAGATCCGGCAGCATGCCAAACAGAATCGGTGTCTCTATGCAGTCATTGAAATTCACGTCGTTGTTCCGGCTGCTCTGAAAGTTCTCAAAGAAAGCGTCGTTATCATAGACATTCTGCTTTGACATGCTGCACCACCCCGGAGGAGAAAATTCAAAGTTTTTGACAGGCCCCAATTGGCCTCCCAACTCCGATCATATTGCTCAATCATCGTCCAGGATCCAGCTGGGTTCCTCATCTTCGTCCGCCCGGTCCTGTTCTTCCTTTTCGAGCCCCGGGGATGTTCCGCAACTCGGACAGGCCGGATATTTCACAGTTCCGCAGCGGGATCACTCAGATTCATCCGGATCAAAGAGGTGAGGATTCTTGATCCAATGCGGTCCGGCAATCCATCTCATGGATTTATTACTCCGCGCCTGCTGAAATCGTCAGCGTAACAGTGCCGTGTCCCAGAAGTTCATCCATTTCCTGCCTTGTCAGATCAATATGTCCCAACCGGGTATAAGCCCAGGAGTTATTCCCGTAGAAGACTACGATCTGGTTCCCGGCGTACAGGACGATATCACCGGGTTCCGTATCAGTTTGCTCATCATCCCGGACGATGTCCTGTCCGATGGGGCCAACCTGTTCAAATCCGCCGTACATGGACATTTCGACGGTCAAAGGCAGCAGTTTCTTGATTGCGTTCACAGAGGGATTCTCTTCCCATGTGGCGGGAACCTCTGTTTCACCGATCAGCAGGATCATGGCTCTTTTCTTCACCCCGGTTTCCGGAGCATCTGTTGTGATCTCTCCCGACCAGTCGATCATGCCTCCGAACTCGTACACATTGGTATAGCCCATGTCTGCCAGCTTCTGCGCGGCTTCCTTGCTGCGCCTGCCGCTTCGGCAGTAGACCAGGATAACCTGGTCTTTATCCGGCAACTGCTCCGGCTGTTCTGCTCCGATGCTTTCGTTTGGGATCAGGATCGCACCGGGGATATGTCCGCTGTCATATTCATCCCGGCGGCGCACGTCCACGATGACGTGGCCGTCATCCCGGATCATCATGCTTTTTGCTTCTTCCTGGGAGATCTGACGATAAGCCATCTTTTCCTCCGCTGTACAGCCGGTCAGGCACAGGAGCACTGCCAGCAGCACCGATATTGCACGCTTCATATATGGATCATCCTCCGAACAGTTCGGCTGCCCTAGCCATCCGCCCGGCTACCTTCACACCGAACGGGCAGCGGCTCTCACAGCCACGGCAGCCGATGCATTCCCCGGCATGATGTTCCAGTGAAAGGTAATGCTGCTTCAGGGATCCCGGCACCTCCGGCTGCATGACCGCCAGGTCATAGAACTTGTTTACCATGGCAATATCAATATCAACGGGACAGGGCTTACAGTGTCCACAGTAGGTGCATTCTCCCCCGACAAACGTATGCTTGGGCGCGCTTGCCAGTACACTGGCGTAATCTTTTTCACTGTCCTGCGCCGTTTCATAAGCCACGGCAGCATCAACCTGATCTGGTGTGTCATAACCGCACAGTACAGACGCCACAGCCGGCTTGGTCAGCGCATAATGGATGCACTGAACCGGCGTCAAAGCTACGCCGAAGGGAGAGCGCTTCGCGTCAAACAAACGTCCTCCTGCAAACGGCTTCATGCAGGTGATCCCGACATCCTGCTGTTCGCAGATCTTATACATTTCCTCACGGACCGGATCAACGCCGTTCAGGTCTTCCGCGTACTGGTCCGCAAAATAGTTTTCTATTTCATCGATTGGCGGCATCAGGTCGAAGGCGGGATTCACGCTGAAAAGGATCATCTCCACCAGTCCGCTTTCCGCGGCTTTCCGGGCGATCACCGGATTATGGGTGGACAGGCCGATATGCCGGATCTTTCCCTGTGCCTTCAGTTCCATGACATAATCCAGGTAGGGACCCGGCCTGGAAACAACTTCCCAGTCTTTTTCCCGGTCCACATAATGGATCATGCCCAGGTCGACAGAATCCGTTTTCAGCCGCGCAAGCAGGTCCTCAAAGGCAATGCGGCACTGTTCAGCATCCCGTGTGCGTGTATACTGCCCGTTCTGATAAGTGGAACCGATATGCCCCTGTACAATCCATCCGGCATGGTCTTCCCCGATTGCCTGCCCGATGATATCCCGGGATTTTGGATCCGGCATCCAGCAGTCAATCATATTGATTCCCCTGCTGTGGGCATATTTCAGCAGGGCAACGGATTCGCTTTCCTCGTGCCGCTCCAGCCACTCGCCGCCAAAACCGATCTCGCTGACCTGCAGGTTGGTTTTTCCCAGGCGTCTGTATTCCATACTGCATTCCTCCGTATCCTTTTCTTCAGGCTGCCGGTCCGGCGGTCAGGCTCAGGGGTCGAAATGTTCGGAAACCTTTTTCATCAGGTCAATGATCGGCAGATGCTGGGGACATACGCTTTCGCACTGGCCGCAGGCAATGCAATCCGCGGCTCTTCCGAAATTTTTTGCCAGGTTTCCGTAATTGGAATAATTGACCGTCCAGCCTTTCCGCGCCATATCCTCCCGCATATTCTCGTTATAGAGGGAGAAGTATTTCGGGATCGGGATATTCATCGGGCAGCCCTCCGTGCAATAGGAACATCCGGTACACGGTACGGCGATCTGTGCGTTGATGATCTCCGCAGCCCGGTGCGTCAGCTGCATTTCTTCTTCCGTCAGCGGCCTGAAGTTTTCCATAAAGCTGACGTTGTCCTTTACCTGTTCCAGGGTCGTCATACCGGAAAGGACCATCATCACATTCGGCTGGGAGGCGGCAAAGCGGATCGCCCAGGAGGGAACCGACATCTCCGGTTCCGCATCCTTCAGCAGTTTCTCCGCTTCGGCAGGCACCTTGGCCAGGGTGCCGCCCTTGACCGGTTCCATGACAATGACCGGCTTGTTGTGTCTGCAAGCCACTTCATGGACTGCCCGGGACTGTACCCATTCGCTTTCCCAGTCCAGGTAATTGATCTGAAGCTGAACAAACTCCATTTCCGGATACTTTGTCAGGATCGTATCCAGCAGTTCCGGCGTATCGTGGAAGGAGAAACCGGCATGCCGGACCAGTCCCTGCGCCTTCTTCTCCAGCAGCCAGTTGAAGCAGTCGTACTTCTCGTATTTCAGCCAGCTGCCGGCTTCGATGCCGTGGATCAGGTAATAGTCGAAATATCCCGCGCCAGTCTGTTCCAGCTGCTCATTGAAGACCCTGTCCCGATCCTCCAGGGAGTTGAAAAAACCGTTATGCAGTTTGGTGGCCAGGGTAAAGCTGTCCCGGGGATAGCGATCCACCAGCGCTTCCTTTGCCGCGCGCTGGCTTGCAAAGCCGTTGTACATGATTGCCGTATCGAAGTAGGTAAATCCTTTGCTCATAAAAAGATCCACCATCTGCTTAAGCTGTTCGATATCCACGCTGGCAGCGCTTTTCGGATCCAGAACAGGCAGTCTCATCAGTCCGAATCCAAGTTTTTTCAGCTCCATTCTTTTCCTCACTTCCTGATGAATCTCTCATCCGTTCCGATATCCTCGCTCACGTAACGTTCCACGGTCATGTGGAGATCATACTTTTCCCGGAGTGCGGCCAGCTGCGCCATCATGGGAGAAGCGTGATGCACGTCAATGGCGTCCTGGTCTGTCCAGCTGTCGATCAGCAGGATTGTTTCCGGATCGTCCAGCGGTTGGAAATACTGATAGTGAAGATTGCCTTTTTCAGCCCGGATATCCGCCGCTATGCCGGATGATTCCATTTCTTCGGCAAAAGCCCTGGCGCTGCCGCTGGAGCCCTTATAGTACAGGTTTACTGTGATCATGTCTGCCTCCTCTTTATTGTTTGTCCGGCTGTTGTCCGTCATGCGCCTTCCACGCACATTCTGTGATCCTCATCTCACTAAAAACGGCGGTAAAGCTTGAGTCTTCCGGGCTGCAGGCGTAGACTCCGAAACGGATCTTTCCCGCGCCTTCCAGCATGTGACAGACCCGTATCTGGGTATAGGTCTCTCCATCCCGTGAACATTCGATGCAATAGTCGTCTTCCCTGCGGCTGAACCGGTACCACATCGTCTTCACATCTGCCGGGATCGCTGTTGTCGCCCAATCGGAGTATCCGTGGTTTGTAACGACACTGCCAAGATGCTGGAAGATCCCGTTCTCATACTCTACGGAGCCTTTCAGCCAGTTTTCGGAATCCAGGTACATAACGATCCCGCACTGGTCAAAGCGATGATGGCTGTCGGTGAAATCCGTCTTCACGACAAACGAGAAGTACTGCTCTTCCGTTTCGTACTGGAGCACCGGCGCGTTATCGTTACGGAAATGATAGTATGTCCGCTGCCAGAGGTCCGTATGGGGCTCTGTCGTAATCTCGATCCTGCCAGGCTCAATCCTGTAATCAGCCGGCTGCCTGGTCCATTTCATTTCTGCTATGCTCATACACCCTCCTCAGAAAGAACATTTATAGTTTTATGAAAACGCGATCAGGATCCCCGTTTCCATGATAGCATATCCCCGGTGATTTTCAGATGGTTTTTCACCGCTGACATTCATTTTTTTACCCGTTCACTCATGGAAGCTCCCTCAAACCGGACAAAACCCCGATGGCCGGCGGCCGGAAAATACCGATGGGTAAAACCTCCATGTTACCCAAATACCGGTCCTCCGTGTCCGTCAGTTCGTCTTTCACCAAAGGCGCTGCGGATCA
>JAIKYQ010000211.1 GCA_024683035.1 Eubacterium sp.
TCTCCGCTGTATTCTCCGCAGGTCACCATGACCGCCGGCACCGGATACAGCATATTGCCCGGCTTAAACTGTATTCTCTCCATACACTCTTACTTCCACTCTATTGTCATTCATGGTCGTTCCTTCGCCCAGATCGGACAGACGCTCGGAAGTCAGTGCGTTAAAGGCTTTCCCCCCGACACAGTCATCCCGCCGGAACACTCCTTCGCAAACCACGTTTCCGGGTGCGATCGCATCGGTCACAACGGCTTCGAATACCACAGACGCCTGCTCATTATACGCTTCTGCCAGACAGCCGTTCCGGATTCCTCTTTTTTCGGCATCCTGCGTATGCAGGATCAGTTTCTGGGCGCCCCGCTGCCGCAGCAGCTCCTCACGGTCCCGGAATTCGGAATTCAGCGTATAGAGTCCGGGAGAAGAAACCAGACGCAGC
Source organism: Eubacterium sp. (assembly GCA_024683035.1). Taxonomy (GTDB): domain Bacteria; phylum Bacillota; class Clostridia; order Lachnospirales; family Lachnospiraceae; genus Bilifractor. Next base: position 434 of record JAIKYQ010000211.1, read on the forward strand.
GGCAGCTCTCCGCCATAGGGTTCCCGGTAACAGGGCACCGGTTCGGGAAGAGACGGATCCGCGATCCGGAATTTTCCCGAAGGTGTCCCGACCTGAAGATGATCGGAAAACGGCATGCTGACCGAACCGCCTTCCCGCAGGATCCGCTGTTTTTCTTCCGGCAAAGCAGCCACGGCAGGCGTCGGATGTTCCAGGATATCTTCCAGCACTTCTTTCTCGCTGCGCCGGAAATACGCATCCTCATAGCCCATGGCTTCGGCCAGCAGGGCAAAGGTATCCCAGTTGCTCCTGCATTCTCCCGGAGCGGCAATGACCGGATGTGCTGTCCCAAGGGTGCAGTGTCCGTAGCTGCGGTAGATATCATACTGTTCCACAGAAAAAGCAGCCGGCAGAACGATATCCGCATACAGCGCTGTTTCTGTCATAAACCGGTCATGCACCACCGTAAACAGATCTTCCCGCTGCAGGCCCCGGATCACACCTTCCTGATTCCCCGCCGTATTGGCCGGATTGCCGGCATATACATACAGGGAGCGGACTGCTTCTGTTCCGGTAAGCGCCAGCGCGGCTGCCGTCTGGTTGATATTCAGCCTGCGGGCCGGTTCTCTGCGGAAATCCGGCCGCAGGATACGGTCCCGGTCCACATAGGCCGTGCTGGTCGGGGTACAGCCGCACAGTCCCCCGCCGGGATACTGCCAGGCTCCGGTAAACAGAGAAAGGATCGTGATCAGCCGTACGGTCATGCCGCCGTTTCCGTACCGGGAATTCCCGCTCCCCAGCAGGATCGCCGGCGCATGCGCCCGGCCGTATTCCCTTGCCAGTGCGCAGATCGTTTCTGCCGGGATGCCGGTTATGGTTTCGGCCCACGCCGGCGTATAAGCCCCAAGCGTCTCTTTAAACAGATCATATCCTTCGGTATAGTTCTGCAGGAATGCTTCGTCGGCAAGGCCTTCTGCCTGCAGTACATGCATCATGGCCAGTGCCAGCGCTCCGTCCGTACCGGCTTTGATATACAGAACCTGGTCGCAGCAGCGGGCCGTCGGACTGGCATACGTATCGATCAGGATCTTCTTTTTGTGTCTGTGTTCCGGCCGGCTCAGCAAGGCAAGCGCCTGCGGCCGGTTTGCCGCCATATTGCTGCCCCAGATCAGATACAGGCCGCTGTCTGCCAGTTCCCGGGGATCCAGGCAGCCTGTCTCTCCGGCAACGGCCGCATACCCGGCTCCTTTGGCCGGGGCACAGATCGTCCGCACCAGCTGTGAAGCCCCCATCCGGTTAAAAAACGCGTCCCCGCAGCTACGCTGGATATCGCTCATGACGCCGGAATAGGTCCATGGCAGGATCGCCTCCGGACCGCTTTCGGCAATGATCTGCTTCCAGCGTCCGGCAATGCGCTGCACCGCCTCTTCCCAGGAAAGCGGCTCGAAGCGGCCGCTGCCTTTCGGACCGGTCCGCACAAGCGGCGTCAGCAGGCGTTTTTCCGAATGGATGCTGTCCTGATAGCGGGCGGTTTTACGGCAGATCCCGCCGCGTGAGACCGGATGTTCCGGATCCGGCATCACCCGGAGGATCTTTCCGTTTTCCACCTCCATCAGGAAACCGCAGGCATTCGGACAATCATACGGACAGATGGATTTTTTCAGTTCTGGCATAACAGCTTTCCTGCTCGCTTTCTTTTGGGACATCCCGAATCACTCGATGGTCAGTACCTCGTCAAAACCGGTGACCCGCAGCACGTCCATGACGTTCTCTCCTACATTCTTTACTACCAGGGAACCGCCCGCTTCTTCCAGCGTCTTGGTGGCACCCAGCAGCACCCGGAGTCCGGCACTGGAAAGGTAATCCAGTCCGTCCAGATCCAGTTCTGTTTCCTTTATTCCCTTCAGTGCCGGGAAAAAGGCTCTTTCTAATTCCGGTGAGGTACGGGTATCCAGTTCCCCTTCCACATGCACGAACAGCTTGGCCTCTTCCTGTCTGATATCATACTTCATATGATTTTCCTCCCTTGGGTGTTTATGCTTTTCCTTCTTCTTTCTGGTACATCAGATATTCGTTGATATCAAATCCTTCCGCATACTGCCAGTCCAGATTATTGCCTACCAGTGTTTCCCCGGTCAGGGAAGTGCCGTATGCATCCACATTTGCCAGGATGATCTTGGCGCTCACGGACGCATCCTTGTCATCCAGTCTATAGGCTTTCCCGGAATCTGTGAAGCGGACCCGCATCCAGTGCGGCATCAGGATCACGTCCATCGTGATATCGCCGTTTGTATCATAGGCGTGGGCGATCCGTTCCGTCAGCATTTCTTCTACACTGATCCGGATCTGATAGACTTTTTTACCACGGAATCCGAGCTGTTCCGCCAGCCCCTGGATCAGATCACAGACCGGCGCAATGGCATAAGCCCGGTTTTTGACCTGTATGCTGAGCATACGGAGACCTTCATTGAGGGCATTGGAAATGAACGCACTGCGGAGTTTTTCCAGCATGTCAGCCTTCAGGCCGCGCTGGTCCAGCTTGCCGTTGGCATTCAGCGGCAGCGCCTTATACAGGAAGAAATGGGTGGGGATCTTATACGCAGACAGGCGGGCCCTCAGCGATTCCCGAAGCGCTTTTTCATCCAGTTCTTCCCCGTTGATCACCACACAGGCCTCCACGCTCTCGCCCCAGATTGGATGCGGCGCGCCCATGACTTTGACTTCCCGGATGCATTTTTCTTCCATCATGACCTTTTCAATCTCTGACGGCGAAATGTTCTCACCGCTGCGGATGATGATATCCTTGATGCGGCCGGCCAGCTGCAGCAGTCCGTCTTCCGCGATCATGCCGAGGTCGCCGGTATGCAGCCAGCCCTCGCTGTCATAAGGCTGCGCTTCCTCATCCAGGCCCAGATAGCCATTCATGGTGATCGGTCCTTTTACCAGCACTTCTCCGATCTCTCCCTGCGAAAGGAAACCGATCCCTTCGCGCCAGATGCGTACTTCGATGTTGGGAAGGATCCGGCCCACCGATACCGCGCGGCGCTCCAGCGGATCCGTGCTGACATTGACGGAGATAACCGGAGAGCATTCGGTCTGCCCATACCCGATCAGCAGCCTGCCGCCGCCCAGCGCGTTTTCCACACGCATCATCTCCGTCGGTGTCGTAAAGCCGCCGCCGACAATGCAGGTATCTACCTTGCCGACGATCTTTTCGGCGAAGTCCGGCATGGCCGTCACCATCCCGTATACCGCGCCGACGGTAGCGATGACGCGGATCTGATGGGCTGCGACGAGATCGATCAGCGGCTGCGGCTTGATATCCGCGACCAGGAAGCACTGTGCCGCGTTTTCCATCATGACGCAGGCAACGATCATGCCAAAGCTGTGGAACAGCGGCAAGGCATCGCAGCCTTTGTCCCTGATATCGTCCCCGATCAGTTCCAGCGCGCCATAGGTATCGCAGAGAACGGAGGCGGAGGAAAGCTGCACCGCTTTCGGCAGGGATGTCGTTCCGGTCGTGAAGATGATCAACTGCGTGTCCCGCGGTTTCGTCTGTGCCAGACGATCCTGCAGGACGGCCATGTCCAGCGGCTGCGAAGCATCCATAGAAGCTTTCAGCAGCTCGTCCGTACGCAGGATATGCTCCATCGGTACGCCGCCCATGATCACGGCTTTGGCCGCTCCCATCGGATCCACAGCCGAGACCTTATTGCCGCCGATCAGCGCCCAGGAAGCACCGACTGCTTTGGTCAGCTCCGTAACGTCTTCCGCGTTCAGGCCGTAATTCATCAGTGTTGCCACACCGCCGGCCATCGTGATCCCGAAGAATTCCACCATCCAGTCGATCCCGTTGATGGCCCAGAGCAGCACACGGTCGCCCTTCTGCACGCCGGTCCCGATCAGACGCGCGGCGCAGCGGCGGGACGCGTCCAGCAGCTGATTATAGGAAACCGTGAGCCCGCAGGTCAGCGCGGGCCTGTCGCCGTACCGCACCGCCATGTCCTCCAGCCACTCGGAAAACAGCAACTCTCCCTGATTCTTCATTATAAAACTCCTCCTGTCCCTTTTAAGTCATTAAGCAAGTAATTGTTCCATATATTCGGATATACATCCAGTTTCGGGTATACATACACCAGCACCGCGATGGTCAGGATAAAATACAGGGCGTACATGCACAATACCGCGGCCGGTTTCCTTTTCTGTATGACCTTTGCCAGTGTCCGGTCATACACTTTGATCAGAAGGGCACACAGCACGCAGACCAGGACGGCGATCCAGAACGGAGCCGCATCACCCGCGGGCAGTCCCCCGAATTTTGCCACCAGGATCGTCTGCAGGGGAAGGATGAAGACATAGCTGATGCAGTAATACCGGTTGATGTTCCGGGAAATGCTCCGGACGGGCGCCGGAGCTTCTCCGTGAAAGAACACCTTCACGATCTTATAAAAGACGACCAGCAGGATGATACTGACCAGGCTCGTCGCGACCGCATCCGGGAAAGGCTGCAGATTGTACTGCAGATCACTGGATACTTCAGGCAAAAACGGCATCGGTACAAAGAAACGGATCAGATAATATACCGTACAGATCGGCACGATCACGCGGATCACAAACGAACAGGCTCTGTCCTTATCCTTGAGCCGGCGATACCAGCTCCCCACATAGTAGCCGAATGCCACGAAAAAGAAATAAGAACAGAACGGGAAATAGCTTTCGGCTTTGGTAATGATCAGGAATCCCAGCAGCTGACTGGCCAGGTAGCTTTCCGGACTTTGCACCGTATAATTGCAGATCAGCGCCGCGATATTGAGTACGGCCCCCGCAAGCAGGATCCTGCCCGGTGTCAGTTTCAGCTTCAGCAGCAGCGCCATGAAAAAGAAGGTAAGGGCGGCAAACGTCAGGATATCCGCCTGCAGCACCAGCATTTCTTCCGCCAGAAACCATTTTCCGCCATAGACGGCATAGGCGATCATATTGGGCAGGACATTGCGCGCCAGATTCAGAAGCTGGCCGGTCGCCAGCAGCTGCAGCCCCCGTAATGCCATGTTTTTGGCATTGACACGGCGGGAATACTGCATGCCGATCCCCATACAGAACATAAAAGATGCCGCGCCGATGATGACACATGCATACTCACAGATCACATCTGTCAGCACCCCGTGAGATTCAAAACAGTCTTCATAGACATGAACAAAAATCATACCGATGATCAGAAACGCCTTCAGCAGGTCGATTTCCGGCTGTCTGCCCGTATTTATTTCTTCTTTCGCAAAACACTGGTCTAGGATTCGCATTTTCCTGTCCTTCTTTCTTCTAGCCTGTTCTATATGTCCCACACGCAGTTTATGACCTTTTTCTCTTCCGGATCCATCTGTATCCCAGATATCCCGCAAACACAATTCCCTGCAGGATCAGCAGCTGCACCAGGAAGATGGTGATTTCCTTGCGCATATATTTTACCGCATAATCGTAAACCCCATAATACCCGTTGATCCAGTAGTTTAGAAGCGGCCGGATCAATTCCCGCTGTTCCGGCATCGGATCCTCTGCCGGATGGATCTCGTCACCCAGGAACATCGTGTTCCGCTTTTGCGTGTCATAGCGCTCCCACGGATGCTCCGCCGTAGAAGGATCTCCGCTTTTTGCAAAGTTGACCCACATTTCCTGGACTTCTTCCGCAAGGGAAGCATCGGCTTTCTCTCCCGTAAAAATGGTATCGTCCAGATTGTTGAACAGATAGGAAAGCTCCACCGCATGACAGGCGCCGTAGTGCGGGATCGCCGACTCCTTTGTCCAGTAATACATGTACGTATTGCCGCCGCTGCCGGCATGCGCCTCCGCCTGCACAATGGCAGGGACCCGGAAAAGCAGCTCGTTCAGAAACTCCGTACGATTCCAGATCCTCGCATCGGTCTGCAGGCGCATAAAATCATTCACATAATGACGATCCTGCGGATAGATCCTCTCCCTTGTACTCTTAAACAGCAGCGAGCCGGCCAGCTTATACATGCCGTATCCTCCGACTTCCCCGATCCAGTAGCGGGCTTCATCCGCATTGCTGCCGATCAGCATGTCCACCCCGGATGCCTTCCCGCTGCGGTATGCCTCATACGGATCTTCCGGCAGGATGATCCCGTCCCGTTCCGGAAAATTATTGTAATCGTTCAGAGATTCGTTGACCTTCATCAGCTCCTCTTCGGAAAGAGCCATCAGATCATCCATGGATACAGCGCCGGTTTCTTTCAGGAGCTTCTGTGTCAGTGTCCGGCTTTCTTCCCTGCTGTAGGTAAACTGCACGGTACCGCTCTGGGCTATGATCCGGCGGAACAGCCCGTCTGTTCCCTCCATCAGGGGCAGCAGGCTGACACTGCTCCCTCCGGCAGACTCCCCGAAGATCGTCACCTGGTCCGGATCTCCTCCGAAACCGGCAATATTGTCCCGGATCCATTCCAGGGCGCAGACCTGATCCAGCAGCCCCAGATTTCCGCTTTCTGCAAAGGCTTCGCCGCCTTCCACTTCCGAGAAATCCATAAATCCCATCAGGCCGATCCGGTAATTCACCGTTACCAGCACGACATCCGGCCATTTTTGAACAAACTGTTGCCCGTCATAGAGCGGATCTGCCGTGCCGCCCCAGCCATAACCGCCTCCCGGAAAGAAAACCATCACGGGTTTGGCGTCTGCCGATACGGCGTCACTGGTCCAGATGTTCAGCGTCAGACAGTCCTCGCCCTGCGGATACAGAGATGCCCGTTCGGTTTCCGCTTTTGTCTGAATCCCGGATTTTCCGTAATAGAAGGCCTCGTATACCCCCTGGTCTTCTGCCGTTGCAACGGGCCGCTTCCACCGGAGATCTCCGACAGGCGGCCGGGCATACGGAACCCCCTTATAGGAACGTACCTGTTCGTTTTCCTGTCCGATAAAGGTCCCGTTCCGGCAGGAAACAGCCAGCGCATGGTCATATGCCTCATCATCCCGCCTGTGATTTTCTCCGTAACCGGCCATGATCTCTTCCTGTATCCGGTCCATTTCTCTGTCCGCTTTCTGCTTCTGTATGACAAGATTCAGAGCTGCCGCCGCCGTAACCAGAATGGCTGCGGCCAGGATCCACCGCAGGATGCGTCTGCCTCTGCGTTTCTTTCTTTTCTGTTTTTCTCCCATTATGAATTCTGTACTTTTTCCCTCATAGCATAATACC
>JAIKYQ010000039.1 GCA_024683035.1 Eubacterium sp.
AGGCACTCTGGAAATCAGCGCAGAACCGGACGGCCCGCTGCTTCTGAAAGGGACAGTCCGCTGCCAGTACAGAAAAACGGTTGTGCTGTAACTTGCCTGGGTGTACATGTTCATGTTGCTATAGGTTCCTGAACGGACGCACTCCTCCCGGATACAGAACCCCATCGCCGACAGTCGGCTTATGGGGACCTGTTTCCAGTCGGAATGCTGTTTTTCAAAGCGTAGAAAGCAGCCGGCGGCCACATGCTTTTATAAGCGCGCATCCTGAAAAGAACGAAGCTGAGATCCACTGCTTACGCAGACCAGGCGGCTGGGATGAGAATAGATCATTCATGAACATCCCGGCCGCCCGGTCGCAGTTAGCAGTTAGCTCAGCGGAGTGGTTCAGGCAAGTCTGCAAATAAAAAGTCAAGCAGAAAATGATGTACTTTGAAAATTTTATACAGGTTGAATTTACGGCATCACAAGAAGGCCACCCAAAGATGATGGCCTGAGATATGCAATGAGGATTCCGGTTATTCGCTTTCTAAAAGAGAGGATAGATATTCGTTGACCCGTCCGTAATAGATCCGGAGGAACTTGTTGGCACCGGCAGTCATATACACATAGTAAGGCTTGCCTTGAGCCCGTTTCTTATCCATAAAAGCATAAACGGGATCATCAATGGGTGATCGCTTGATCAAACCATCCATGATCTGAAAAAGTGTTTTTCTTAAGTGCGGAGATCCTTTCTTAGAGGTAGGCACGCTTTTCTGAGAATACTTGCCGGAATCGTTTTTGCCCGGATCAACGCCCGCAAAGGCCGTCAATGAGCCTCGTTTTACAAAGCGGGTCACATCTCCGATCTCAGCTATAAGCTGAGGACCGAGCGTAGGGCCGACACCGTTCATTGCCATGACGACCGGGTATTCCGGAAGTGTTGCAGCTGTCTGATCCATCTCCGTACGAAGAGATTCGACGGTCTTGGACGCGAGGTTCAGCATATCCACAGCCTGATGTATCAGCATCTTGGTATTGGCGTTTTTAGGGAATACAGCGATCAGATCAACAGAGTCATTGTAAATTTCTTCAGCTTTGGCGGCGATGAAATTATAGCCTTTGCGCTTACACCAATTCATATAGTGCTCTGTAAAGGCCTCAAGGGACTTTCCCCGGACGCAGTCCACATGCCAGTAGGTATAGACAAAATCCACCCATTTCTGGCTGCCGTCACTGCGGGCAGGGCTGTCAAAGAAAGTATTGGCACCAGGATAGGTCTGATCAAGAAGTGCGATGAGATTGTTCTTCATCGCGGTCTTCTGATCCATGTAGAACCCGAACTGCCGGTTCATGGTCTTCAGTTGGTTGCGTGTCTCATCCATATGACTATACTGCTTCAGTTTTACCCAGCGGTCAAGAGTATAACGGGCGATTTTCTTCGCATCGGCCTTGTCTGTTTTGGGAGCTCGAAGGGAATCATCACCGAATTGTCTGATCAGGATGGGGTTTACAGCACTGACGAATATACCGGCATCGGAGAGCCAGGTGGCGACCGGCTCATAGTATCGGCCCGTGTGCTCCATGCAGACCTTCGTCTCGCCATCCAGGCCTTTGATAATCCCGATCAGGGATGAAATATCCGACTGGGTGTGGTGAAAGTCACAGGGGTTGAGAATGACCTGATCGCCCGGCTGACAGATTGCAACAGTGCTCTTGCCTTTAGAAACATCAATACCAACTGCGTTCATGAAAGCTACTCCTTTGAATGTATTGGCAATGGTCGATACCAGTTTTCTCATTGCCTATTCAATCTACTGGGTGTTTCACACGAACGGGAGTTCAACCTGCGTAAAACGAACGCTGCGAATGAGGGCTGGTTGGCTGACTTACCTACGGACGCGAAGTCCTAGCGGTTAAAGGCCAGACCGATTGCCACCTCATTCTAACAGCTTAAGCAACAAGATGGATAACATCCTATCTGGAAGATAGGAATATCAACCACTAAATACATAGTAGTAGCGGTAAAAATATGCGGCCGCCGTCTGCTTTATCAGCGATGTTGGGTTGCGTAATTTATGCGACTTGAATGCAGGAAGAGAATGTGGTATCCTTATCACGCATAAAACCGCGTTTCTGCGGACGAATAGAGGATAGGATTTATGAATAAAGTTATTTTGATGGGACGCCTGACCAGAGAACCGGATATCCGGTATTCACAGGGCGAAAATGCACAGGCCATTGCGCGGTATACACTGGCGGTAGACAGACGTTTCCGCCGGCAGGATCAGGACCAGCAGGCAGATTTCATCGGCTGCGTTGCTTTCGGACGGGCAGCTGAATTTGCTGAAAAGTATCTGCACCAGGGGACGAAGATTGCGATCACGGGCCGGATCCAGACCGGAAGCTATACGCGCAACGACGGTACCAAAGTATATACGACCGATGTGGTGGTAGAGGAACAGGAATTCGCGGAGAGCAGGAACGCTTCTGCACAGAATACTTCCTGGCAGAATGCGGCTCCGGCCCCGATGCCGGCACAGCCGGCGCCTGCCGCCGCGCCTCCCGCACCTTCTGCCGATGTGTCAGCAGACGGTTTCATGAACATTCCGGATGGAATCGACGAGGAATTGCCGTTCCACTAAGGCAGCAGCGATCCGGCGCACACAGAACAGACGGGCGGCCGTGTTTATCACAACAGGGGCCGCCCTTTTGACACGGTTATGAATAAAGTAAAAAGTATCGGAGAACTGAATAAGATCCTGACGCTGCCGCTCTGGCTGCTTGTGATCCCGGTGGCCGTGAATATCGGCGTGTATGTCATCAATCAGCAGGCCGGATTCCTTATGACGGCTGCCATTGTTGTCTACGCGATCGTTCTCGTGGCGCGCTATATCCGCAAGCAGGCCGTTCTTATGAACGAGCTGATCACCTTTGCCACACAGTACGGACAGATCCAGAAGCAGATCATGCTGGATTTTTCGTTTCCGTATGCGCTGACGGATCAGAGCGGGCATCTGCTCTGGTTTAACAACGCGTTCGCGGAGCTGACAGGAAAAGACTATCATCACTACAAACGTTCCATAACCAGTCTGTTTCCGGATATTACCAAAGACCGTCTGCCCGATACGGAAGAACTGGCCGAGATCGAAACGGAATACGGGGACAAAAAGTTTGAGGTTTCCGTGCAGGGGATCGCACTGGATTCTCTGATCGATTCTTCCAGAATGCTGGAGCGCACAGAAGAAGAAGAGCCCGTTTCCATGTATGCCCTGCTTTTCCGTGATGTGACGGAGCTGCGGGATTATATGCGCCGATATGAAGAAGAGACGATGGTGCTCGCTCTGATCTATCTGGATAACTACGATGAAGCGCTGGAAAGCGTGGAAGACGTACGGCGTTCGCTGCTTACCGCTCTGATCGACCGCAAGATCACACGGTATTTTCTGGATCTGGATGCCGTTGTAAAAAAATTTGAAATCGATAAGTATCTGGTATTTATGCGCGCCCGTTCTCTGGAAGAACTGAAGGCAAACCGTTTTCAGATCCTGGAAGAAGTCAAGACCGTCAACATCGGAAATGATATGGCCATCACCCTCAGTATCGGTGTCGGTGCAAATAACGGATCCTACACGGCCAATGCCGAATCGGCCCGCAGTGCCATTGAACTGGCCCTGGGAAGAGGCGGGGACCAGGCGGTTCTCCGGGACGGGAACAGTATCAGCTATTACGGCGGAAAATCCATGGCCGTGGAAAAAACAACCAGGGTCAAAGCCCGTGTGAAGGCGCATGCGCTGCGTGAATTCATAGACAGCAAGGAAAAGGTGGTGGTGATGGGCCATCAGCTGCTGGATATCGATGCCTTCGGCGCCGCTGTCGGGATCTGCCGTGCCGCCATGACACTGAACCGGCTGGCCCATATTGTGATCGACAGTCCCACCAGCAGTACCAAACCGTTCATTTCCGGTTTCGAACAGGATACCAATTATGAGAAAAACATGCTGGTTTCCGTGCAGGAAGCCAGGGAGATGGTCGACAACGATACTCTGCTAGTGGTCGTAGATACCAATAAACCGGATTATACCGAATGTGAAGAACTGCTTCAGCAGACCAGGACGATCGTGGTGCTGGATCATCACAGACAGTCTGACAATTACATCCGCAACGCGGTATTGTCCTATATCGAACCATACGCTTCATCCACCTGCGAAATGGTTTCCGAGGTTCTGCAGTATTTTCCGGAAGAAGTCAAAATCCGCAATATCGAAGCGGATGCCCTTTATGCCGGGATCATGGTAGATACCGACAACTTCATGCAGAAAACTGGTGTGCGGACATTTGAAGCGGCTGCGTTCCTGCGGCGGAGCGGCGCCGATATGACCCGGGTACGGAAAATGTTCCGGGAGAACATGGATGAATACCGCGTCAAGGGTGAGGTGCTGCGCAATGTTGAGATGTACCGAGAGCATTTTGCCATATCCATATGTCCTTCGGCTGATCTGACTAGTCCGACGATCGTGGCTTCACAGGCAGCCAACCAGCTTCTGGACATCAATAATGTCAAAGCTTCGTTTGTCCTGACGGACTATAATCATACCATTTATATCAGTGCCCGTGCGATCGATGAGATCAACGTGCAGATCATCATGGAAAAAATGGGCGGCGGCGGCCATCTGAATATTGCCGGTGCCCAGCTGCCCGGTTATACGATCGAAGAGGCGCGGGAAAAACTGAAACAGATACTGGATGAAATGCTGGAAGGAGGAGAGCTCGAATGAAGATCATTTTATTGGAGGACGTGAAATCTCTCGGCAAAAAGGGAGAGATCGTCAATGTCAGTGACGGATACGCCCGCAATATGCTGCTGCCGAAAAAGCTGGGTGTGGAGGCAACGCCGGCCAATCTGAATTCCCTGAAGCTGCAGCATGCACATCAGGAAAAGGTGGCGCAGGAAAGCCTGGATGCAGCCAAAGCCTTTAAAGAGAAGCTGGATCCCTGCAGCGTTTCGATCCCGATCAAAGTAGGTGAAAACGGCAAGGTCTTCGGTTCGGTATCCGCACAGTCCATCGCGGATGCCGCGAAAGCACAGCTGGGCTTCGACCTGGATAAGAAAAAAATCCAGCTGGCGTCGCCGATCAAAGAAACCGGAGAACAGACCGTGGAGATTAAACTGCATCCGCAGGTAACGGCCCTTCTGAAAGTGATCGTAACGGCAGAGTAAACGACAGGGAGAGCACATGGACGAGTCTGTGATCAAACGTATACTGCCGCACAGCGAAGAAGCGGAACAGGCCGTGATCGGTTCCATGCTGATGAACCGGGCGGCAATTCAGACGGCCTCGGAAATTCTGACTGCCGATGATTTCTATCAGAAGCAGTACGGGATTATTTTCGATGCGATGACAGAACTCTTTACAGAAGGCAGCGAAGTCGATCTGATCACGCTGCAGAATCGTCTCAGGGAAAAGAATGTTCCGCCGGAAATCTCGGATATGGAATATGTCCGGGATCTGCTGGCAGCCGTACCGACATCGGCCAATATACGGCATTATGCCAATATTGTGTCGGAAAAGGCTATTCTGAGGCGGCTGATCCATCTGACAGAAGAAGTGGGAGATTCCTGCTATCTGGGAAATGAACCGGCAGACAAGATTCTGGACGAGTCCGAGAAAAAGCTGTTTACTCTGTTTCAGACCCGCAATACAGGTGAGTTTGTACCGATCCGGGAGATCGTACTGCAGGCTTTTCATGCCATTGAACAGGCAGCCAAAACACGGGGCAATGTAACAGGACTGGCGACCGGGTTTACGGATCTGGATTATAAAACGTCCGGATTCCAGAATTCCGAACTGATCCTCGTGGCGGCCCGGCCTTCCATGGGAAAAACGGCCTTTGTACTGAATATCGCTGAATACATGGCATTTAAGCAGAACCGGCATGTGGCTATTTTCAGTCTGGAAATGTCCAGCCAGCAGCTGATCAACCGCCTGTTTGCCATGGATTCCCGCATCAATTCCCAGCAGCTGCGCAACGGCAATCTGAAAGAGTCGGAGTGGACGAAGCTGATCGAAAGCGTGAGTGTGATCGGCAATTCCAACCTGATCATAGATGACACTCCTGGTATTTCGATCCGGGAACTGCGTTCCAAATGCCGGAAATACAAACTGGAATACGGACTCGATATCGTCATGATCGACTATCTGCAGCTGATGTCCGGAAGCGGCAAAAGATCGGCGGATTCCCGCCAGCAGGAAATCTCCGAAATATCGCGTTCTTTGAAAGCGCTCGCACGGGAACTGAACGTTCCGGTCGTGGCCCTTTCGCAGCTGTCGCGAGCTGTTGAGACCAGAACGGGAGACCACCGGCCGATTCTTTCCGATCTGCGTGAGTCCGGCGCCATTGAGCAGGATGCTGACGTGGTCATGTTCCTGTACCGGGATGACTACTATCATAAAGACTCCGAACAGAAAGGAATCTGTGAAGTGATCATAGCCAAACAGCGAAACGGCCCGATCGGTACCATCAACCTGGCGTGGCTGCCGGATTATACCAAATTTGTCAATGCGGAACGGCGCAGTGAAAGCTGATCCCGAATTAAACGCGGGTTAAAGAATTGTACTAAAATAAATACTTGTCTAACTCTTATACCCGGGTATACAATAACGTTTGAACGTGGAAATGTTCCAACGTGTTTTGAGGACAAGAGGTTATTATAAGGAGGATTTAGTTATGGCACGTGTTATTTCTGATGAATGCGTCAGCTGCGGTTCCTGCGAAGGCGAATGCCCGACCGGTGCTATCAGCCAGGGAGATACAAAGTATGTTATCGACGCGGATGCCTGCGTAGATTGCGGAGTCTGCGAAGGGGTTTGCCCGACCGGCGCTATTTCAGCTGAATAAGAAATTCGGTTTTTGAGGAAAAGGGCGGTCATGCGGCCAGAGAGTCTGCAGACCGCCCTGTTTTTATGATCACCTATTTAAGAGGAGGAGAGTACAATGACGATCAATGCTGATATGACCATTATCGAGATACTGGAACAGGATCCGGCCATTGCGGGTATTCTGATCCAGAAAGGCATGCACTGCATTCATTGCGAAGCGGCCACAGGAGAAACCCTTCGGGAAGCGGGCATGGTGCACGGCATGGATGATGCCACCGTGGAAGACCTGGTCAAACAGATCAATGACTTCCTGGCGGGTGCGCCGCAGGGTATCTGATCCGGACATACCGCTGGGTATCTGATATCCTTTCTTGCATTCGACGCAGATTCGGTTTATAATAGCGCTGAGTGTAAATCGAGTGGGAGAATGATTATGTCAAAATTTCTGAAATTTATAATTGGTCTTATATTAGTAGTTTTTATTGGCGCAGGTGCGGCCCTGATCGTTCCGCAGTTTGTGGGTAATGTCGATACCATCATCGTGCAGGACGGGATGATCAGCAACAAGTCCATCGGTTCCGTGATCTATGCCCGGAAAGAGAAGACGTCTGATATTCAGGTCGGCGATAAAGTGGTGGATATGGACAACGATTCTCTGTATATCCACGAGGTCGTGTCTTTTGACCACGGCACCAACACGGCGCAGGTCACAGGCGGAACAGAAACCACCGTGCGTCTGGGCGACGCCTTTACAAGAGCAATCTTCACGGTTCCGCTGATCGGTTATCTTACGATCGCTACCCAGTCACTGCCCGGCCTGATCCTGCTGGGTCTGCTGCTGGCAACCGTTATCGTACTGTTCATCGTATCGGAAGCAATTCGCAACCCGAACGATGACGACGACGATGATGATGAAATCTTCGACAGACACAGGGACTCGGACAAAGATGCGGAAGATGACCGTTTCTACCGGGAACTGGCTGAAAAGAAGCGCCAGACCGAGTCGCTTCGTGAGATCTCGGGTGCTCTGCCGCAGCCGGCACCGCCTGCCGGACTCTTTAATGAAGATAACACCGCTGCCGGCCGGCCGGTATATGAAGAACCGAAGGCCGCCAATGACGGCATGACAGAGCTTTCCCATTTTACTTCTCCGGCTGAAGAGCCGGTCACAGGGAAAGAGGAGCTGCCGCTGGGAACCGGTGAACTGCCGGATGTACAGGCTGCTTTGGAGGCAGCGCTGGAGAACCAGCAGCTGAACCGCTACGAACATCCGCAGGCCAGTGAGGCTGTTCAGCAGGCTGATGCTTTTGAAGATGCGGCTGCGCAGAATGAAGCGGGTGAGATCGAACTGGCCATGCCGGTGCACACGGCAGAAGAACTGATGTCCAAAGCCTATGCCGCGGGTCTTGAACCGAAAATGACCAAGGACAGCAGCGGCGTAACGCTGATCGATTATTCAGACGTGCTTTAATAAAACGGTTTGACGGATGACAGATCGCAGCAGGTTCAGCCTGCTGTGATCTTTTCTATATATAAGTCCTTAGATGACAAAACGGACGCATTCCTCCCGGATACAGAACCCCATCGCCGACACGCTCGCGCTTGGTCGCATTGGCAGCGGTACTAATCTCGCCATTCAGGCTCGCTAAGTACCGGCCATGCTCCGACAGTCGGCTTATGGGGACCTGTTTCCAGTCGGAACGCTGGCTTTCAAAACGTGGACAGCAGCCGGCAGCCGCATACTTTTACAAGCGCGCATTCTGAATGGAACGCAGCTGAGATCCACTGCTTACGCAGACCAGGCGGGCGGGATGAGAATAGATCGTTCATGAACATCCCGGCCGACCGGTCGAAGTTGGCAGTTAGCTCAGCGGAGTGGTTCAGGCAAGCGGTAAAAGTATGCGGCTGCCGGCTGCAATCCGCATCCCAAGAAAAAGAAAAAATAATGCTTGCATTTTGTATACAACTTGTGTAGAATAGACCTGCTGTGACATAAGAGCTATGAAGCGAGAGATTGCAGCTCCCTGAAGCTGGGAACTCCGTGGAGCAAATGTCAAGTCAAGATACTGGCGAAAGTCACTGTACAACATAGGTCCACCAGAAGAGTGGAGACAGCGTGTGAGAATGATTAAGACACACACGAGCAAGTGTACAGTCACCAACCGCCGTACAAACGTACGAAAAGGAGGCGACTTTTTTTATGGCAAGTCAAGTAATGAGAATCACATTGAAGGCGTACGATCATCAGCTGGTGGACAGCTCCGCCGCGAAGATCATTGAAACCGTCAAAAAGACCGGCGCTGTCGTGAGCGGCCCGGTTCCCCTTCCTACTAAAAAGGAAGTTGTTACGATCCTGCGCGCGGTGCACAAATACAAAGATTCCCGCGAACAGTTCGAGCAGAGAACCCATAAGAGACTGATCGATATCATCACACCGACACAGAAGACGGTCGACGCCCTGTCCCGTCTCGAGATGCCCGCCGGTGTTTATATCGACATCAAGATGAAACAGCGGTAAGCCCATCCGGTTTGCCGAAAGGTACATGTACATGAGCAGCAATGCTCCGCTGTAAAGAAAGAAGGAAGAAAGTATGAACAAAGCAATTCTGGCAACAAAAATCGGTATGACGCAGATCTTTGATGAGAACGGCGTTTCCATTCCGGTCACGGTCCTTGAGGCCGGCCCCTGTGTTGTTACGCAGGTTAAGACGGAAGAGAACGACGGCTACAGTGCGGTGCAGGTCGGCTTTGCGGATATCCGCGAGAAGCTGGTCAACAAGCCGCGGCAGGGACAGTTCGAAAAGGCTGAGGTTCCTTTCAAGAGATTCCTGCGTGAATTCCGGTTCGATAATGCATCCGAATATGCCGCCGGGCAGGAAATCAAAGCAGATATCTTTGCTGTCGGTGATCATATCGATGCTACCGCGATCAGCAAAGGTAAAGGCTACCAGGGCGCGATCAAACGTCACGGACAGTCCCGCGGACCGATGACACATGGTTCCAAATATCATCGTCATGCCGGTTCCAACGGCGCCGCATCCGATCCGAGCAAAGTCTTCAAAGGTAAAAAGATGCCCGGACAGATGGGCCATGTCAAAGTGACGGTTCAGAATCTGGAAGTTGTCCGTGTGGATGCCGAAAACAATCTGTTGCTTGTGAAGGGTTCGGTGCCGGGACCCAAGAAATCCCTGATCACCATCAAAGAATCCGTTAAAGCGGCAAAGTAATCCGGAGCAGGAAAGGAGGACACACAGATGGCTAAAGTATCTGTTTACAATATGGAAGGAAATGAAGTCGGAACGATGGAACTTTCCGATGCCGTGTTCGGCGTCGAGATCAAGGAAAACCTGGTTCACCAGGCGGTCCGCCTTCAGCTGGCTGACAACCGGCAGGGAACACAGAAGGCCAAAACACGCGGAGAGGTCAGCGGAGGAGGACGCAAGCCGTGGAGACAGAAGGGAACAGGACATGCCCGCCAGGGTTCCATCCGTGCCCCGCAGTGGACAGGCGGCGGTATCGTTTTTGCTCCCACACCGCGCGATTATTCCTTCAAGATGAATCGCAAGGAAAAACAGGCTGCGCTTAAGTCTGTTCTGACCAGCAAAGTGCGGGAGAACAAATTCCTGGTGCTGGACGAGCTGAAATTCGAAGGCCCGAAGACAAAAGACATGAAGAAGGTGCTGGATGCCCTGAAAGTTGATGACGCGCTTGTGATCATCGGAAAAGACAGCGACAACGTCGTGGTATCCGCCAGAAATCTGCCGGACGTGGCGACAACAGCGCCGGAATGCATCAATGTCTATGATATCCTGAAACACAACACTGTCATTGCGACCAAGAGCAGTGTGGCATCCATCGAGGAGGTATACGCATAATGGCTAACATTCAGTATTATGACGTGATCATCCGCCCGATGATCACCGAAAAAAGCATGAACCAGATGAGCGAAAAGAAGTATACTTTCCAGGTTCATCCGGATGCAAATAAGACCATGATCAAGGACGCAGTCGAAAAACTGTTTGACGGCGTGAAGGTCAAAAGTGTCAATACCATGAATCAGCAGGGCAAGAAAAAACGCCGCGGCATGATCTATGGCAGAACGGCTGCCACCAAAAAGGCAATCGTTACCCTCACCGAAGACAGCAAGGAAATTGAGATCTTCGAAGGATTATAATAATCCGAACTAGGCGCGGGGACGCGCGAAACCAAACATCTGTTGAAAGGAGATTACTCTCATGGGAATTAAAACCTATAATCCCTATACCCCGTCAAGAAGACATATGACAGGGTCGGATTTTTCCGAGATCACGAAGAGCACACCGGAAAAATCACTGACTGTAGTACTGAAAAAGAATGCCGGCCGCAACAACCAGGGCAAGATCACAGTTCGCCATCAGGGCGGCGGCACACGCAGAAGATACCGCATCATCGACTTCAAACGTCTGAAAGATGATGTCCCGGCAACGGTCAAGGCGATCGAATATGATCCGAACCGTACCGCCAATATCGCACTGATCTGCTACGCTGACGGACAGAAAGCTTATATTCTGGCTCCGGAAGGCCTGAAGGTCGGCAGCGTGATCATGAACGGCGCGAATGCCGAAATCCGTCCCGGCAACTGCCTGCCGATGGCAAACATCCCGGTCGGTACCATGGTCCATAATATCGAGCTGCATCCCGGCAAAGGCGGCCAGATGGTCCGTTCGGCCGGCGTCGGTGCACAGCTGATGGCAAAAGAAAACAACTACGCAACGCTGCGTCTGCCGTCCGGCGAGATGCGCATGGTTCCTCTGAACTGCCGCGCTACAGTCGGTATCATCGGAAACGGCGATCACAACCTGATCAACATCGGTAAAGCAGGCCGCAAGCGCCACATGGGTATCCGCCCGACAGTCCGCGGTTCCGTTATGAACCCGTGTGACCATCCGCACGGCGGCGGTGAGGGTAAATCACCTATCGGTCGTCCGGGACCTGTTACACCGTGGGGCAAACCTGCTCTCGGTTACAAGACAAGAAAATCACACAACCGCAGCGATAAACTTATCGTAAAGCGCAGAAATAGCAAGTAAGGCTGGAAAGGAAGGAACTGAATAATGAGTAGAAGTACTAAAAAAGGACCTTTTGTGCAGCCTAAGTTGCTCAAAAGAGTTCAGGAAATGAATGACAAGGGTGAAAAACA